>NZ_JBVVQA010000002.1:0-223604 GCF_055811455.1 Mesorhizobium sp. WSM4845
CGGCTGATTGCGTTTTAACTTTGGCGCGGCCGGCCGGCGGGGATTCTGGGCGTGGGCGGTCGGGAGCTGGTGCCTCTTGGCGTCCAGCCGCTCCAGCATGCAACCGACCATCACTTGAAAGCTAGGCTCCATCGCCTCCTGATTGAAGCTAGACGAAATCGCGGGCCAAACTAGCGTCGCGTAGGGACCCTGCACTTTGCTGATTACCCGAACTCGTCACCAGGCAATTACTCGTGCAGACGCAACTTAAAACTTGCGGCTCAAGTACAACGAGCCTGCCAGTCCGAACCGCCACTCGACATCGACAGCCTTGGAGATGCCGATCCGGCGTCCCGCCAAGATGGAGCTGGCTCTGGCTTCTGGCGGCTGCTTGAACTGGAACGGAAGCTGGTCCAGTGGCAGCCCGTCATAAGATGCATCGACAGCGAGCGCTTGGCAAACGCGACCCGGGCCCGAACAAAGAAATCGAAGGTCATCAACGCCGCGTTTGGCCCGCATCAGGTCGAGCTTTGATTGCGGTTCGATTGCGCGCACAAGGACAGCACTTCCGGGAAGACAGACGGCATTCAGGCACCAATGCAGACCATAGGAGCGATAGACGTATGCGCTTCCTGGGGCGCCGAACATCGCGCTGTTTCGCGAAGTCCGACCGCCAAAACTGTGTGAGGCTGGGTCATCGGCGCGATAGGCTTCCGTTTCGACGACGATCCCGCCCACGCCGTGCACAAGAAGCGTGGCGCCAATCATATCGCGAGCGACAACGCAGGCGTCTCGGGCAAAGAACTGGCGGTTCGTGATCAACGCCTGTACCAGATCTTCGCGCCGAAACGTGGGGCGAACAAGAACATTCCCGCTCCGGCTGCAAAAGGCCGATCCACCAGGGCCAAACTCGCGATCATCAGCATCGCTGCGCTTCCTGCTGAACTCGGATAGGTGTGATCGCCTATGTATGAGGGTCGAATTGGCTATTCAACAGCGCCTAGCCCAAGCGGTCGAAGCGATTGGAAGGTTGAAGTTCGCTGCCGGTGTAGAAAAGAGAGACCCGGAAGACCGCGCCCGCTGCCGCGCTTGCGATGCCGCGATGCGTTAGGTGGCCGGAGAAAATCCTCGTGCGCTGCTCGGGAGCAATACCGCGAAGGAACGTGACAGGCTCTGCGATCGTTGAAGACTTTTGATCGAGCCATATCATGCCATCGACCTCGATACGAAAAATGGCCTACGATCCCGACAGCAGAATCCTCTCGGTGTGGTTCGTCGCCAGCGGCAAACGATACGAATTTGAGGAAGTGCCGCCGGAGACCTTCGCCGCGTTCAAAGCCGCCTTTGCGAAAGGCCGCTATTTCAACGAGCACATCCGGAATCAGTTCCGGTACCGTCAGGTTGCGGCCGGCAAGGATGCGGGATGACGGCAAGCTGTTGAAACATTCCAACTGCCGATTGGTGGACGCAGCGCAGCCGGCGCGCGTAGGATTTTCTTACGATCCCCGCCCGCCCTGTGCAAACGACTGATAGCCCGCCGTGCCGAAAGGTGTGGCGGGCTTTTTGTTGTCTGGGGGGAACACGATCTGGCGACAATCGTTCGGGCGCCAACAAAAGCGCCGTACAAGATCGAGGTACAACAATGCGGGAAAGGCAAGGCTTAACCGATAAAGAAAAATACGACCGACAGGAGCGCACGTCGGATGCTGCGCGGGCATTAACAGACATTGAGCGCGTCGCACGAGACGCAAAGACGGCTCGGCTGCGGGAGCAACGACTTAAAGCCGAGACTGCTCTCCCTGCTGCATCGGCACCGAAACCGAAGAGGAATTCGAAGACCAAGAAGTCGTAGATGGCACGCTGCACCTGCGCCCTACAATCAGCCGCGGTCCTCTCCGCAGGCCGCGTGAATCGACGGCCGATGTGCAAAGGTCGAGCGTGGAATGCTGTGCGATTTGGGGTGCGGGATTTTAGGCGCTTGATTACTGCTCAGCGTATCGTCTGCGGCAATGCGACCCAACAGCTTACGGGTGCCAGTATTAGGCGGCGGGTATCGTTTATCGTCTGGCGAAGATCATCGATATCTGCTCGCGCGCGACCCTCATTCAATCGAGCCGCTTCTATTCAAAATTGTCCCATATGGATAGCATTGTGAATGCTCCTAAGAGTCCGGCGGCTTCAGCCGGCTTTTCAGTAGCCGAGCTTCCCGAAGTAGTGATGCCCGATCGGTGCCGATCAACTCGATCAGCTCGCGCGCTTGAGCTTCAGTTATTCCGGCTTCCTTGGCGAGGAACTGCGCCTGGAAATCCGTCATTCGGTCGCGGTCGGACTTTTCTTCCTCGCCCATGGTGAGCCTTTTGCACTTGGATTGAACCGGAACGCCGGCGGGAGGGTTTTGTTGCGATCAATGGCGCAAACTTTCCAGGCATATTTCGCTTTCTCTGGAACACATGCTTGAGATGAATGTTCGGGAAGTGCAGCAATCTTGTTCCCTCCCAACGATGGGCTGCAGATCGGAGATGCACCGATCGGCCCGCGTCCTTTCCTCGTGGGACGCGGGCTATTGTTCGCACTGAACACCAGGCGCATGCGTTTCGCCGGCATGAAGGCAACTGCTCAGCGAAATGGCCGCTTTTGCAGATCGCGGTTGTTCTGGTTCCCCATGCCTCGCCGTCGCACTGCTTGTCTTTCAACGGTGATTGTTGTCGTTTCCCGGACGCAACTCTAACAGCCGCAGTGATCCGATCACCCCGCAGACGAAGTGTAGAAGGCCAAGACCCAGATATTTACCGGTAGCGTCGGCCGCCACGGCGCATGGGACGAACCTTTGGTTCGCAGAAGCTTGCCGCCCCAAAATGTTGCGCACGTTCGACACCTGCCATCGGCCATTGCGCGCTGTTCGAACGCCGCGGTTCCAGTTACTGGAAGGTCAAGGGGTTTTCTGCAAAAATGAACGCTTCGTTCTGCCGCGATATGGCCAGCACGTTCCCGGAGGTTGTTGGAGCGATGCTACAAGCTTTGCGCACGCTGAGGCCGAGATGGACGCCTCCTCGCTCGCCGCTGGGCGTCTGAGATTCGCGAGACCGTGCGACCGGCGTTAAATAACTTCGCATGGAAAGGGATTTGAGCCAGACGCAGAGTTCCGCCGGCGCTTCGGCTACGGTTGCATTCATCGATCTTGCAGGCTTTAGCGCCATCGCGGACGTTTATGGAGATGCAGCGGCAATCGATGTGCTCGAGATTTTCGAGAGCATGGTCCGCGAGGCGCTTGCTGGCTACGAGCCTCCGATCAAGTGGATCGGGGATGAAGCGATGCTCTCGTTTCCGGAGCCGGAGTTAGCGATCCAGGCGCTTGGAGCGCTGTTGCAGGCATGCCGAAAAGAACCGCGCCTGCCGCTGACGCGGGCCGCGCTGAACCTGGGCCGGTCATTCGCCGGGCGGGTGATCTGTTTGGATCGACCGTCAACATAGCGGCACGCATTGCTTCGCTTGCGTCCCCCGGTCAATTGCTTGCGACTCAATCCATTGTCCTGGCGCCCCCTTGGCAAATTCCCGCCTATAAAAGCAAGTTTGCAGAAGCTTGCCGCGCCAAAATGTTGCGCACGTTTGAAACTTGCCATCGGCCGTTGCGCGCTGTTCGGACGCCTCGATTGTTCAGGGCGATGGCCAGGCCACGCAGGCCGGTGGTGCCGGACTGCTGGATGGAGGCGATGATCGGCAGCACGGTCTGGGCAAATCTGTCAGCTTCCCGGATCGAGATCTTCCGACCTCTCGCTGCAGCTTCCGCTGTGCTGGTCGGGTTGCCGAGTTTCATGCCAGTGGTCTTGCGCGAGGCGAGGGCGGCCTTGGCTCGTTCCGAGATCATTCGCCGCTCTTTCTCGGCGAGCGCGGCGTAAAGGTGCAACATGAACGGATCGGCATCGGCGCCAAGTTCGGCGACGATGAAAGGAACGCGCTGGACCATCAGGCCGGCTATGAAGGCGACATCTCGCGACAGGCGGTCGAGCTTGGCCACGACGACCGGGCACTTGGCCTGGCGGGCAAGGGCGAGGGCGGCATTCAATTGCGGCCGTCGATCAAGAGCATCCGCGCCCTTTCCGGTTTCGATCTCGGTGAACTCCTGGAGGATGATCATTCCCTCGGCCTCGGCAAAGCGGGCGACCGCGGCACGCTGGGCCTCGATGCCCAAGCCTGAACGTCCTTGCCGCTGTGTCGAGACCCGATAGTAGGCGACCGCGCTCGTCATGCTGCTGTTTCCTGTTCAAACTGCAAACCACCGTTTGCAGTTTGCTCACAGGCGAATGAGAATCAACTTCTAAGTGGTTGATTATGCAATTCTTCCGGTTACGGCGAGCGTAGCATGGCGCACCAGCCGGTTTCCTGCATCAGACGCACTCCGGACTAGGCGACGGGGATGAGAAGCCATCACAAGCGTTCTACGACGTAAATTGACCCTGACCGGACCTTCCCGCCGCCCAATTCACCTCGGAAGCGGACGTTCAGTCAGTCGAACCGTTGCAAAATTCGTCGCTCACCTCCCTGGCGTACGCTTTCATCCAGGCGCGTCCGTTTGAAGGATTTTGTTCAGCCGGTCGACATCCCAGCTCTCCAGGAACTGATACTGCACCCCCGATGCCACCCGAATCGGTTGATGTTTCTGTGCTGCGGCAGGCGTCGGAGAGAAAACCAACCCGCACAGCAATGCGAAGCCCACGATCATCCGAAGCAAGGCCACTACACGGTCAAACATGGTTCGGTACTGGGGCGGGCGCTTGCACGGGGTAGGTTTCACGCATCAGGATAGCGGTTACCAGTGCGACAGCCACGCCGGCCAGTAGGGGCCAAGCGGCATAGCGCGCGAGTTCGAGTGAAGCCGGCAGTGTCCCTGCATCCAACCCGATACATGGATGCTGCCTCGCGGTTGGACCCCGGAAAGCCAATTCGCAGCCTGAAGGAAAGCGGCCGAGCTCGCTCTCATGACGCCGCGAACCGGGCCTACGGAGATTAAGCATGCGAGCGCTGGTTTGGCATGGAAAAGAAGACATACGTTGCGATGAGGTTACCGATCCCGAAATCGAGGACCCGCGCGACGTCATCGTCAAGGTGACGAGCTGCGCGATCTGCGGCTCGGACCTGCATCTCTATCACAACCTCATTCCGGCAATTCTGCCAGGCGACATTATGGGCCACGAAATGATGGGTGAGGTGGTGGAAGTTGGATCCGGGGTAAACGGCGCGCTTAGGAAGGGAGACCGCATCGTCGTTCCCTTCACCATCATTTGCGGGGAATGTGACCAGTGCAAGCGCAAGAACTTTTCGGTCTGCGAACGTACATGGTCGGGCCGCCGATGTACCCCGTGGCGGCGGCACTGCCCGCTTCAGCCGAAGACAATGTCTCCAGCATCGACGGAGATGGTAGTACCTTTTTCACCTCGCACCGCGGCGGGCACATCCGGCAGGGCACAGATGATGGCGCGTCCACCGGTTACCCGGGCGAAGTCCTGCGCCGCCTCGACTTTCGGCCCCATCGAGCCCGCAGGAAAGGTGTAGGCGTCGAGCGCGTCGGGCGTAGCCGAGCGAATCGCGCGCTGTCCAGGCTTGCCCCAATCGAGATAAACAGCATCCGTGTCGGTCGCGACGACGAAAAAATCCGCCCCGATTTCCTTAGCGAGCAGGGCCGAGGCACGATCCTTGTCGATCACGCATTCGACGCCGATCAGATGCCTCTCCTTGCCCGGTTCATACATCGTCGGGATGCCGCCCCCGCCGGCGGCGATCACCACCGCGTCCTTTTCAAGCAGCCACTTGATCGGGCGGAGCTGGAAAATGCGCTGTGGCAGCGGAGAGGCCACGACCCGGCGCCAATACTTGCCGTCGGGCTTGACTTGCCAACCTTTCGCCGCCGCCTCCGATTTCGCCTCCTCTTCGGTGTAAACCTTTCCAATGAACTTGGTCGGGTCCTTGAACGCAGGATCATCGGGGTTGACCTCGACCATGGTCAGAATCGTAGCGATCGGCTTTTCGAACGGCAGGATGTTGCCGAGTTCCTGTTCGACCATGTAGCCGATCATGCCCTCGGTCTCTGCCCCGAGCACATCCAACGGAGAGTCTTCGCCCTCGTAAGCGATCTCCTGGAGGGCTAACAGTCCGACCTGCGGGCCGTTTCCGTGAGTGATGACGGTCTCGTGCACCAGGCATAGCGGCGCCAAGGCTTCGGCTGCGACCTTGGCATTCTTGCGTTGATTCGTGGCGGTCATGTCCTCGCCGCGTTTCAAAAGCGCGTTGCCGCCGAGTGCTACCACCACGCGTCCCATGGCTCAGGCCCCCAGCGTGGCGACAAGGATCGCCTTGATCGTATGCATGCGGTTTTCCGCCTGCTCGAAGGCGATGTTCATCGGGCTCTCGAATACTTCCTCAGTTACCTCCATTTCGGTGATACCGAACTTCTCGGCCATTTCTTTGCCGACCTTGGTGTCGGTGTTGTGGAAGGCCGGCAGGCAGTGCATGAACTTCGCGTTCGCGTTGCCGGTCGCCTTCATCACCTTCATGTTGACCTGGTACGGCGTCAGCAGCTCGATCCGACTCTTCCAGACTTCCTTTGCCTCTCCCATCGACACCCAGACGTCGGTGTGCACAAAGTCGACCCCCTTAACGCCTTTCGCCACGTCGTCGGTGATGGTGATGCGTGCGCCGGTCTCGGCGGCGCGCTTGGCCGCCATCTCGCGCACATCCTCATGCGGTTGGTTCTCCTTCGGAGCCACCATGCGCACGTCGCAGCCCATGATCGCGCCCAACATCAGCAGCGAATTGCCCATATTGTTGCGTGCGTCGCCTAGGAAAGCATACGAGATCTGGGTACGCGGCTTGTCGGCATGCTCGACCATGGTCAGCATATCGGCGAGCATCTGGGTGGGGTGCCAGTCGTCGGTCAGGCCGTTATAGACCGGCACGCCGGCGTATTGGGCAAGCTCCTCGACCAATCCCTGACCGGAGCCGCGGTACTCGATGGCATCGAACATGCGCCCGAGGACGCGGGCGGTGTCCTTCATGGATTCTTTGTGGCCGATCTGGCTGCCGCCCGGATCGAGATAGGTGATGTGGGCGCCTTGGTCGTGGGCGGCGACTTCGAACGCGCAGCGGGTGCGCGTCGAGGTTTTCTCGAAAATCAGGCAGATGTTCTTGTCCTTCAGCGCCTGCTGCTCGGAACGGGCGTACTTCGCACGCTTGAGATCACGCGAAAGGTCGAGCAGGTAGAGCATCTCGCGCTGGGTGAAATCCGCAATCTTGAGGTAGCTGCGGCCCTTGAGATTGAATGCCATGATGTTTCTCCCTGAAATTGGTTGGCGAAGGCTCAGTAGGCAGGGTCGCGCAGGATCGGGCAGGTCATGCAGTGCCCACCGCCGCGGCCGCGGCCGAGTTCCTGGCTTCCGATGGTGATGACCTCGACGCCTGCGCGGCGCAGCAGCGTGTTGGTGTGGGTGTTGCGGTCGTAGCCGATGATGACCCCGGGCTCGAGCGCGACGACGTTGTTGCCGTCGTCCCATTGCTCCCGCTCCTGCTCGAACGCGTTGCCTCCGGTGCCGATGACGTGCAGGTCGTCGAGCCCGAGCGCCTCCTTATAGATATCGAACAGGTGCTTGTTCTCCTTATGGATTTCGAGACCGGCATCGCCGCCTGGACGCAGCGAGAAGCAGTTGATCTCATCGACTACCTCGCGGAAGGCGGTTACCTTGTCGTGATCGAGGCAGGTGAACACCGTGTCGAGATGCATCGCCGCCCGCGATTTCGGCATGACGCAGGCGATAACGCGTTCGGCGGCTTGCTTGGCGAACAGCCGGTTGGCGACCTGGTTCACCGCCTGCCGTGTGGTGCGCTCGCCCATGCCGATCAGCACCACCCCCTTGCCGATCGGCATGACGTCGCCGCCCTCCATGCTGGTATTGCCCCAGTCCTCGTCGCTGTCGCCCCACCAGATCTCGAATTCGTTCTTCGTGAAAAGGGGATGGAACTTGTAGACGGCCCGCTGATAAAGCGTCTCGGGCTGGCGCGCCGGCCAGAACATCGGATTGCAGGTCACTCCGCCATAGATCCAGCAGGACGGGTCGCGCTGGAACAGCGCGTTCGGGACAGGCCGGACCATAAACTCGCTCGCTGACAGCACCTCTTGCATGATGGGCGTCACCATGTCGGCCGGTAGGTCATCGCGCACAATGCCGCCGAGCAGGTGCCGCGCGAGGGCATGACCGTCCAGTTCGTCGAGCCATGGTCGCAGGATTCGCGAGAGCGTGGGACCGACCTGATTGTCCGTTATTCTCCGGTCCAGAACGAACTTACGACCCTCCGGCACCGTGTCGAAGACTTCCGTCAGCAGGTCCTGGATGTCGTAAACCTCGATGCCGCGGTCCTTCATTTTGAGTACGAAGTCGGCATGATCGGATCGTGCCTTCTGCACCCAGATCACGTCGTCGAACAAGAGATCGTGGCAGTTACCCGGCGTCAGCCTTTCGTGCGCCAGCGACGGGCGCGACACCATCACTTTGCGGAGCTTGCCGATTTCCGAATGAACACCGAGTTGCATAGTCGAACCTCCCTTACTTGAGACCGGCGGCCCCGTGGGCTCCGGCGCGGGCATTGCGCCATTTGATCAGGACGTGAATGGGAATTCCCACGAGAATGAGCAGGAACCGAGAAAGACTGTTTGGGCCCCCCCCGCCGTAGATCGCCCAGAGCGAATAGGTGAAGCCAACGCCGCCCAGTATCGCGACCTTGGTGACGCCGGCGCCAGCCACTGTCCGGCCAGTCCGAGTCAGGATCATAAGCTCGGCGAGCGAGCAGAGCGCGTAGGGCAGGAGGCTCGACATCACCGCAAGCAGGATGATGGTGTTGAACGCGCCCACCAGCCCTTGTGCAAAATTCATCGCGACGAGGATCGAGGCCAGAACGTTCGAAAACACCAGCGCGTTCGCCGTTGAAGAAAAGATGTCTCGCAAGCTCATACATTCTACAATCTGTTCCTACATGGCAATCGCGCCTGTGCGCCGTCGTTGCCAGACAAACACAGGAATGCCCAACAGCAAGAGCACCAGTCCGTAAAGAACGGGCTCTGCCCCGCAGCCGTAGAGCGTGAAGATGGCGAATAGGAAGGCTACGATCTCGACGATCGTCACACGGGGAACATGCACGCCGCCGCTGACGCGAGCTGAAACCAGGCTGCCGGCTAGTGCGCAGAACGCGTAAGGGACGACTGCAGCCATCGTGCTCAAGCCGACGACCAGATTGTAGAACGCCGAGAAGCCCTCCGCGCCTATGGCCTGAACGAGAATGAGCAGCGTCGCCAACACGGCCGAGACCACGATTCCGATCGCCGGCACGTTTTGCTGCGAAAGGTTGCCGAACAAGGGTGGGAATAGCCCATCGCGCGCTGCCGCCATCGGCACCTGCCCCATCAGCAAGGTCCAGCCATTAAGGGCGCCGATAGATGACAGGATCACGGCGATGGAGATCGAAATCTCGCCTGCAGGCCCCCACATCGCTCGGGCTGCATCGGAGAACGGCGAGAGCGAATGGACGAGTTCGTGCCGCGGCAACACGCCCATCACCACAATCGTTCCGAACACGTAGAGGGTCGCCGCGATCACAATTCCCAGCACCGTCGAACGAGGAATCGTGCGCTCGGGATTGCGAACGTCGCCAGCCGGGACGGTCGCAGATTCAAGCCCAAGGAAGGCGAACATGGTCAGCGGCGCCAGCGCGGCAGTGGCTTGCAGCAACGGTTGGCCGCTCGGATTGAACTCGCTGAAATGCGACGTGTCTATGTAGAGCAGACCAATAACAGCTACTGCACCGAACGGCACCAGCTTGGCGTAAGTCATTACCTGAGACACGAGGCCGGCAGCTTTGACACCTCGCAGATTGATCAGGACCACAACCCAGATCGCACCGAGGGTAAAGACAACGATCATCGTCCTCCCCCGCAGAATCGGGAACAGGTCGACGACCGAACCGGCTAGGGCAATGGCGATTACTGGCAGTGACGCCCAGATCGATATCCAATAACCCCAAGCAACCAGAAAGCCAGGGAAGTCGCCGTAAGCCAAGCGGGTGTAAGCGTAGGGTCCGCCGGTTGCGGGCGCCAATCGCGCCAGTTTCGCGAAGGTCAGGCCGAGGCAGATCGCTCCTGCACCCATCACGATCCAGATGACAATGGCGAGGTTGCCATAGGGAGCGAGGGCCGCTGGCGACAGATAGAAGCCCGACCCGACCATGTTGCCGACCACGATAGCCGTACACGCCGCCATACCAAGGCTTTTTCCAGTCGTGAGACCGTGCTCCGCCACAGCAACTGCAGGCCCTGCGGCAGGTGCACTTTTGGTCGGGTCCGGTGCTTGCGTTGTCAAGGAAGCGCTCAATCCCTGCTAGCAGTGGTCACAGTGCCGGTTCAAAGACCTTGAAGTACGATGATCGCCCTTCGCTCGGGCCTGCCTGGAACCTCGAAGTTCCGCTCATCCAACCGCGTTGACTGTTTCGACGTGTTGTCGATTCCGCTTACCCAGATGCCGCCAAAACTGCGACTTGCTAGGCCTCTGTCAAAGCAGACAGGCTACTTGTCAGATAACCAGTCCCTCACCGCCGACCAGCTCGTATCGAAGGAAATGGTCGCCACCACCCTGTCATCGCAACCATCGGAGAAGCCGCTACGAGCCGTGCAGCCCTCGTCGGAAAGATCGGTGCCCCAGTAACGAACATCGAGGGTCAGCGATTTCCAGCTGTACGAGATGCCGGCCATCCATGCGAGTTGCTCGAATGCGTCGGGATCATCGATGAACTGGTAGCCGATGCCAGCATACGCCGAGAAGTCATGCGGCAAAGGTACCCTCACGCCGCCGGCAACCCAGGTAGCTGTATTTCCACTCTGGTTGAAGTCGGGAGCAAAAAATACGCGGCCGCCAATAGTGAACATGTCTTCGACGTTGTAGTCGGCCTTAGCGAAAATTTCCCCATAATCGGGGCTAACATGCTCCGGTGTATAGAAGTAGTGAACGTAACCAAGATCGAGCGACAGCGGACCGAATTCCGGCCTGATACCCGCGGCGACATCGATCTCTGCTCCTTCAAAACCTTCGCCATAGTCGACGTTGGACGACCACACATTCACATATGCCGTGCCTATCGTCGGTAGTTCGATACTAGGCTCGACATAGCCTTGGATTGCAGGTTCGCTGTTGGAGTTGGTTATACCGCGCGAAACATAGTCGGTCGTCAAGGCGATGCCAAACGCAACGTCGAAGGGGACCCCCGGAGTGGCCGCGAGAGGCGGCGGAGGGGGAGCTGTGGGCGCGATTTCCTGCTCAACTGCCTGCGTGTTTGCTGACAGCAGTATGAAAGGAATTGCAACCATTGATCGTGAGAATATTGTGGCATAGACAGTACGGGAAATGTTACGAACAAATACGGCCATGTCGTTCCCCTGTAATCGTGTTTTCAAGCCACCCATTCCAGAATACGCCCCTGCACGATGGTGTAAACACGGCAGCCATACCGCATCACCGCATTTGCGTATCCTTGTGTTATTATTGTACCAGATCATGTCTCCGAGCGCCATCAATCCGGCAATGCGCTTTGAAGGAAGAAAGTCAGGACCGCCTCGTCCGGCGCGCCGAACCATTTCGCGTAGGTGTCTTGGAACTCACTGGACCTGAAGTGCCGGCTGAGCGAACGATCGACAGACAGCCGAAAATCGTCATCGTTCCTTGCCAGCGTGAGCGCGACGGGCTCATGGGTGAAGAACCTCTGCAAAATCATCAAGCTGTCCTTCTCTTCAATTTCCGCTGTGGTCTCCACCAGGATCGGCCGGGGCCCGAAGAAGACATCCGTGGCGCCTTCCAGAAGGCCACGCACGCCGGCTTCGAAGCTCTCGACTGGAACGACCTCCGCGGGAATCTGAAAGTGTTTGAGGCGCTCTGAGAGCCAGGTTTCCGCGCTCGTGCCGGCCACGACGGAAAAGGTCTGCTCCTCGAGAATATGAGCCGGCGAGGCGCGCCAGATCGGTCCCGACGGAGGGCGGCCCTCCAGCACATCCCTCAGAGCCGGGGGAGCATCCGCCCTGAGCATCGCGGCTACTCCGGACGGATAGATCGGAATCGAGAACGAGACAGTCTTTCGTCTCTCAAGGGTGACCGCGTCCGGTCCGCACAGCAGATCGACCTTGCCCTGCACGACTGGATCGAAACCCTCCCCGACAGTCACAGGCACCCATTCGATCTCCAGGTCAGAAAGATTGAGCTCGGCTCTGATCTCTTCGGCAATCTTTTGGCACAACGAAACCGAATAGCCGGCGGGACCACCCGATTGCTCCGCGAACGAGAACGGCCGCACGTCCGGCCGGTAGCCGAGCAAGAGCTTGTGCGCCTCGCGGATGCGGTCCAGCGTGGCGGCCGGGGATGGAACCGTATACAAAAGCCCCAACGCAAACGCGACTGCCAGGACTAGCAAGGTCTGCCGGTGGCTATGATGCCGCAATGAAAACTGTTGGGCGCATTGCATGTTTAGTCTCCTCTCGAGGGCCTTGCTCCCCGGCAGTCAAGGGGCCGTGGTTGGTTCGACCGCCTCGCGCTGCCTGGTCGCGAAGCGAGGCGCGATAAAGCCCCAAATGATAAAGGTAAGCGCCGTCACCAGCATGCCGCCCATGACAGCCTCGTGCCCTGATGCGTAGAGAGCATAGGTGCTGTAAAGCATGGCCACTAAAACAACAGCGACATTTGCCCGGTACTTTGTCCCGGCAATGTTGGCGGTCTTCATCATCATTATGAGCGCAGACAGAGCGATTATGTAAGGAATCACGTTCGTCACAACCGCGAGATTCACTAGAGCCGAGAACTGCTCGCTCAGCGTAGGCGAGATCGTCATCAGTGCCAGCAGCGATTGCACGACGCCGAGAACGATCATTCCTGTGACCGGCGCACCCATGCTGTTTACTCGGGAAAAGAATGCGGGGAACATGCGTTCGTCGGCAGCCGACTTTCCGGTCTGGGCGATCGTGAACTGCCAGCCGAGCAGCGAGCCGAGGCAGGCAAGAATTGCGAGCGCCATGACAATGTTTCCGATAAACGGATTGAACATCTGCGCATATGCCAGCGCGAACGGGCCCGTTGACTGGGCTAGGTCGGCGTTTGGCACGATGCCCTGGATCACGGTCGTGGATAGAATATAGATTACCGCCGCGCCCAAGGTCCCGAACAGGCATGCCAACGGGACGTCGCGCTTCGGGTTCTCCACCGCAGCCGAATTCTGCGCGGCCGATTCCATGCCCAGAAAGGCCCATAGCGTCAGGGCAATGCTCGATCCCATGCCTTCCGCGAGCGAAAGCCCGTTCGGATTCCATGCCTGCGCGAAGGTCTCTGAGCTGAACCAGAACCAGCCTATGATGGATATTCCGGCAACTGGAATGATCACGCCCCAGACCGTAATCGCGCCAATCCTTCCTGTGACGCTCGGGCCGCCGAAGTTTGCAACGGTAGTCAACCAAAGCAGTGCGATAAGTCCGATGCAGGTTGCTATCGGGGTCGACGAAAGCACCGGGAAGAAGCCGGCCAGGTAGCCGACGGCGGAGATGCCAATCGCCACGTTTCCAATGGCCAGCGAAAGGAAGTAGAGCAGGAACACCAAAAAGTAGCCTGGCTTCCCGTAAGCATCTTCGGCATAGGCCGACATGCCGCCAGGACGCTGATTAAACAGGCCCGCCTGCGCGAACCCGTACGCGATCGCCATCGATCCCACTGCTGTCACAATCCAGGACAGCAGCGATATCGCACCAACCTTTGCCATGTTCGTCGGCAGCATAATGATGCCGGACCCCATCATATTCACAGCGACGATGAAGGTCAGCTGGACCAAGTTCATTCGTTTCGGCTGTTCAGGCATAGCCAGTCCTCCCCAGTTCCTCGCCCTGGCCGTTATTCACGGACCACGTAAGTGTGAAACTTAATACGGCCGTCGATCTTTTCCTGGAAAACGCCCTGAACCTCGTAGTTGAATCCAGGAAACCGATTGAACGATTCTTCGAAAGCAAGGAAGTAGTCGAGCATCGGACGGGCTCTCTCGTCCCAGCGTTCGCCGGGCACGACGACGCCGATGCCAGGCGGGTAAATCAGCGCAAGCGTGGCCGATATCCGGTCTTTGATGTTGGCCAGAGGTATATAGTCGACATCGTTCGCGACGAGCGCCTCGTAAGCCTTCTTGGAAGGCATCGCGAGTTCAGGGAAGCTGGACGCCCTGAAGCATTGCAGTTGAAGTCCCTTGACGTTGGCCGCACGATAGAAGTCGTGCATCTCATTGCAGATCTTGCGGATCGTATAGCCGGCATAGCGTTGGCTGTTAGCCGCGCACACGGTCGGCAGGACCTCGGGCAGCGGCGCATCGCGATCCCATAGGTTCTTGAACTTGACCAGTTTCGCAATCAGCGTGTTGAGCTTGCTCTCGTCCTCCGCCGGTGTCATGAGAAAGAGTATGCTGTTGAGATCGCACTTTTCCGGCACGACGCGCTGTTCACGCAGATAGTTGGCCACAACCGTCGCGGGCACGCCGAAGTTCAAATAGTCGCCGGTCCTCCGATCAATCCCAGGCGTCACCAGCGCCAGCTTGTTGGGATCGACCATCGCATAGCCGTCCACATAGCCTGAGTAGCCGTGCCACGTGGCCTCCGGATGGAAATTCCAGCATTGCTGCTCGCGCTTAAGCACGTCCGTGGGAAGGCTCTCCCATGGAGCAGCCTCAACGTCCGGGGTTATAGCGGAACCGCGGATCGTCACCTTGTCGGGTACGAACGGGTCGAAGAACCATTTCTCTTCGTCGCCCTCGCCGTTATCCTCGTAGAATCGGCAGAATTCGCGCAGCTTTTTGCGGCAGTCGATCCCGAGCGCGATGCAACGATCCCAAAGCATCTCGCCGGCCTTGCCTTCGTGCACCTTCGCGTTTACCTCCAGCGAGGCGAACAGCGGATAGAACGGCGACGTCGACACGTTCATCAGGAAGGATTCGTTGAACCGCTTGTGCTCGATGAACCGGCGCTGGCCGCTGATATGCTGGTCGCGCTTGTGGATTTGCGATGCCTGCGAGAAGCCCGCGCCCTGCTTGTGAACGGATTGAGTGGAGAAAAGACCCGCCATCTGCGGCCCAAGGTCCTCCAGGCGCATGGGGCTATGGTCTTCGAAAAGGGGGTGGAAGGCATTGTAGCCGATCCACGCTTCGTCCCAGAGGATGTAGTCGCAGAGATGACCGATTTTCTCCATGACCTTGCGGACATTGTAGACGGTGCCATCGTAGGTTGCGAGTTGAATGCACGCGAGCCGGAAGGGGCGTTCCGCCCTGTGCCGGTCAGGATCCTTTACGAGAGGATTGGTGCGGATTTGCTCGCGGAGATAGTCTTCGTCCCAAGCATTCCAGTCGACGGCGCCGATCATGCCGAAGGAATTGCGGGCGGTCGGCAGGAAGATGGGGATCGCGCCGGCCTGGACCAGTGCGCCCTGGTGTAGCGATTTGTGATTGTTGCGATCGAACAAAACCAGATCATCGTGCTTGAGAGCGGCGTTTGCCACGATCTTGTTGGAGGTGCTCGTGCCATTGAGGACGAAGTAGGTCTTGTCGGCGCCGAATACCCGTGCGGCGTAGCGCTGTGCTTCTACGGCCGGGCCCTCGTGAATGAGGAGATCTCCGAGATCAACATCGGCGTTGCACAAGTCGTTGCGAAAGATGTTCTCGCCGAAATGCTTGAAGAACAGCTGGCCGGTCGGGGACTTCTGGTAGAACTGACCGCCCTGATGTCCCGGGCAGTCGAAGGCTATGTTGGCCTCGCCGTCATAAGCCATCAACCCCCCGAAGAATGGGGGCAACAGCGTCTTTCCGTACATCAGCAGGCTGGCGACCACCTGCTTGGCGTAGAAGGCCGGGGTCTGCTGACCGAGGTAGATATAGCCGTCAACCTCGCCCGTCTGGATGAGTACCGCCATGTCAGCGAGCTGGTGCGCATCGGCCAGCGCCCACAGCGGCGTACGGAACCCAATTGCCCTCACCGCCCTCGCCAGGCTGCGCGCACCTTCGAGTCGATCGCCGTCGATGGATGCAATGTAGGCCCCGACGGAGGCATCCTCGGAAACGTCGCGGTTGGGACTGTCAGAGATCTCGATCTCGAAGCCATCGGCTGCGATCTGCTCGAGCAAATTCTTCGTCAGGGGATTGCTGTCGTCAACGATCGCGACGATCTTGAGTAGTTTGTGGAATGGGATCGCGGCAGTCGGGGATCTGACGTCACGAGGGATCATTTGGCTACCCCTTTCGCAATGCAGTCAATCAGGTAGCGTCTTCCCTCCGTAGTAGGTTCGAAGCGCAGCCCGTGAATGTCGGTTTCAAAGCCTGGAAACTTCTTGTCGAAGTCCCGAGCGTAGAGCAGATAGTCGTAGATCGACTTGGTTGCCTCGGTGATACGTTCACCAGGCATGATCAAAGGTATGCCTGGCGGGTACGGCACCACCATTACGCCAAGCGTTCGTCCCATCAGCGCGTCGATCTCAACGCTTTCCACACGGCCGCGCACGAGGCTTTCATAGGCATCGCAGGGCCGCATCGCCATCTCGGGCAACGTCGTGTACATCTCGCGCTGCGCCTTGGGTAGATTGTCTTCGCGATAGATCTTGTGAACCTGATCGCACAGGTCCTTGAGGCCCATTTTTCCATAAGCCCCCGGATGCGCGTCGACGAGCGCCGGTAGCACACCCTTCAGAGGCGCATTGGCATCGTATAGTTCCTTGAAATTGAGCAGCTCCGTCACCAGCGTGCTCCACTTGCCCTTGGTGATTCCCATCGAGAACAGCACCAGGAAAGAATAGAGTCCTGTCTTTTCGATCTCGATGCGTCGCGCCGACAAGAACTTGACGACCACGGCAGCAGGGATGCCATGTTCCTGCATGTAGCCATTCGCCGACAGGCCCGGGCTGAGGATGGTGACCTTGATCGGGTCCACGAGTACATGATTGTCAGCCAGACCCTCGAAGCCGTGCCAAGGATCACCTGGTTTCAGGACCCACTCGAACCTTGTCCCGGCAGGCAGCTCAGCGATGGCATCAGGCTGCCAGACGTCGAACCACCATGAACCGTGGACCTGCTTTCTGACGGCCGCCATTGCGCGGCGGAAGCTGAGCGCCTCCTCAATAGTTTCCTGCACGAGAGCCCGGCCTGCAGGTTGTTCCATCATCGCCGCGGCGACATCGCAGGAAGCAATGATGCCGTATTGCGGCGAGGTCGAGGTGTGCATCATGAACGCGTCGTTGAAGCGGGCCATGTCCAGCCGCTTCTTCTCGGCATGCTGTACGTGGATCATGGACGCCTGCGACCAGGCAGCCAGCAGCTTGTGTGTCGAGTGGGTTGCGAAGGTGATCGCGTTGGCCGAACGCGCAGGACTGGCCGACGAGATGCCGTGATAGCCATCGTAGAATTCGTGGAAATTGGCGTAAGCGTACCAAGCCTCGTCGAAATGAAGTATCTCGACAGAATTGCCAATGGTCTGCTTTACCGCATCGATATTGTAGCAAAGACCGTCATAGGTTGAGTTGGTCATCACCATCAGGCGGACCTTGCCGTCGGTCTCCTTGGCAAACTCACTCGCCGCGATCTTCTTCTTGATCGACTGTGGCGTGAACTGGTCCCTGGATATCGGACCAATGATGCCCAAGCCGTTACGGGACGGCACAAGATAGATCGGCGTTGCACCCGTCATGATCAATGAGTGCAGTATCGACTTGTGACAGTTACGGTCGCACAAAACCAGATCGCCACGGCTAACGGTTCCGTGCCAGACGATTTTGTTGGCCGTGGATGTACCGCCCACGACGAACAATGTCTCGTCCGCTCCGAAGATTCGCGCAGCGTTACGCTCGCCCTCCGCGATGGGACCGGTGTGGTCCAGGAGCGATCCAAGCTTGCCGACCGATACGGAGATATCGGACCGCAAGGTGTTTTCGCCGAAGAACTCGTAGAAGAGCAGACCGACCGGACTCTTGCGGAAAGCCACACCACCGCCGTGACCAGGCGTGTGCCAGGAGTAGCTGGCCTGCAAAGTGTATTCCATGAGCGCCTTGAACATCGGCGGTGGAAGGCGCTCGAGGTAGAGCTGCGCCGCGCGCACGATGACCCGCGCAATGAACTCAGGCGAGTCCTCGAACAGCCGCATGAAGGCATTGGCGTGCTTCAGGACCCTGGTCGGAACCATCTCGGCGGTGAGTTCGTCGCCGAAGAGGAAGATTGGCAGTCGATCGTTGCGACTGCGCTTGGCCGCCAAGACCTCTTCTAGCACCTGCCATCGGGTCTCGGCATCCTCCGAGCCGTCGACTGAGATCAGCCAGCAGGACTCATTGTTGAAGATTTGGGCAAGCCGCCGGGCGTCCTTGTAGGTGAGGCCCGCGACTACGCGGAAGCCCTCTTTCTCAATCGCGGCAGCAAGTTGCTGCATCCCGCGACCGGCAGCGCTCTTGCCCTCGTAGTCTTCGTCGATGATCGCAATTGGGAATGCTTGAACTTCACGCATGGCTTAACCCACCCTGGGGCCCAAGATTTCGGTGAGATTCGAGCTAATTTTCGAGATAATCTTCGATATAACCTTCAAGCTTATCGCAGAAATAGAGTGATGTGAAGGGTACATGCATCCTGAATTTGACCTTCATCGGCATTGTACTACACGCCGACAGCAGCAGCCGTGCGTATCTGCAAGCCTGATAGAGGTCTAGCAGGCGGTTGGCTATAAACTATGTTAACAACGTTGGCGTCTTGGTGCTATAGATTTGAAGTTAACCAGAGATCGTAGTCGCGGCGGCGTTCGCTGCGCTGACGATCTCAACGCTATGTGGCGAATGGCAGCTTTGGCCGCGGGTCGCCCGGTATCTACGCCCTCATGCTGCTAGATTGGCACGAATTGGTGGACCTGACAAGGAACGAGGCGAAAGTTACGGCAATCGAGGAAACAGGCCATGGCACGGTGTTGATGCCGCAGGTTGGAGCGTCGGGTTCGCCCGCTGCGATCTGTCCGACAGAACAGCACGTGTGCAGCCGACCAGCCGCGGTCCCTCAACCGCCTAACGCGATGGTCAGCGCAACCAACAGGCAACCGAGCAAAACCATGGAACCGGCCGTCCACCACGGCCGGTATTCTACCAGGTGTCCGAACGCGTAACCAGCGATCAGCATTATCGCAATGGCGATTGAGTTTGAGATCCGAAGCGCAGTTCGGGCATCCTGCACAAGCAGGAACGGAACAATGATGGGCATCGTAGAGCCGAACACCAGAACAAAAACAGCCGCGGCGCCTAGCCAGTCCTCTCTCTTGAGTCCTGCCCGCGTTTTCGCCGTCGTGACCTTCGACAGCGTGGAATGCACCCTGTCGAGATCGGCAGGCGTCAATACCGACGCCACCAGCGAAGGCAGCCTGTCAGCTATTGCCGCCCGTGCCTCTTCGGGTGTGGCAGCCTGGTGCACCTTGGCAATGGTGCGCTGGTCTGCTGCCCGATCGGCAAGACACCCCATGAGATACATGATTGCATCGATGAGAGCCCAAGCCAGATTGCAGCCGATCGCGACGACCAGCATTGTACGCACTTCCAGTCGGCCCACCCCTGCAACGCTCATCGAGCCGGTAAAGGTAAGCGCCATTATAAGGCCGAAAAGCACTTCGGAAATCCGCTCGATAGGTTCGAGCACTCGCATCGATGCACCCAGATGCCCAGCGCCCATTGTCTACCCCGAAGAACAAGTCGTGGCCCGCGATGTGCGTCATCACTGTGCCATGGGACGGATTTTACGATGCCGGCTGCGTCATTATCCATCTGGAGAATCCGACTGCAGACTCCTATTTACCCGCGTGCCTATTAACGCCATTGCCAGACAGACCGCGAGGGTGACAACGGCATAGACAATCGCGATGCCAAAGCGCAGTTCGTTGCCCCCGTGTAAAATGGTGATTACCCCGTTGATAAGGGCGTAGCTTGCAACGGCAATAAGGAGGATGCCATTGAGGCCAAGCACGATAGGCTCCAGATGCCAGAATCCCATCGTGAAGCGATTGCGCAGCCTGCCGGACAATGCATCGGTCTTCGCCGATCTTACAATGAGGCTGGATACCCAAAGAGCCAGGATTGTCATCCCCGCATCGCCAAGAGAATAGGCGCCGTCAAAAGCGATCGAGAACGAGCCCGACAACAGGCCGAAGACAATTCCAAAGGCCGCGACGGCAACCGTTGCAAAAATCGAGGTGCGGAGGAAACCTTGTTCGCTGAACATCTATCTCAATCAGCTTACGAGCGGAGAGCCGAACCAGTCTTGTGCTGCGTTAGTTGTCGCTCACGCAATTGCTGAATACAGAACCCAATTAGGGGGTTGTAGCACGGTCTGGGCAAACCGGTCGGCTTCTTCGATCGACATCTTCCGGCCTTTCGCCGCGGCCTCAGCGGTGCTGGTCGGGTTGCCGAGTTTCATGCCAGTGGTCTTGCGCGAGGCGAGGGCGGCCTTGGCTCGTTCCGAGATCATTCGCCGCTCTTTCTCGGCGAGCGCGGCGTAAAGGTGCAACATGAACGGATCGGCATCGGCGCCAAGTTCGGCGACGATGAAAGGAACGCGCTGGACCATCAGGCCGGCTATGAAGGCGACATCTCGCGACAGGCGGTCGAGCTTGGCCACGACGACCGGGCACTTGGCCTGGCGGGCAAGGGCGAGGGCGGCATTCAATTGCGGCCGTCGATCAAGAGCATCCGCGCCCTTTCCGGTTTCGATCTCGGTGAACTCCTGGAGGATGATCATTCCCTCGGCCTCGGCAAAGCGGGCGACCGCGGCACGCTGGGCCTCGATGCCCAAGCCTGAACGTCCTTGCCGCTGTGTCGAGACCCGATAGTAGGCGACCGCGCTCGTCATGCTGCTGTTTCCTGTTCAAACTGCAAACCACCGTTTGCAGTTTGCTCACAGGCGAATGAGAATCAACTTCTAAGTGGTTGATTATGCAATTCTTCCGGTTACGGCGAGCGTAGCAGGGCGCACCAGCCGGTTTCCTCCATCAGACGCACTCCCGAGCGATCGGGATGAGAAGCCATCACAAGCGTTATACGTAAATTGACCCCAAGTGGACCTTCTTATCGCGAGGCGGCAGTGACCGCTCAAGGGGGAAAGCGGACCGATGTAGGCCTCATGCGTTGACATTAGGCGGGCGCGGCCAATTTAGTGGGGGCACCAAAGCTGTTGTGCCCTATCGGAAGATGCTAGGTTACCTCTTACCTCTCGGCTACCGCCCCATCCTGTCGCTTCTTCGCGGCACGGGTTTCCTGCTTGCAGCAACAGGGTTGCATGGCTTGCTCTTGCCGCTGCGCGGGCAGGCGGAGGGGTTCTCGACTGCGTCCCTTGGGTTACTCGGAACCGCCTGGGCGGGCGGTTTCGTCGCCGGCTGCATCTTGGCACCTCGGCTTGTCCGCCAGATCGGGCACGTCCGCGCATTCGGCACCTTTGCGGCTTCTGGCGCAATCATCGCGCTGCTCACCGGCCTGATGGTTGACCAGTACGTATGGATTGTTCTGCGCGCCTTCACTGGCTTCGTGATGGCCGGCGCTTACATGATCGTCGAGAGCTGGTTAAACGAGAAGGCGACCAATGAGAGCCGGGGCACCGTCTTCGGCCTTTACATGATTGTCTCATATGCCTCGCTCGTGGCCGGCCAGATGATCGTCGTCTTAGGAGACGTGAGGAACGCGTCGCTGTTCATGGTCGCCGGGATCTTCTTCTGCCTCGCCTTAATCCCGACGGCAGTGTCATCGGCAGCGACGCCAAAACCGCTAGAGGATGTCGCCCTCGATCTGAAACGTATCTATGCCACTTCACCGCTCTCCCTGATCGGCTGTTTCCTGACCGGCGTTGCCAACGGAGCCTGGGGAACGCTCGGAGCCGTCTATGGTGCCCGCATCGGTATCAGCAACACGGGTATTGCAGTGATGGCAAGCGCAGTTGTTCTCGCCGGTGCCGCTCTCCAGTTTCCGGTGGGCCGGCTGTCCGATATCACCGACCGCCGCCATGTGCTGGCCGGTGCGGCGGTCGGAGCGGCCGTCTTCGCGCTCCTCGTCTTCGTCCTCCAGCCGCGGTCGGCCGCATTGGTCATAGTTACCACCGCGGCCTACGGTGCCCTGGCCTACACCCTCTATTCGGTCGCAGTGGCACATGCCAACGACCGCGCCCGTCCAGAGGAGTTCGTCAAGGTGTCGAGCGGTCTGCTGCTGTTCTATGGCTTCGGCACGATGGTCGGGCCGGTGCTGGGGGCCGTGCTGATGGCCGAGATGCGGCCCGAGAGCTTGTTCCTCGCTACCGCTCTCGCGCACACTCTGCTCGCCGTATACGCGCTGGTCAGCATCAGGAGCCGCGCTCCGGTATCGCAGGCTGCCAAGGAGGCGTTCAGGACACTGCCGGTCGAGCAGGCTGGGACGCCTGAAGCGCTGCGGCTGGATCCACGAACCGGCCCGGCCGCAGAGTGAAACCAGGCGGCAAGTCTGACAATCCCGTCGGGAATGCGTCGCTGTGTCGCTTGCCGCCGTCTGTAGATTGTGCGCTTTGCACAGCCGCTCCCTACAGTGGAGTGTCCTATCTCGGCCGATATTGTTGAAAAGTCCGGCGCCCCGAACGCTTCCAGGCGTTCGATAATCGTGGTCTGAGTCAACCCGTCCTTGTGGAGGCGATCCCTTGCTTCGTCCTTCCAGAAGAGATCGCTGTGCGGCGGCCGCTTCGCGTTCAGATCCCTGACTGTCCGGACGGCCTTCTTGGCCCATTTCTGAAAATCATCGAGCTGCCCTAGCCGGTCGGTAACGGATCAATGCGGTGGGCAACGGGTCAGCTTTTTCCACCGTTTCAATTATCGCTTTGGCCAGCGCTTCGCCCTTATGGACCGGCTCAGGACCATAGAGCAGCAGGACAGCTTCCTCGCTCGGCAACACGCCAGCCGGGCAGGTCTGTTCAATAGCCATGCGAACCAGCTTAAGGCCGGCCCAGGCGTTTTGGATCGTCTCTGGCGCTTCCACTGCATCCTCGCTGAGATGGTCGCCCGACAGCCGCTGCGGGAGTCGGCAACCGACCGCCGAGCCTAACCGGCGGGGGTATGGGCCGTGTCCGCCGGCTGGGACGAATAATAAGCCGTTTCACGTTCGCTGATACCCGGCATAGAACGATGTCGGATATGGCCATGCTCGCCGCAGAGATGCCTGATGCGCAGCTTCACCACCTCTGGCTGTACTCATTGCGTCGCCGGCCCTTTCTTCAACTCTTTGGGCGGTGGACCGGCGTGTTTCTGAAGCCTGGCCGCCAAGGATCGCATTCTCGATCTCAAGCTCTCTGGCGGCTTCGCATGAGCCAAGTGTATTTGCGCGTCCAATCCGCACCGGTTTTCGTGAAGACCCGGGTAGGCACGTTGGGAACAAATCGGCCATCCGCTGCTTAGAGAAGCCTAGAGCCATTGGCATGGCCTGGCGAGGACCAAACGTGGCGAATTATCTGACACTGCCTACGACTACATCGAAGGGTCGGATCAGGGTGGTCGTGGAAACACCGCGTGGCGCCGAAGCAAAGTTGACTTACAAGCCCAAGAAGAAGCTTTTCGAATATACGCGGCCGCTTCCAGCGGGCCTGGCCTACCCGTACGACTGGGGCTTTCTGCCTTCTACACTGGGCGACGATGGCGACGCCCTCGACGGCCTGGTCATCCATGAGGCCACCAGCGCTCCCGGTGTTGTCATCAAGTGCGATCTGCTGGCGGCCCTTTGTGTCATGCAAACGGAGAACGGCGAGACCGTGAGAAACGATCGCTTTGTATTTTGCCCGCACAAGCAAGACGCCCATAGCGAGTCTCTCCTTGGCGAGAATATTCCGGATCGTCTGCGATCCGAGATCGAGCAGTTTTTCCTCGCGTCGGTGTCCGGCACCGACAAACAAATCGAATTCGAAGGCTGGCACGATTCCAGCCAAGCTCTCCGGAACATCCATCGGGCCATGAGAACTTTCGAGCGGAAACAGCGAGCCGCCGGTCTCTGAGCGCTCCCAATATGAGAAGAATGTAGCTTGAGAACACAAGGCTGCCTGGACGCCGGTGGCGGCACTTTCACAGGGCGCCGAGTTTTCTCCTCCAGTGCAGATATCCATCCTTTGTCAGCACGTTGCTTCCTTATCGCGCCCGCCACAGAGGCGCAGCCGCGCGGATGCAACTTCCAATTCCGATGAGCATGCCCCTAAGTCTGCGGCCAGAACGCAATCTCGCGACAAACGTTCACGTCAGTGTGGATTACAGGTGCGGCTGTGCAGGCCCTATCGAGCTCGGCCCTAGCCAAGCTAGCTGCGCCCCTTCACTAGGACGTACCCATGCAGAACAAGTCCCTAGCAGCCACTGGCTTTCTCTGCCTGGGCGTTCTCGTCTTCTCACTGCAGGACGTGATCCTGAAGGGCCTCTCGGACACCTATCCCGTTACGCAAGCGATGACTGTTCGATCAATCGTCGCATTGCCCATTCTGCTGGTGCTGGTCGGCGCGACCGCCAGAATACGGTCTATTTTCTCAAAGCGAGCCGGGCTGCTCGCCATCCGAGCGGTAATCTCGCTTGGAGCATACCTCTTCTATTATCTCTCGATCGCAGCGCTTCCTCTGGCCGATGCTGTCGCACTCTTTTTCGTCGCCCCGCTTATCATTGCAGGTCTCGGGATTCTCTTCCTCGGAGAGCGGCCTCACACCGCAACCCTGATCGCGCTCATTGTTGGTCTGCTCGGCGTCATCATAACGCTGCAACCGGGTCTTGCTATATTCGAATGGGCAGCTGCGTTGACCCTCCTGGCTGCTGCTCTGTACTCGTCGGCCCAGGTCTTGGCGAGGAAGCTTGGCGACAGCGAGGTCGCCGCGGTTATCACCTTCTATCAGAACCTGGCCTTCCTCACCGGCGCGCCGGCGCTGGCGGCGCTTGTGAGCTTGGGCGGCCTTGAAGACGCCAATCATCCAAGTCTTGCCTTCCTCACGCGCCCATGGGTCTGGCCTACGCTCCAGGACACTTTGCTGATGGCCGGCTGCGGTGTGATCGCATCTGCCGGAATGACATTGCTTTCCCAGGCTTATCGCCTTGCCCCAGCAGGCAACGTTGCCGTCTTCGAGTACACGGCCATCGTCTGGGTTCCACTTTGGGGGCTGCTGTTTTTCGACGAGGTGCCGAAGATCACCACCGTTCTCGGCGCAGTTTTGATCTGCGGAGCGGGGCTGTTCGCCCTAAGATCCGCGAGGTGAAGCGGCTCTAGTCGGGAACAAAGTCGAATAACCGTGATTTTGTACGTTGCCCAGAGTGGCAGGACCGATAGCTATCCAACGGGTGTTCCATGGATTCTCCAACGTTGCCTCCGCCACCTCCGCATGAACTCAGCCAAGCACTGAAACGCAATATCCAAGCGATTGAGGAGCGCCGGGCGAAGGAAGCAAGCGAGGCAACTTTGGAAGAGAAAATCGCTGAGGCGATTACCTCTTTTACGGGCAGTATGCGTTTCGTGTACCTTCACTTGGCCGTGTATGGCGGCTGGATCGTCTCGAACTTGGGCTGGATACCGATCACTCCGCCATTTGATCCGACATTCGTGATATTGGCTATGGTAGCTTCCGTCGAGGCCATATTCCTCTCGACCTTTGTACTGATCAGCCAAAACCGGATGTCAGCTGCCGCAGACAAGCGGGCAGATCTGGACCTTCAGGTGAGCCTGCTGACGGAGCACGAACTCACAAAGCTTATTGGGCTTGTCGATTCGATAGCGGATCGGTTGAATGTAAAACCAGCCGTAAGCGATATAGAAGTTGGCGAGATTAAGAGGGACATCGCGCCAGAAGCAGTGCTGGACGAGATCGAATCGAAGCAGCGGGAGACTGCGGAGAAGCTGGACCAGCGCTAGTGTCGTGATTTCGGTTGATTTTGATTTCGGGCTTGGGTCGAACTCGAAATCAAAACGACAGTCGGAATGACAGATCGCTACTGTCGGCAATGCCGCCCTACAGAAGCTTGCTGTCTTCATAGGTGGTAACGAAGGTCACTGATGTGTCCAGTTTTCCTTCTAGCTCATGGATGGAGGTCTCCTTCCAGCGCGCCTTGGTCTTCAGCCAGAAAATTGCTGCGGTGACGGCGACCTTCACCGGTCGCTCTGCGGTAAAGGCTTTCAGCAACCCGTGCGTTGGCCTTGATGGCGCCGCTCTCGAGTTCATGGGCGTAGGTCGCCTTGAGGTCCTGCTCGTCTGTGGCGAGCACGCAGGCGATGTCGGCCGTGCTAAGCCCGAAGCCGGCCAGCGCCTCCACCCGGGAGTTCAGTGGCCGGTTTTCCAGAGGAGCTTCGATATCGGGGTTCATTTGGCCCGGTCCGCGTCCCAGAAGGTGACGAGATTGTTCGCTGGCGGCGTGCGGGCAGGAGACTTGCCCAAGCTTGCAGGATCCGGAGCGCGAAGGATGATGCGGCGGATCTCATGCACCTGCTCGATCGGCTTGCCGTCCAGGCCTGAGTGCTCGTATGACCGAGGTCTCCTTCCAGCGGCCGCGTGCCTTGAGCCAGAAGATCGCGGCGATGACCGCTTCACGACCTTCGCCCGTTGCCTTGCGGAAGAGGTTCTCCGCCACCTTGGCATTGGCCTTGGTGTGGCCAAAGGCCAGTCGTGTTTATAGTGCTTGCGCAGCGTCTTTGGATCGACACCGACCATGCCGGCAATCTCGGCCTCCGGAACACCATAGCCTGCCAGCGCCTCTACCTGGCGGCGATGAAAAGCATCGGGCTGATGGCTGGGGCGGGCCATCTCAGCTCTCTCCGTTTCCGATGTGCTGCCTCGCCTTCGAGATAGGCATGTCTTGCCCCGAAGGGTCCGTGTACACGGGGGATTTGGCGAAGCCGCGGGTGCGGCTGGGTCGGGGTCCATCCCGAACCTGAACAGCCACAAACCGCACGTGCTGACGGGACACTCCCGAACCTCGGCGGGTTGATAGACGCAGCAGTCCAGACATTTGTGGCGTATGGCCTGCAGGATTGCTGTCTTGGTGGTCATGGCCTGGTCCTGATCCGCTCAAGCTTTACCTCGGCAAAGCTCTGGCCGTCGCCCTCCAGGATTGCCATGCTGCCTGTAAACGCCTGCCAGCGCAGCACCGCGACGTCGACATAGGCTGCGTTCAGTTCGATGGCATGACAGCAGCGGCCAGTCATCTCGGCAGCGATGATGGTGGTGCCAGAGCCGCAGAAGGGCTCGTAAACAGCCTGGCCTGGCGAGGAATTGTTC
Organism: Mesorhizobium sp. WSM4845; assembly: GCF_055811455.1. Taxonomy (NCBI): domain Bacteria; kingdom Pseudomonadati; phylum Pseudomonadota; class Alphaproteobacteria; order Hyphomicrobiales; family Phyllobacteriaceae; genus Mesorhizobium; species Mesorhizobium sp. WSM4845. The sequence goes on from NZ_JBVVQA010000002.1 coordinate 27,310, forward strand.
TCGATGGGGCGCCGCATGCATTCGACGGGCTTTTGCGTGCCGTGGCCCGTGTCGGACTTTCGATGCGGAATGGCCCAGACGGTGGTCTGCTTGCGATCACCCGCCCAGTGGCCCTTCCTGCCCTTCCTGACCGCATACCAGGCCGGCTCATGCTGCCAGTGGTAGTCGCCGCGGCCGATGACCAGCCGGGTCTTGTCCCAGATGATCTGCGCGCGGACGGCAAAGCCGGTGGCCCCAAGGCTTGAAGCGACCGTGGCGGCATGAAGGGCGCCATGCCAGACATACATCACATCTCCCGGAAACAGCGCCCATGCTTCCCGCCAGTCGGCGCGGTCGTCATTGAGCACCTTGCCTCTGGCGAGACCTTCTCCATCGCCGAACCGCTCTCGCCATGAGGGATCGTAGCTGACGCCATATGGAGGGTCGCAAACGCACAGGTGCGGCTTGACGCCGGTAAGCACCCGCTCGACATCCTCAGCATTGGTGCTGTCGCCGCAGATAAGCCGGTGCTTGCCCAAAAGCCAGACATCGCCGGGCAGGGTGACCAATTGGTCACCAGTTGGTTTGCTTTGTGTGTTCTCCGTATAGCGGCATTGCACCAAACGACCCCCAGCTTTCGAGCCGGACAACCCTGTGATTTCAATGGGGGAAAGCTAGGGAGTAAAAAGGCGCACTCCCCAGCTTTGGAGAATATCGGCCGACAGAGAGCAAATGAGTCGCTCTCACCACTACAGCGACTCCACAGCTTTTGGCCGAAGGGCCTGCTGTTCTGCGGGGTTTCGGGGCCGCGAAGTCCATGCAGAGAACATTGTGGAAGAATTAAGTGGTAGCGGGAGAGGGACTTGAACCCCCGACCCCAGGATTATGATTCCCGTGCTCTAACCAACTGAGCTACCCCGCCAGGGCGGCGAAAGGCCCGAAATCCGCCTCAAATCAGAGGGCATGTCGAAGCGTTCGCCAAGGTCGGGCGGATATAAGGTTGGGACGCCAAGCCTGTCAAGCATCGATGCAGCCGGTGTCGATGCAGCCGGTCTGGCGCCACACTTTATGGCATCCTGTCGCTTCGCCAAGGTTCACGGACTTGAGACGTACTTTATGTGTCCAGGCGCACGCACGTAGCTCTGATGGCCGAAAAGCTTTGCCGGGCAGATAATCGGGCACAGAAATGCCGGGTTGAGTTCGGCGGGGCGCGCCGCTATGTCTCGGCCACGAAATTCTAGAGTTGGAATGATGAAACCGCGCATTGCAGTCCTCGGTTGCGGATACTGGGGCAGCAACCACATCCGCACCCTCAAGGCGCTCGGCGCGCTGCACGCGGTCTCGGACGTCAACCCTGCCCGCGCCGAAGGTTTCGCCAGTGAGCAGGATTGCCTGGCGATCGAGCCGGAGGCGCTGTTTGTGCGCAGCGACATCGACGCCATCGTGATGGCGCTGCCGCCGCAGTTCCACGCCGATATGGCGGTGCGCGCCGTCCAGGGCGGCAAGGACGTGCTGGTGGAGAAGCCGATCGCGCTGACGGTGGCCGATGCCGAGCGTTCGGTGAAGGCGGCGGTCGACAATGGCCGCGTCTTCATGGTCGGTCATGTGCTGCGCTTTCATCCCGCCTTCGAGACGTTGAAGGCGCTGATCGACAATGGCGAGCTCGGCGAGGTCCGCTATATCCATTCGCACCGGCTCGGGCTCGGCAAATTCCACACCGAGAACGATGCGCTATGGGATCTGGCGCCGCACGATCTGTCGATGATCCTGGCCATCACCGGCACGGAGCCGATCGAGGTGCGTGGCGAAGGGGCTGCGCTCCTCGACAATCTCAGCGATTTCGCGCATCTGCACATGCGCTTTCCCAACGGTCTGCGCAGCCACCTATTCGCGTCGCGGCTCAATCCCTACCGCGAACGGCGGCTGACCGTGGTCGGCACTAAGGCGATGGCGGTGTTCGACGATGTCGAGCCGTGGGAGCGCAAGCTCGCCGTCTACCGCCACGCGGTGTGGCAAGACAGCGGCCAATGGGCCTTCACCACCAACGAGCCGTCCTACGTGGCAGTGGGCGAGGGCATGCCGCTGACGCGAGAGCTCGAGCATTTCATCCGGTGCATCGAGACGCGGGCAGAACCGCGTACCAGCGGCGAGGAAGCCATCAGGGTGCTGCGTATCCTGACCGCTGGCACGGTTGCCCACACCGGATCGTCTTCCTGAGAGAACGTGCGGCTGTATCAGAGCCTGATCCATCCCGATAGAATCGGGATTATCGTCTATTCGGCGGGAATCTGCGCCGGCCGGGCCGCCAGCCGCGTCAGCATCGCCTCGGCCTCGGCGCCGCGTTCGGAACGCTCGATGAAGCCGCCGCCGAACACGCGGGCCTGGTTGCCGTCGTCGGAATAGAGCACGCAGGCCTGGCCGGGCGCGATACCGGACTCGCCGTCGACCAGTTCCACCGAAGTGATGCCGACGTTGTGACGCAGCACAGCCGGGCGTGGCGGGCGTGTCGAGCGGACCTTGGCGAAAAGCTCCAGCCCGGCGGCCGGGATATCTGACAGCGCAGCGTCGCCCAGCCAGTTCATGTCGCGCAAATAGATCTTGTGGGTTTCCAGCGCCTCGCGCGGGCCAACGACGACGCGGGCCCGGTCGGCGTCCAGATGGACGACGTAGAGCGGCTCGCCCGAGGCAATGCCGATGCCGCGGCGCTGACCGATCGTGTAGCGCAAAATACCTTCATGGCGGCCGAGCACGCGGCCGTCGATATGGACGATGTCGCCCGGATTGGCAGCAGTCGGCTTCAGCTTGGCGATGATATCGGAGTACTTGCCCTGCGGCACGAAGCAGATGTCCTGGCTGTCCTGCTTGGCAGCGACCGTCAGGCCCATTTCCTCGGCGATGGCGCGAACCTGCGGCTTCGACAGGCCGCCGAGCGGAAAGCGGAGGTAGTCGATCTGCGCCTGTGTGGTGGCGAACAGGAAATAGCTCTGGTCGCGATCCGCGTCGACCGGCCGGTACAGCGCGCGATGGGCGCCGTTGGCGCCGGAGCGGATGTAATGGCCGGTGGCCAGCGCCTCGGCGCCGAGTTCCTTGGCGGTCGCCAGGAGGTCGGCGAATTTCACCGTCTGGTTGCAGGAAACGCAAGGGATCGGCGTTTCGCCGGCCACATAGCTCTCGGCGAAGGGGTCGATTACCGCCTTGCGGAAGCGCTCCTCGTAATTGAGCACATAATGCGGAATGCCGAGCGTCTCGGAGACGCGGCGGGCATCGTCGATGTCCTGGCCGGCGCAGCACGAGCCGGCCCGGTGCGTTGCCGCGCCATGGTCGTAGAGCTGCAGCGTGACGCCGACGACATCATAGCCTTCATGCTTCAAAAGGCCGGCAACGACCGACGAATCGACGCCGCCCGACATGGCGACAACGATGCGGGTCTCTTCGGGGCGTCCGGGAAGGTCGAGGCTGTTCATGGTTCTTTCGTTCTGCACGGCGCCTGGATGACGGCGCTGAATGCCAATGGCCGGAATATAGGTCAAGCTTTCCGGGTGCGCCAGCTTCGCGAACCGGCCGATTTTTTTGAACGGATTCGGGCGCTTGCTGGGCAGATGCCTCAAATGCCGACGAAAAGACTAACGCGGCGTTCATGATCCTTACCTAGCTATTAGGGATCGCTTAGGCAAATTTTAAAGCTGTGGCGGTAATGTGGTGGGGATTGGGTCTTTGAGTTTTTAGTAGAGAGTACGATGACCGATCTTGTTAGACCGCGCGTCAAATATGTTATCGGGCCTGACGGCAGCCCCCTTACGATTGCCGATCTGCCGCCGACGAACACACGTCGCTGGGTTATCCGGCGCAAGGCCGAAGTGGTGGCGGCGGTGCGCGGCGGGCTTTTGAGCCTCGAGGAGGCATGCCAGCGCTACAAGCTGACCACCGAGGAATTCCTGTCCTGGCAGGCGTCGATCGATGAATATGGCCTTGCCGGCCTGCGCACGACGCGCATCCAGCAGTATCGGCATTAGGGCTGGTTCAAGGAAGTCAAAAAGGCGCGACAATCCGCGCCCTTTTGCTTTGCCGCAACGGTTTCTCTGCTTCAGACGGTCAGCACCACCTGCCGATCGGGCAGGCAAAAGGCATGAGCAGCGCCTGCTTCTTGGAGCAAGCATTTTCGCGTCGACCTTGCCGCGTTCCACAAGCCTGCGCGGTCGGCCCCGAGCCGAACTCTGCCAGAACCGGTGGGCTGCTCAGTCAGATAGGTTCTGGCCGGAATCGCCTGCGCCCGACATCAGGATGCCCAGGTGCGGGCGATCGCGGAACGTGAAAGAGATTTTTGCAGCGTAGGCCTGAAACTGGCAGTTGCTCGACCAATGAGCGGCGACATTCGAGATGAGCAACGCCCCCATCGCTGGGCGCTGACCGGCCTTAAAGCCTTGTTTTCAGCCGATCATGGCGCTGCGGCCGCCGGTCTCGGCGTCGCGGATCTTGGTGTCGCGCGATTCGAGCATTTCTGCTTTGGAAAGCTCCGCTTCGGCTTCGCCGAGCAGTGATTCGGCAACGCTACGCTGCTGGGCGAGGTCGCTTTGCGAATTTCTGAGATTGTCGCGGCGCAAGCGTGCTGCCTTGGCGAAGGTCGGATAGGCAAAATGGTTGATGTCGGTGATGCCGGCTTTCTTTTCTTCGGCAGTGATCTGGAGTTCGAGTTCGACAGCCATGCGCTCGAATTCGGCGATCATCATGTCGAGTTGCAGCAACTGCCGCCGCTTCTCGTTCACCTGAAACTGCTTCAGCCGAACGAGGTTTTCACGTGACTTCATGATTCGGTACTCCTGGAAACGCACACCTGCACATATCGTCTAATCCGCCTGGCAAACTCAGGCTTCGACCCGCTTCCACCGACTTTACCAGAACTATGGGAAACAAATTCCTAAAGTTTTTTGCCGGCGGTAACCATTCGTTTACGGGCATTGTTAATCATACGGCTCAGGACTTAAGGCCGGGTAAAAATTCCGGCCCCGATGCGGAAGCACGGCTAGCGAGTCCCTGGAGTCACTTAGTCTGGCCTATTAATGTTTTGCATTAGCGGTTTTGTTCTGAGATTCGCTATTAGATTCAATAAGGTGTAGAAAGGGGTTAAAAAATCTGGTACCGTCAACGGCACGGAATTAGGTTTTGTTAACCATTCGATGGCAGCCTCTGCTCAGGCAATCACTGCTCCGGTCCTGGACGGGTCGTGAAATGGTCCGGCAGCAGAAAAGGGGAATGAAATGCGTGTTCTGCTGATAGAAGATGACAGTGCGACCGCACAGAGCATCGAGCTGATGCTGAAATCGGAAAGTTTCAATGTCTATACGACCGATCTTGGCGAAGAAGGGGTCGATCTAGGTAAGCTCTACGACTACGACATCATCCTTCTCGATCTCAATCTCCCCGATATGTCGGGATACGAGGTCTTGAGAACACTTCGCCTCTCCAAAGTGAAGACGCCGATCCTTATCCTCTCCGGCATGGCCGGCATCGAGGACAAGGTACGTGGCCTCGGCTTCGGCGCAGACGACTATATGACCAAGCCGTTCCACAAGGACGAACTGGTCGCCCGCATCCACGCCATTGTGCGGCGTTCCAAGGGCCATGCCCAGTCGGTCATCACCACCGGCGACCTGGTGGTCAACCTTGATGCCAAGACCGTCGAGGTTGGTGGCCAGCGCGTGCATCTGACCGGCAAGGAATACCAGATGCTGGAGCTGCTCTCGCTGCGCAAGGGCACCACGCTCACGAAGGAAATGTTCCTCAACCACCTTTACGGCGGCATGGACGAACCGGAACTGAAGATCATCGACGTGTTTATCTGCAAGCTGCGCAAGAAGCTCGACGCTGCTTCCGGCGGCCAGAACTACATCGAGACGGTTTGGGGTCGCGGCTATGTGCTGCGCGAGCCGGAAGATATCCGCGTCAGCGCCTGAGCTGACGACGCCGATCCGATCGATTTTTCCGACAAAAATCCGGCTTCGGCCGGATTTTGCGTTTTTATGTCGCAGATATTGGAGAGCCGATTTCCGCGGCCATGCGCCAGCGGCGGCGAATCAGCCGGCAAATCTCAAGGTGCGGAAGCGCTCGAGAAGTTGCGGCCGAGTGAACGGCTTCAGCAGATAGCCTTGGGCGCCGGCGCGCTTTGCCCGCATGATCGAAGCGACGTCGACCTCAACCAGCAAAATCAGGATCTGGGGTTGTATCGGACTTTCCATGGCGCGTACGCGGCGAATGACGTCCTCGGCCTGCATGTCCGGCAAGGCGCCGTCGACAATGATGATATCCGGCATGTCGGCAGTGCACATCTCAACCGCATCAAGCCCGCTGGCAGCTTCGATGACCAGCATGTCGGAACCACCCAGGATGCGCTTTGCAACCCTCCTGATGACGCTCGAATCGTCGATGAACATGCAGCGTTTCATTTTTCGAGCCCTCTTTGCCATGCGGCAATCCGGCAGCGTCGCGGTCTGGTAGGCACCGTAGGATCAATCCGGTAAAGAAGCTGAAAAGCCGATAGGTAAAATTTTTGCAAGAACAGCTTTTACGGAAACTTCTTGACCGATGCTTCGGCCGAACTAGCCTGGATGGCTCATTTCATTCCACCGTGAGGGCGCAGTAAATATTGTCTAAAAACTCTTATCTGTTCTTTTCAATCATTTCTTAGTAACTTCAAGCAGCCGAGAGAACGATTTCTTCTGCGGTCGCGTGGATCGATATTGTCATGTTCGCCTCGCGCGCCAAAAGCAGTGTGTAGTAGGGCTGCACCGAATGCGCGTCGATCGGTTCTTCAGGCTTGTTGCCGGAATGGAGCTCCAGGAATTTGGGCGGCACGCGCAGCATCGGACCGCTCGCGGCGAGCGCAAAGCGTGGTTCCGTGTCGAGGTTTTCAAGCGTGACCGTAAGCTTGCCGCCACGCGGAATGGCAGCGTTGGCGACGAGAATGAGGTTGAGCAGCAGCTTTACCTTGTTCTTGGGCAGCAGCGCACGGGTTCCATTCCAGATCAGTTCCGGCTTCTCGTTCTTCAAGAAGGCGATCGCAACGGCCTCGGCATCGCCGGTGTCGATCATCATGCCGGCAGAACCGGCTGCGCCGAAGGCGATGCGGGCGAATTGCAGGCGGGCCGAAGCGTTTCTGGCGCTCTGGCGAATCAATCTCATGGCGTCTTCGTCGGCGCCGCCTTCGTCGAGCAGCTCAAGCCCGTTGTTTATGGCGCCGACCGGCGAAATGATGTCGTGGCAGACCCGGCTGCACAAAAGCGCGGCGAGATCGGGTGCGGAAAGGGTGAAAAGCTCGGCCATCGGCGAAAGTCCCTGCAAATTTCACTGGAAATGGCCGGGCGATCAATGATCACGCCTGCCCACACGAATCACGCTCGCTCTCCCAAGGCCTACTGAATACACAGCGCCTGAGCGTGCAGCAACAAATCCGGAATTGTCGTTATCGAAAATGGTGTGTTCACGCAGGGTGCGGATACTGCGGGCCGACGCGAAATCAGCGCGAAACCAGCCTACTAACCGCCATCTCATGTGAAAGCTTAATGGTTGAAAAAGGATTACGGCATAGTTTGTCCTTAACAGTCATCCTTAACGGCCGCCAAAGAGCCGCACGGATGCGAGGCGTCGGCGAAAGTGCTCCCTGACGGAGATTGGAAGCATGTTTTCCCGATACTACGACCGGAGTTTTTTCCGTGTCTTCACAGACCGGAGTTTTCTCCGTGTCTTCTCGATGGCGATCGCTCTCATGGGCCTTGTCGTCTTTTCAACCTCGCCTTCGCGGGCCCAGGAGTACACCGCTCAGGAGATCGTCGATTCCGGTCATAAATTCTTCGGTGCGACGTCGGGCGGGCTCGCCACCGTCGTGGAGAAGATTTTCTCCTCCTATGGCCTGCCCAATGGCTATTTGCTTGGCGAGGAGGGCTCGGGCGCCCTGATCGGTGGCCTGACCTATGGTGAAGGCACACTCTACACCAAGAATGCCGGCGATCACAAAGTGTTCTGGCAGGGCCCGTCTCTCGGCTGGGATTTTGGCGGCGAGGGCTCGCGGGTGATGATGCTGGTCTATAATCTCGACGATGTGAACAGCCTCTACAATCGTTTCGGCGGCCTTGCCGGCTCCGCCTACCTCGTGGCTGGCGTCGGCTTCAACGTGATGAAGAACAACAATGTGCTGCTGGTGCCGATCCGTACCGGCGTCGGCGCCCGGCTTGGCGTCAATCTCGGCTACCTCAAGCTTACCCAGCGCGCCACCTGGAATCCATTCTGAGCAAGCGGTTGCCTCGTCACCGCGATTGTTTCCAGGATCGACGGTCTGAACAATGCTGCGGCAGACCCTTGCCGCGGCACTGGAATTCCGTCATGCGAACGTGGCACAGTCCCTTACGGTTGTTTGCCGTTCATAACGGATAGTCACCTTGGTTCAGTCGGTCCTGTTCTTTGTCCTCGGCTTTCTCTGCGCCGGCTTTCTGGCGCTGATGATTGCCCCGGCCATCTGGCGGCGGGCCGTGATGCTGACGCGTAAACGCATCGAGGGCTCGATGCCGCTGACGCTGGCCGAGATCCAGGCGGAGAAGGATCGCATCCGCGCCGAGTTCGCCATGGCGACACGTCGGCTTGAGATGAGCGTCAAGGCGTTGCGCGAGAAATCGGCCGAACAGCTTGTCGAGATCGGCCGTGGCCGCGAAGCACTGAAGGAACTGGCGCTCGAGAGGAAGGACAAGGAACAGGCCCTTTCCGCGCTCGAGGTCAAGGGCGAAGACCTTCGGCAGCGCAAAGACCAGTTGCAGCTTTTGTCGGATCGGCTTGCTCAAACCGAGGATGCCCTGGAAAAGCGTGTGCTCGAGCTGAAAAAACTGGAGCACATGTATGACGACGCCAGCTTTTCTTCCAGCAGCCGTCAGATCGAACTTGTGGCGCGCGAATCCGAATTGCAAAAGCTGGCCGATGATATTTCAGTGCTGCGCGGTCAGCGCAAGGAGGCGGACAGGCGCCAACAGGAGATCGCGGCCGAGAGCAAGGCCGCGCGAGACGCGTTGAAAGCCGAGAAGAGAAGGACCGGCGAACTGGACAAGAAGATCGAGCGCCTGCTCGCCACGCTTGCCGATCGAGAGGACAAGCTTGAACGCCGCGAAAAGGAAATCGCGCGGCTTCGCGAAAAGCTGAAAAGCGAAAGCGTGGAAAATGCGTCGGCGGCGGTGCGTCTCGTCGGAGCGCAAGGCAGTCAGGCCGATGTGGCCGTCAAGGGCGATATGGAAAACGCTATCGCCAGGCTCGACAGCGACCGGGAGCAGTTGGAGGCGAGATTGACGGCACTGGCCAGCGAGAACAAGCGGCTGAAAACGGATCTTGCCGCCGACGCGGCATCCAGATCCGAAGGCGCCAGCGCTGCGTTGCGCGAGCAGATGAGCGACCTGGCGGCGCAGGTCGTAGCCCTGACGGCGAAGCTCGACGGGCCGGAATCGCCGATCGCAAAGGTTCTTGCGGCACCCAACCCACCAGGAAGCGGTGAACGCAGCCTTGCCGATCGCGTGCGGGCGCTGCAGCAGGCCGAATCGGGGCATTGAGCCAAGGCAGTGATGCTGACTTCTGCGGCTCAGGTCCTGCTTGCCGAGAAATGATGCAAGGCGATGGCTGACGCGGCGGCGACATTCAGGCTGTCGAAGCCTTCTGTCATATCGATCCGCACTGTCCCGCAGGCGGGCGAGCAGCATCTCGGGCAGGCCTTCGCCTTCAGTGCCGAGATAGAGTGCCAGCCGTTCGGTCCTTTTCGCATCGCGGATGTCGGTTTGTCCGCGCGGCGACAATGCGAATTGGCCGAAGCCCAGCCGATCGAGCGCCGCGGTAAAGCCGACGGTCTCAGCGAAGGAGGCAAAAGGAACTTTCAGCGCGGCGCCGACCGAAACGCGGATCGCCTTGCGGTACAGGGGATCGCAGCAGGTCGCGTCCAGAAACACGGCATCGGCGCCGAAGGCGGCGGCGTTGCGAAAGATCGAGCCCATATTGTCATGGTTGGCGATGCCGACCAGCACGACGATCAACGCGCGGGCGGGCAGGGCATCCAGCAAGGCCTCTGCAGGCTGCGCCTCGCCCTTGCGGCCGATCGCCAATATGCCGCGATGCATGTGAAAGCCGGCAATCCTGTCCATGACCTCGCTGGCCGCCACGTAGACCGGAAGGTCCGCGGGCGCCTTGCGCAGGGTTGCGTCGAGGCCTGCCAGCCGGTTTTCGAGCACCAGCACCGATTCGGCGGCAAAGCGTTTGGCCGCGAGCAACATTTCGAGCACCACCTTGCCTTCGGCAACGAAACGACCCTGCCGGCCGGCAAGATCGCGCCGCGAATGTCGAGATAGGCGGCGACGCGCGGGTCTTGCGGGTCGTCGATACGAATGCTGCGCATGCTTGCCTCAACTGACCCGCATCGGCCCGATCGTGGTGGGTTTTGCGACAGCACGACGCGTGGATCCAAAGTGTCAGAGCGTACCTTCTGCGTCCAAGTGGACGCAAGTCGCTCAAAAGCGCGTCGCGTTCGACCGACCTCAACCGACCTCTCGCGACGCGCTTTAGGTTGTTGTTTATGCATGTCGCTATCGCAAAACCGCTGCACGGGCATGCTTTTGCGCGACATGCATTAGGAGTCGTCAGCGAGGCAAGGGGCGCTCGGACCAGTTCTTATCTTATGCATGTGCCGGCTTTGGGCGACATGCATTGGCCGGTCAAGTCCCGGAGCGACGCGAGCGGTATGCCATCTGCGATAGCTCACCCTCGCCGAAAACCCCGTCCAGCGTGGTGAGAAGTTCGCGCACGGCATCGGATTTGCAGGAATAGTAGATCATCTGCCGGTCGCGCCGGGTCTCGACGAGATCGAGCGCCCGCAGTTTGGCCAGATGCTGTGACAGGGCGGATTGGCTGAGCAGAACCTTTTCGGCGATAGCGCCGACGGACATTTCACCTTCGGCCAGGTGGATCATGATCAACAGTCGTTTCTCGTTGCCCATCAGCGTCAGAAACGAGGCCGCTGATTCGGCATTGGCGATTAGCTTTTTCGAGACCATCGATCCCCCATACCTTCCTGCTCCTCCGGCGCTATGGGGGCAATAGCGTCTGATTCCATAGGCTCACTTGCGAATTTGCGCTGGCGATTCAACGCGACCGGGAAAGCGTAGAACATCTAGCTCAAACCTCAAGACTTGCTTTCGACCCGGCGCGATTAACTGTCGGACTGTGTTTAATCCGCCACTCGGCCGGTTTTTGCCATGTCGACCAGAACATGCCTGAGCTCGCGCGCCGTCCTCAATGGCTCGGGAAAGAACACCCGGCAGATATCGTCGCCCAATGCCAGGTCCATGCCTTCGGCGTCAAAGCCGGTGACGACCCAGCCGTCGCCCGCCGCCTTGGCGAAGTGGCGCGCGTAGACGGCAATTGCGTCGCTATGGTCGGCATTCATATGGTCGAGGGCGGATTGTTCGCCAGCGGCAAGCTCTTCGACGATCGGCGCGGTCGTGACCAGATCGGCGCGTTCGAGCAGGTAGGCCTTGCCAAAGCCGCCGTTGAGACTGGCGCGCTCCAGCTCCAGGCGGAAGATCGAGAAGTCGCCAAGGCCGGCATAGAGCTTCGCCTTGGGGTTGCGGTTGAGATAGCGCCGTTCGGCGCCGGCGTGCTCGTCGGATCCACGCTCAAGCCGTGCCGCCCGACTGACGAGCGTCAACCGTGGGTGCGCCAGCGGGTCGCCCCTGCCGGGCTCGCCGACAAGCAGCGAACAGCGCGGGTCGGCAAGGATCGCGCCGGTATGGGCGGACAACATCGATACAAGGATCAGCGGCGTGCCGTCGATATCGGTGGCGACACCAACCCTGCTGGCCAGCGGCGAACCGGTGCCGGGCTCGATCACCGCCAGCGCGCCGAAACGGGCACTGCGGATCAGCGTCTTCGCCAGCCTGATCGCTTCGGCGTCGGTCTCGCGGATCACGTCCTTCTTCCGATCGTTCAAATCCACACCGTCCTAAGCTGATCTTTGCTCTCCAGTTATCAACCTATCACACGGGATTTGACAAGGGCCCCAGATTTGAAAAGGGCCTCAGTCTCGCTTTCCGAAAGACCGAAGCGTGCCAGCACCGTCGCCGCCTGACAATCGTGATCGGCCGGCATGGCGGCAAGCGTCGGCCGGGAGCGCGAAAAGCGCGGCGCTGGGGCGGGGCGCTCAAGCGCACCCGACTTCAAGAAGGCGTTGCGAGCGCGATTGTGCGGATGATCCCTGGCTTCCCGCAGCGACAAGACCGGTGCGACGCAAGCATCGGTCGCAGCAAAGAGACGGTCCCAGTCGTCCCGTGACTTTTGCCCGACCCGATCGACAATGGCGGCCCGCATCTGCGGCCACAAATACCTGTCGTATTGGCCGCGTACAAAAATCTGGTCGAGCGGCAGCAGTCTTGCGAATTCGGCGAAGAACCGGGGCTCAAGGCAGCCGACAGCGACGTGCCGTGCGTCCGCGGTCTCATAGGTGTCGTAAAAGGGCGCGCCGGAATCGAGCAGGTTCGTGCCACGCGTGTCACTCCACAGGCCCGCCGCCATCAGGGCGTGCACAGGTGTCGCCAGCATTGAAGCGCCCTCGGTCATCGCGGCGTCGATCACCTGACCCTTGCCGGAGCGCGAGCGCTCAAACAGGGCGGCCAGTGCGCCGGCGACCAGCATCATGGCGCCGCCGCCGTAGTCGGCGACAAGATTGAGCGGTGGGACCGGCCGCCCGCCTTGCTGGCCGATGGCATGCAGCACACCCGAATAGGCGAGGTAGGTGATGTCGTGGCCGGCACGTCCCGATAGCGGACCGTCCTGACCGAAACCCGTCACGCGGCCGTAGATCAGGGCCGGATTGCGCGCCAGAACCGCATCCGGCCCGAGACCAAGCCGCTCCATGACATCGGGACGAAACCCTTCGACCAGCATGTCGGCCTTTTCGGCAAGGCGCAGCACCAGTTCGGCGCCTTCCCAGCGCTTCAGGTCAATCCGCAGGATGGAGCGGCCGTGACAGTCGATGTCGTATTCGTCCGGTAGCGCCAGAAACGGCTGGCTCGACCCAGCCCGCTCGATGCGCAGCACCTCGGCGCCCATCTCCGACAGCATCAGGCCGGCCAGCGGCACCGGTCCAAGCCCGGCCATCTCGATCACCGTCAGGCCGGCGAGCGGGCCAGTCTTCGCCTGAAGGGCGACTTCGGCACTCATGGTCGGCTACTTCGGCGCCATGCGGATGGCGCCATCGAGGCGGATGGTCTCGCCGTTGAGCATCTGGTTTTCGATGATATGCAGCACAAGGGCTGCATATTCGGAAGGCTCGCCGAGACGGGACGGGAAGGGCACCGCGGCGCCGAGCGTATCCTGCACCTCTTGCGGCATGCCGGCCATCATCGGCGTCTTGAAGATGCCGGGCGCGATGGTGCAGACGCGAATGCCCGACCGGGCAAGATCGCGCGCCACCGGCAGCGTCATGCCGACGACGCCGCCCTTGGAGGCTGAATAGGCCGCCTGGCCGATCTGACCGTCATAGGCGGCGACCGATGCCGTGTTGACGATGACGCCGCGCTCGCCGCCCTCCAGCGGCTCAAGCTTCGCGGCCCGGTCGGCGACGAGGCGGATCATGTTGAAGGTGCCGATCAAATTGACCTCGATCACCTTGCGGTATTGGTCGAGCGGGTGCGGACCGTCCTTGCCGATCGTCTTCATGCCGATGGCGATGCCGGCGCAATTGACCAGGATACGGGGTTCGCCGAACTTTTTTACCACTTCTGCCACTGAAGCAGCACCGCCGTCGGCGCTGCTTACGTCGCATTGGATGGCGATGCCGCCGATATCGGCCGCGATCTTCGCCGCACGCTCGATGCCGAGGTCGAGGATGGCAACGCCGGCGCCCTTTGCGGCCAGTGCACGTGCCGTCGCTTCTCCGAGGCCGGAGCCGCCACCGGTGACGATCGCAATCTGGCCGTTCGGGTTCATGTCGGCGTCCTCCATCTAAAGCGCGTCGAACTGAACGGACTCAATCGAAGCGCTTTAAATCTCTGTTTTTATTGCATCTCGTTACCCAAAACCGCTGCGCACTTTTGGGCGATATGCACCATCGGCAACATGCTACGAAGCCTGACAGTATGGCGCAACAGCATCCGGATGGTCACGCCATCGCGGCGATTTGCGCGGCAATCCTTGCCTGATCGGCGTGGCAAACCTCCCCCACCAGCCGTGCCATCGCGCCCGGCACGATCTCATGCGACAACAGCCGGTCAGGATGGACCGGGCGCGGCATGGAGATTTGCCCACGCGGGATTCTCTTGAAGCCGAGCGGGCCGTAATAGGGCTCGTCGCCGACAAGCATCACCGCCGGCATGCCGGCCTTGGCGGCGGCCTCCAGCGCGATCGCCACCAGCCGGCGGCCAATGCCGAGATTCTTGTAGGCCGGCCGCACGGCAAGCGGTCCGAGCATCCGCGCGCGGCCGGCGCCGGCCGCGATGCGCGTCATGCGCACAGAGGCGACGACGATATCGCCATCGACGGCCACGAAGGACAGAGCGCGTTCATGCGGGCCGCCCTCACGGATCTTGTAGGCGCCCAGCACGAAACGGCCCGGCCCGAAGGCTTCGTCGTTGATGGTTTCGATTTCGGGGTCATGCGCCGGAGTTTCCGGCAGGTATTTCACGTCGGCAAGGCTCATGGTCTTTGCGTTCCGGGTAGACGGGGAAAGGTTTGCTGCAAACGGCAGCGTTCGCCAGTCAGCGCTTCATCAAGCGCGGGCGCCCTTTCGTCGTCGGTCGAACCGGATCAAGGCAAAGTCAAGCATCGGGATTTTCCGCTAGCACCAATCTTCAGCCACTGCAATCGGCCGTTTGCTGCCGCCATTCGTTTGCCGCCTTCGTTTGCCGTCATTCGTCTGCCGCACCGGGCGATTGACGAACTGTTCAACGCCTGGCGATTTCCGCATCGTCGGTTTGTGCCTACATCCCTACGAAGAGGAAAGGACATCACATGGGATTGCTGGTCGACGGCAAATGGCAGGACAGCGGGTACGACACCAAGGCGAGCGACGGCGAATTCGTGCGGGCGCAGTCGCGATGGCGCGACTGGGTCACGGTTGACGGCAGGCCCGCCGAAGGCCGCACGCGCGGCTTCAAGGCCGAGCCGGGCCGCTACCATCTCTATGTCTCGCTTGCCTGTCCCTGGGCGCACCGGACGCTGATCTTTCGGGCACTGAAAAAGCTCGAGGACGTGATTTCCGTCTCGGTCGTCCATCATTTCATGGGCGCCAACGGCTGGACCTTCGTGGCCGAGGACGGCGCCACCGGCGATACGCTCTACGGCCTCGACTTCCTGCATCAGATCTACACCAAGACCGATCCCGCCTATTCCGGCCGCGTGACGGTGCCGGTTCTGTGGGACAGGCGAGAACAGACAATCGTCTGCAACGAGTCCTCCGAGATCATTCGGATGCTCAATTCAGCCTTCGACAAATGGGGCGATGCCAGCCTCGATTTTTATCCGAAAGCACTGCGCGGCGAAATCGACGCGGTCAACGCTCTGGTCTATCCATCGGTCAACAACGGTGTCTATCGCGCCGGCTTCGCCACCACGCAAGCGGCCTATGAGAAAGCGTTTGGTGAACTGTTCGCGGCGCTCGACCAGCTCGAGGATCGCCTATCTCGCCAGCGTTATCTCGTCGGTGACCGCATCACCGAGGCCGATTGGCGGCTGTTCACCACGCTGGTCCGCTTCGACCCGGTCTATGTCGGCCATTTCAAGTGCAACCTGCGCCGCATCGCCGACTATCCGAACCTGTCGAACTATCTGCGCGACCTCTACCAGGTCCCGGGCGTCGCCGGCACGGTGAGCCTGCACCACATCAAGGCGCACTATTACGGCAGCCACGCAACGATCAACCCGACGCACATCGTGCCGGTCGGGCCGGAACTGGACTACGCGGCGCCGCATGATCGGGCGCGGTTCAGGAAGGCAGCGTGATCTACCAGAAGGGCGATGCCGCCGCGCCGCTGAAAATCTCGGCAATCCGCCGCAACGTGGCCGGCGTCGTTGCTTCCGGCAGGCGGTCGAGCGGAAAGAAGCCGGCTGCGGCGATCTCGCGGTCCGGCAGCTTCGGCGCCGTCTGATTGAACTGCTCGACCAAATAGAGGCCGACATGGTCGCGGCGGCTGGCCCGACGGTTGAAATGCATCGATTTCAGCACCGGCGGCGCGGTCAATGCAATATTGCCCTCCTCGGAGAGCTCGCGCGCCAACGCCTCGATCATCGTCTCGCCCAGCTCGACGCCCCCGCCGGGAAGCTGCCAGCCCGGTACATAGGTATGGCGAATGAGGAAGACGGAACTGGACGTGCGATCGTGGATCAAGCCACGCACCCCAAGCGTCATCGGCCGCCGCAGCACGAAGTACAGATGAAACAGCCTTGCCCTGAGACCCGGCCAGCCGGTCTGGCGGAAAGCTTGCTCCGGATCGGGCCGCATCATCACCCACGAAACCGTGGGTGGAAAGCAGCGCGTGCGTCGCTTATGAAGGAGGGATGTTCAGGCTCGCGCATATTTCCGATATCCACTTGGGACCGCTTCCCGGTGTAACCTATCGCGATCTCGCCTCCAAGCGGGTGGTCGGTTACGTCAACTGGCAGCGCAATCGCCGCCGCCACATGCGCGACGCCGTCATCGACACCATCGTCGCCGATATCAAGGCGAGCGCACCCGATCACCTTGCCGTCACCGGCGATCTGGTCAATCTGGCGCTCGATGGCGAGATCGAGATGGGCAAGCACTGGCTGGAGACGCTGGGCTCCCCCGACGATGTGTCGGTCGTTCCGGGAAACCACGACGCCTATGTGCCCGGTGCTTTCGACAAGTCCTGCCGGTCGTGGACGGCGTGGATGACCGGCGACGGCGTCAATACGCCGGTCGACCGCGAAGCCTTTCCCTATCTGCGCGTGCGTGGCAACGTCGCGCTGATCGGTGTCACGACGGCGCGGGCGACGGCTCCGTTCATGGCCAACGGCTTTTTTCTGGAAGACCAGGCGGAAAGACTGCGGGACGTGCTCGATGCCACGGCCAAACGCGGGCTGTTCCGGGTGATCATGATCCACCATCCGCCGGTGCGCGGCGCCGTTTCGCAGCCCAAGCGGCTGTTCGGCATTGCCCGCTTCCAAAAGGTCGTTCAGCGGCACGGGGCCGAGCTTGTGCTGCACGGCCATTCGCACGAGCCGACGCTGTTCTCGATCAATGGGCGCGGCGCCAAAATTCCAGTGGTCGGCGTCGCTGCCGCAGGGCAGGCGCCAGGCGGCAGGCGTCCAGCGGCGCAATATAATCTGCTGGAGATCGATGGTGAAATAGGCAACTGGCGGCTCAGGCTGACGCGACGTGGCCTGACCGGGCCGGCCATCCCGCCTGCCGATCTGGAGGTTGTGGAGCTTGGCGCGGACGCTATGGCGTGAAACTCAGTCCCATCGCAACGAGGCGGTCCCAGAACAACACGATCGATACCGCCAGCCCGACCAGGGCGCCGGCAGCGATCAGGCCGAGACCGGAGAGAAAGGCTGACCAACGCTTGCGGCGCTTGACGGATCGCAGCGGCGGCTCGGCTTCCGGGACCAAGGCACGTTTCAGGCCGGCAGCCTGCTCGACCCCGCCTTCCAGCATTCTCTGGCGTTCGATGACGCGCTCCGCGACGTAGCGCGTCACCTGATCGGCAACCGGTTTCATCTCGGTCGATTCGGCGAGCACCACGCGGCCGATGCGCGTGTCCTTGAGGAAGCGATAGGTGCGGCGGTCGCGCCCCATGGCGACATGGCTGACGGCGTCGATCCAGAGGCGCGGCTGCAGCCCGGACGAGACGGCGAAGTCGAAATTGTCCATGTCGGCGGGCACGTCGGCGAAGACCGGCGCGAGTTCGGCGGCAAGCAATTCGAGCCGCATGCGATGCGCTTCGCGCATGTCGACCACGACGTCGTCGCGGTCGGCGAAAGCGTTTTTCACGTCGCGGATGGCGTCCGACAATTTTCGCGACTCGTCGGCCTGGCTTATGGTCTCGGCTGCATCCTTCATCGGCGTTGCCTCACGTTTGGTTAACACCGAATTAACATAGTCGTTGGCAAAATGCAGCAAAATGCGCTTGCGAGATCGATAGGCGGCTTGCAAAATCCGGCCCGAAGCCGCGCTTTGACAGGGATCAGCCCGCTGCGGGAGCGGAGTTTGGACGAAGCGGCCTGCTGCGGCGTTTCATGTTGTGGCGGACGATCTCGGCGATCAGGCCGGGCGCTTCCTCGACCAGCATATGGCCGGCCTCCGACACGTGGTGCAGGTGGAAATGCGCCGGCAGACCATCGGCCTGGCTGAAGGGCAGCACCGCGTCATCGGTCCCCCAGACCAAAATCACCGGCATATCCAGTGTTTCGAGCCGTTCGTGCGGGATGACGCCCTGCCGATCGTCCCTGGTCATGGCGGCTGCGATCTCGACAAGTTTGTGCAACTGGCCGGGACGCGCGCGCATTGCGCCAAGCACATCCACGATGCGCTCCGAGGGCGGGCTTTGCGGTCCGGACATGGCGGCGAGGCAGGCGCGAATTTCACTTTTGCCGGCTGCCGCTGCGTAACGGCGCAACAGCGGGCCATTGATCTCAGTGCCAAACCCGCCCGGCGCCAGAAGCGTCAGCGAGGCTATCCTTGCGGGTTCGGCCAGTGCCATCAGCACAGCCGCCGCCCCGCCCATCGAATGGCCGACGAGATGCACCCTCCTGATTCTGCGTGCGGCGAGGTCTGCCAGAACAGCCCGGGCGGCTGTCCTGGCCGGGCCGCCACCCGGGAAATCGAGGGACAGCCCATGGCCCGGAAGATCATAGGCCAGTGTCCGTGAACCAGGTGCCAGTGTCGAAATCACCTCGTGCCAGTCGCCGTGGCAACCGCCGAAGCCATGCAGAAAGACAACCGTCTTCGGGCCGGCGCCCCGTTCGGCAACGTAAAGCGATGAAATCATGAAATACTATGGTTTTATGCGAATTCGGATGTGGCTGGATTGCGTCTTGTACCAAGTTTTTGCGATCGGCCGTGCTGGTCGCAAGGACTAGCTGGCATTGCCGAGCCCGGCGGCACGCAAAGCCTCGACCAGCCGCTCGGTCAGATCGGCGGGGTATCTCCGCTCGACAAAAGCCGCGCGCGGATCGGCAGCGAATTTCGGGAACTTGACCGTCAACTCGTCCAAAAGTTCGTGCGCCAGATGATCGCGACCGGCGGCCTTGGCAGTGATCAGCCGCGCAGCCAGATAGTGCGATTTCGTCGGCGTCGCTTGCAGCGCATCGCTGGCAAGCGCGGCCTTGTTCATATCGCCAGCCATGAACTGGCCGACGAAAAGCCCGTAATCCCACCAGGTCGGATGGGCGCTGGAGGTTTCGGCGGCGTGAGCAAGGATCGGTGTTCCCTCCCTGTACCTGCCGGCGAAAATCAGCCCGTAGGCATAAGCTGCCGCCATGCTGAGGTCGTAAGGGTTGAGTTCGTAGGCCTTGCGCATCCAGCGGATCGATTCCTCCGAATTGCCGAGGCGGGAATTGAGATAGCCATAGGCACGGTGGGCATAGGGGCTGGTCGGCCCCATCTGCACGGCGCGACGGGCCAGCGACATCGCCTGTTCGATCGTTGCGCCGGCTGGATAGGCGTAGTGATCTGTGCCCGCCTCGAGATGCAGGGTCGCCAGCTCCGAAAAGACGAGCGACGATTTCGCATCCCGATCGACCAGGATTTCGAGGCAGCGATAGGCAGCCTCATGGGTTTTGGCGCCCTGGTCGAGATAGTATTTGTCGTTGAGCAGCAGACATTCGGTCAGGCCGGTCTGAAGGCCGCTCTGTTCGATATAGTTGTAGATCGCGCCCGGAGCCGGAACGGCCGAACTCAAAATGCCGGCGACACTGTCCTCGACGGTGGAGGGTGTGCTGTCGGCGGCAGTCAAGTTGCGTGACAGCAGGACCCGCCCGGTCGCCACGCTTTGAAGCTCCAGCGTGACATCGCCTGCCGTTGGCCCCGGCAAGACATCGAATACGAAGCTGATCGCATCGGCGACCGGATCGGGCGGGCCGTCAGCATCGCGACCGATGAAGGTGACCGTGTCGAAGCGGCTGAGGCCGGCGCGCAGCGATGCGGCGACGCGGGCAGCCTCGGCACTGTTGGTTTTCACAGCAATGTAGACGAGCGGAAGGCTTTCAACCGGAGCCCATGGCGCAATGCTGCCGGTTGCCACCGCATTTTCAATCGTCGGCGCGGCATCGCTTCCGGCCAGCAATGCGCTGCCCCCCTGACGAAGGATCAGCACCCCCAGCATGGCGATGACCAGAGCGATCGCCAGCCAGAAGAACTGGAGATGACGCAGCAGCGAGGGTGCCGGCTGGCGAACGACGGGGGACGATGCGGCAGGTGCGGCCATGACGGGTTCTTCGGGCGATTCCGGCAAGGTGGCCGCCGCTTCGACGTGTTCCGCCGACGCCGGCTCGACCGGCAGGCGGATCGCGTTGAGTTCATAGGATGGAACATAGCCGCCACGCGGAATGGCAATGCGGATCGGCTCGGCAACACCCTCATTGGCAAAGTAATGCTGCAGAAGCTCGCGCAGCCTGCCCGCCTGCACCCGCACCACGGCGTCGGTCGACGGATCGAAATCGCCGTCCTTGCCGAAAACATCCATCGCGATGGAAAAGCCCTTGAGCTTGTCGGCTTCGCCTGCCTGCTCGCGCTCGACCAGATAGCGAAGCAGCTTACGCGCTCGTTCGGATCTCCCGAACGTTTCGCTGGCTAGCAATCGCTCCAGCGTCTCGCGCACTGCGGGGGCGGCAGGCGTGGCATGCTGCAAGTGTCGATCCTCTCGAAGTCGGCACAGGTTAAGACGCAATCATATAGCGCCTGCACTGCCATACAAGCATGCATCCATTATGCGATCGCGTACCCCACCGGATAATATTCCGGTGGTTAATGGCGCGAAAGACTGGAGCAGGATGATACCATCCGGGGTCATCTTGCTCCAGCTCAGCTCCTCTAGTCGGCCTTTCCGCCGACGATGCGATTGGCGGCGGAAACCACGGCTTCCAGCGAAGCGGCGACGATATTGGTGTTGATGCCGGCGCCGAACAGCTTGCCGCCGGGATGCTCCATCTCGACATAGGAGATGGCCGAGGCATTCGAGCCGCGCTGCATGGAGTGCTCCGAATAGTCGAGCACCGACATCGGCACGCCGACATGGCGCGACAGCGCGTCGACGAAGCCGTCGATCGGGCCGGTTCCGGAGCCTGATATCGTCACCTCCTTGCCGCTGTCGAGGATGATCGCCTCCACCGCGCGCCGCCCCTTGATCTCGATGTCGGGATAAGTGTGGTGGTCGAGGAATTTCAGCCGCGCGTCGGGCTGATCGACGTAGGTTTCGAGAAAGCGCTCGTAGATGCGCTTGGCCGGCACCTCCTTGCCTTCGGCGTCGGTGATCGCCTGGATCGCTTGACTGAACTCGATCTGCAGGTTACGCGGCAGATTGAGGCCGTAGTCCGCCTGCAGCACATAGGCGATGCCGCCCTTGCCGGACTGCGAGTTGATGCGGATGATCGCCTCGTAGTTGCGCCCGACATCGGCCGGGTCGATCGGCAGATAGGGCACTTCCCAGTACGGCGTGTTGGCCTTGCGCAACGCCTTCATGCCCTTGTTGATGGCATCCTGGTGCGAGCCGGAAAAGGCGGTGTAGACGAGCTCGCCGACATAGGGATGGCGCTCGGGGATCTTCAACTGGTTCGAATATTCGTAGACGTCCTTCATCCGGTTGATGTCGGAGCAATCGAGCTCGGGATCGACGCCTTGCGTGTACATGTTGAGCGCCAGCGTGACGATGTCGACATTGCCGGTGCGCTCGCCATTGCCGAACAGCGTGCCTTCGACGCGGTCCGCGCCCGCCATCAGGCCGAGTTCGGTGGTGGCGATCCCGGTGCCGCGGTCGTTGTGCGGATGCAGCGAGATGAGCAGGTTCTCGCGGTTGTCCAGATTGCGGCACATCCATTCGATGCGATCGGCATAGATGTTGGGTGTCGACATCTCGACCGTGGACGGCAGGTTGATGATCAGCTTGTTTTCCGGCGTAGGCTTCATGATTTCGGTGACGGCGTTGCAGATTTCCAGCGCCACTTCGAGCTCGGTGCCGGTAAAGCTCTCCGGCGAATATTCGAAACGATAGAAGCCGCCGGCCTTCGCTGCCATGTCGGTGATCATCTTGGCCGCATCGGTGGCGATCCGCCTGATGCCGGCGACGTCCTTCTCGAAGACGACGCGGCGCTGCAGTTCGCTGGTCGAATTGTAGAAATGCACGATCGGGTTGGTGGCGCCCTGCAGCGCCTCGAAAGTGCGGGTGATCAGTTCCGGCCGGCACTGCACCAGCACCTGCAGCGAGACATCGTCTGATACATTGCCCTCTTCGATGCACCAGCGAGCGAAATCGAAGTCGGTCTGCGAGGCCGACGGGAAACCGATCTCGATCTCCTTGAAGCCCATGTCGAGGAGCAGGGCGAACATGCGCGCCTTGCGCTCGTGGCCCATCGGATCGATCAGCGCCTGGTTGCCGTCGCGCAGGTCGACCGAGCACCAGATCGGGGCCTTGTCGATGACTTTCGAAGGCCACACGCGGTCGGTGAGACCGACGGTCGGATAAGGTTGGTATTTGCGGGCTGCCTCCGGCATGCCCCGGGCATCCTTGCCTATCTCCCCGCTGTCTGAGCGGATCTCTTCTCGTGCGTTCATTGTCGTCTCTCCCGGCGGCTCGCGGAATCCGCCTTCAGGCGGATTTGGTGCCGAGCGGCGCCTTTACCAGATGTTCATTCGCTAGATGTGACTTGCCAATTTTGAGACTGGCCAAGGAGCATGCGCGTGAGCGGCGGTTCGACCGCCGGGCGCTCCTTCAGCGAACCCGGCGATCGCCGATAAGGCCGAGCAGCAGCAGAGCGGAAGCAAGCGCGCGCACGGTCTCGCCAGCAAAGCCGGTCTGACGGGAAGCGACGGAGGTGGCGCGGTTGGTCATGGCGGTTTTCATACAGGAGCAGCCAAAGCGAGGCAAGTGGGGCCGAACGACAGTGTCGTAAGCAGATGAGTTGTCCGGATTAGGTAGCACGTGAGTTGTCCGGTTTTGTTGCCAGCGCATGGAGGCTGGGGATGAAACGGACAGCATGGCAACCCAGCGTCGAACACTCGCCGTCCATAGCGACATCGGCCGTCTCTCGATCGAACTCGGCGCCGACTGGAACAAAAAGCTTTCCTGCGTTGTTCTCGAACCGTCCCCGATGTTCGAAGGGGCTGGTTTATACGCCGGCGGCAGGCGCTCGGCGGGCACGCAAAGCCAAGGATTGGCGAGGCAAATGGATCCTGACGATCTCAACACAGAACGGATCGTCACTGTGTTCGGCGGGACAGGTTTTCTCGGGCGCCGGATCGTGAAGCGGCTCCTGGAAAGGGGTTCCACCGTCCGCGCCGCATCCCGCCACCCGGCTCGGGTTGGCCAGTTTTTTTCCTCGACGGCAAGGCCGCCAGAAGCCGTCGTGGCGGACATATTGGATGCGTCCTCGATCGGCTCGGCCATTGCCGGATCGCAGGCGATCGTGAATGCCGTCAGTCTCTACGTCGAGCAGGGCGCCCAGACGTTTGAACGGGTGCATGTGGAAGCCGCAGCTGAACTTGCCGCCGCGTCGCGCGCTGGCGAGGTCGACCGGTTCGTCCATATTTCGGGGATCGGTTCCGATCCTCAATCGGATTCGAATTACATCAGGGCACGTGGGCGCGGAGAAGAGGCGGTGGCGAGCGCATTTCCCGGCGCCATCATTGTGCGTCCCGCCGTCATGACGGGACCTGACGACGTTTTCCTCACGACGATTGTCAGGCTGATACGTCTCCTGCCGGTTTATCCGCTGTTCGGCGATGGTAGCACACGGCTTCAGCCGGTCTATGTGGAAGACGTCGCAGACGCAGTCAGTCGGCTGATCGGCGGGCGAAACCACAAGGCCTCATCGATATTCGAATTCGGCGGCCCGCGCATCTACACCTATAAGGAACTGCTGCGGGATATCGCCCGACAGCTCGGCACCAACATCAGGCTGATGCCGGTGCCGTTTGCGGCGTGGGACGCCTTGGCCGGCGTCGCGGAACTCCTTCCGGGAGCGCCGATTACGCGCAACCAGGTCGATCTAATGCGGCACGACAATGTGGCCGCAATCGGCGCGCCGGGCCTGAAGGAACTCGACATCGCGCCGCGCGACATCGAGGAGGTGATCCGCTTGATCGAACGGCGCGCGTGAGGCTGCTCGGGCTCGTCTCCTGCTTGGCAGGACTCTACGATCCTGCCGGGAACCTATCGCCATGCGGCGGGTTGGTCGAGTTTGAACCAATGAGGAAGAAGGAAAAGAACCATGGCCAGATGCGATCAATGCGGGAATGACTACGACAAGGCTTTCGAAGTGACGCTGGCTGAGGAAAGCTATACGTTCGACAGCTTCGAATGCGCGATCCAGAAACTTGCGCCGCTCTGCCCGCATTGCGGGTGCCGGATCATCGGACATGGTGTCGAACAA
The DNA here is from genome assembly GCF_055811455.1 of Mesorhizobium sp. WSM4845. Lineage (NCBI taxonomy): Bacteria > Pseudomonadati > Pseudomonadota > Alphaproteobacteria > Hyphomicrobiales > Phyllobacteriaceae > Mesorhizobium > Mesorhizobium sp. WSM4845. The sequence continues at coordinate 51,901 of NZ_JBVVQA010000002.1, forward strand.
GATGACATCATCTACTGCTGCGCACATTGCGCCGCGGAGGAAGGTGCAAGCGCGCTGACCGATCGCGCGCCTTGATCGCCCGCATTCCCAGTGGCAAGCGACGGTGCCGGTCGTCGCGCCTAGCTGTCCTTCCTCGGTTTCTCGGCGACGGTATTGCCGCGCTTCTTCCACTCCGAGAAGCCGCCGCGCAGGCTGCGCGCGTCAAGTCCCATCTCCTGCGCGATCTTGGCGGCGAGCAGCGAGCGCCAGCCGGACGCGCAGTAAAAAACAAAGGTCCTGGGCTCGGCGAATTTCGGCTTGTGGTAGGGGCTTTCGGGATCGATCCAGAATTCGAGCATGCCGCGCGGCGCATGGAACCCGCCATATCCGCTGCCTCGACCGAGCGGACGACCGCATCGGCGTCGGCCAGCAGGTCCTTGTATCCCTTCGGCATGGTCAGCGCCCCATCGCGTAGAACTCGTCGTTCGGCCTCATGCTGGTGACGTTGGCCAGCCGGTTTGACATGGCGAAGAAGGCGGCGATGGACGCGATGTCCCAGGCGTCCTCGCCGGTGAAGCCATGGATCTTGAGGTCGGCGATGTCCGCGTCGCCGACCTCGTAGGCGCGCGCGGAAACCTTCATGGCGAAATCGAGCATCGCCATCTGGCGCGGGGTTATGTCGGCCTTGCGGTAGTTGGTGGCCACCTGATCGGCGATCAGCGGGTTCTTTGCGCGAATGCGCAGGATCGCGCCATGGGCCACCACGCAGTACTGGCACTGATTGGCATTGCTCGTGGCCACGACGATCATCTCCCGCTCGGCCTTGGTGATCGGGCCGGGTTTGTCCATCAGCGCGTCGTGATAGGCGAAGAAGGCGCGGAACTCGTCCGGCCGATGCGCAAGCACGAGGAAGACGTTGGGCACGAAGCCCGACTTCTCCTGCACGGCGAGTATCCGTTCGCGGATGTCGTCGGGAAGGCCGGCGATCTCGGGAACGGGGAAGCGGCTTATGGCGGGCGCGGTCATCTGTGTTCTCTCCCTTGCACGGCCGTTAATGCAACCAGCTTTAGGCCGTCGAAGGCTTTTCTGCGAGCCTCATGGAAGGGCTGAAGTCGGAACGGCCGCGCGCCGGCCAGGTTGAAAGGCGCCGCCCCAGGACCATGGCTGCGAAAGTCAGGAACATTGCTCGACACGGGCTTATTGGCAGGCACGGAACCGTGGTAGCAAAACCGTGACCAGCGAAAGCAACAAAAGGGCGGTTTGGCCGTTCTGATCAGCCGCACAAGCGGCGGGGTATCCGAAGACATGACTACGCCGCAAATCCTGTCGTTCGCCGTTATCTTCATAATGATGGCGGCGCTCGTATGGGGTCGGTATCGATATGATCTGGTTGCAGCCGCGGCACTGTTGTCCGCACTCGCGGTTGGCATCGTGCCTTTTGACGAGGCCTTCAGCGGGTTCAGCGACGATATCGTGATCATTGTCGGCAGTGCCCTGCTGGTGAGCGCAGGCATCGCACGCTCGGGCATCATGGAAGTCGCCATCAGGCGGTTCGCTCCGAACCTGTCGGGCGTTCGCTCGCAACTGGCGCTGCTGGTCATCGTGGTCACGATCCTGTCTGCCTTCGTAAAGAATATCGGTGCGCTCGCGATCATGATCCCGATAGCTTTCCAGTTCGCGCGCCGGTCGAGCGTTTCACCGTCGATATTCCTGATGCCTATGGCGTTCGGGTCGCTGCTCGGCGGACTCATGACGCAGGTGGGGACATCTCCCAATGTCGTTGTGTCGCGGGTGCGGGAGGAACTGACCGGCACCGCCTTCACAATGTTCGATTTTACACCTGTTGGAGCCGCGCTGGCCGCCGCCGGAACGATCTTCCTGGTGTCTTTCTATTGGCTTTTGCCGGTGCGCGAAAAGCTCGGCGGGTCGGTGAATGAAGCCATCGATATCAAGAATTACCTGACAGAGGCCCGGATTGTCCGCGATTCCACTGTGCTCGGCAAAACCGTCGCAGACCTCATGAAGCTTTCCGGCGGCGATGCTATCGTGACATCGATCCTGCGCAACCGGACCATGCGGATGACGCCACTGCCCGACGTTGTCCTCAAGATGAACGACATTCTGCTGCTCGAGGGCGACCCTGGGGCGCTGGATCGCCTCGTCTCCCAGGGCAAGCTCAGCGTTACGGGCAGCAGGGCCAGCGGGGATGACACGGCCGGCGAGCTGGTCGCTATCGAAGCCGTCATCGGTGAAAACTCCCCGTTGATCGGCTGGACGGCCCAGCGCCTTGCCCTCTATCACCGCTTCAATGTCAACCTCCTGGCTGTCAGCCGTCACGGCGAGCGCCCCGACCGCAGGCTGGCCGAAATCCAGCTAAGGCTGGGCGACGTCATCGTGCTGCAGGGCAATGCAGCGACGATACCCGAGATACTGCGTGAACTCGGCTGCCTGCCGCTGGCAGAAAGGGCTATCCTGCTTGGCAGCGTCCGCAAAGGTGTTGTGCCGGTAACGATCCTTGCTCTCGCCATGGTGGCGACTGCGCTCGGGCTGCTCCCGGTCTCCGTCGCTTTCTTTACGGCCGCGGTCGGGATGGTGCTTTTCAAGGTCATCCCGGTCCGGGACGTCTACCAATCGCTGGATGGGCCAATCCTCGTCATGCTCGCCGTTCTCATTCCAGTGAGCGATTCGCTGCGCAGTACGGGGGCGACAGGCATCATTGCCGGCGAGCTTGCCAAACTGGGAACCATTCTTCCGGCGCCCGGCGCCTTGATGCTCATCCTTGTCGCCGCCATGGCCGTTACGCCATTCCTCAACAATGCCGCAACCGTTCTGGTCATGGCGCCCATCGCCGCCGCGTTTGCCGGCGATCTCGGCTACCGGCCGGAAGCATTTCTGATGGCAGTCGCCATTGGCGCCGGCTGCGATTTTCTCACCCCCATCGGCCACCAGTGCAACACGCTCGTCATGGGGCCTGGCGGCTACCGTTTCAGCGACTATCCACGCCTGGGACTGCCGCTATCGTTCCTCGTCGTCATTGTTGCCGTGCCGATGCTCATGATCGTTTGGCCGATGAGCTAATATATGCTCCTCGCCATCCTCAAAAGAGGCCGAGTGTTTGCAGCAGGCTTTCGAATGTGACCTTGGGCTTCTTATCTGTTTGCCTATCCGGGTACGTATAGTCTTCGGACGACTGCTTGCGTATGTTGCTCGGGCTATAGCCGAACTGCTGCGTGAAAGCTCGACTGAAATTCGCCGCTGAATCAAAGCCGACTGCTAGACCAACTTCGGCGACCTTTCGGGTGTCGGAAGGATCCGCTAACATTGCATGAGCTGCGGATAGACGTCGTCGACGAATGTAATTCGCAACGCCGCCGGACGTTTCGAAAAGCTCATAGAGCCGTGTCCTCGAGGTCGCCAGTTCCCGGGCGAGAGCATCCGGTGTCAGGTCGGGCGAGGCAAGATTGCTCGAAATGAAGCGTCTCGCCCGCGTCATCAATCCGATTTGTGAGATCTGATCGTTGCCGTCATCGCGATCCACCAAAGGTATAACCGCGTCGAATACCATTTTCCGCAAACGGTCCTTGATTCTAGGAAGGTCGTCTTGCGTGAAGCGATCGAGATTGGCTTCAACGCTTGACATAAGATCGATCAGCAGTTTGGCCCGGTGTCCACCCAAAACGACGTTGTTGCTCGCCGCCGGCAAGCTACCTCCATCGGCAAACAGATCGACGGGAACGATCAGGCTGATCGACTCTGTTGCCAGCGCCCGCCCGCTAAACGGATGCCCGAGCGAGCGGATTTCAATCATGCCCGGTTCATTTTGCGCGACACGTCCGTCAACTCCGGTCCAGGTGCGACCGGCGCGGAGAACGGTGATCTGCCAATGGTCGATTGGACTGAACCGGACCGCGTCTGGCGAGCGTTCGTAACTGAAGGCCGGAACGGTTTGTTGCAACAAAAGCATGCCGCCCAGATTCCACACCGCCTGCTGGACGACAAATCCATCCTCGGGATTCTCATTGTTCGGCAGACGCGAATCCATCAATATCGCCATATGCTTCCGCCAGGCAGCAAACTGCTGGATTGGTGGAAGGATTTCCGTCTCAAAGCGCAACGACGTCAGGACGGCCTTCCCCACCTCATCCTCACCGAGTGGATCCTGCGACATGCGCGGCCAGCGGCGACGTTCGACAGATGTCGGCTCCCTGTCGTTAGGTGGGACCGTCTTATCCGACATCACTGCCTCCAGCCTCGACCCGGAAGGCCGCGATGTCGCGCTGCTTCAGGAGATATGCCACGGTCATCGCCATGGGAGGAACTGACCGACCGCATAGACACATTCCGACCCCCTCACGTCACCTCCGAAGTGTATTGTTTATAAGATAAACAAAATCCTTAGATATATTTAAGAATCCCTACTTGTAGAGCAATTAATTATATCGCGCATCAAGTCAACAAAGCTTAGCCCTTGGCGGCTCGATCCTGAACCGACCATGAATGGGTTTCTTGGCTCGCTTCGAGATAAAGGCTTTTGGCAGCATCGGCACAGGCAATCGAATCGCTTGAAGCCCACCGTCTCCATCAAAAAACGATGTCTGCGGCGGGTCAGCTGCAAAAATGGACACTGTGAAAAGTTTCCGGATTCCCTGATATCGCAACGTAGGAACCGGGGAGGTATTGGACATCATCAAATTCACTTCAGAAAGAAAACCTGAAGTCTCAGTGCATTCTAGACACATGTCTTCATTTTGGCACTGATGGCTAATGAATGAGGTGTTCCCGTGACTATCGCATTTCAGTCTGCAAAGTTGCAATCTGGTCTTTCTTCGCAACGGAGGGTACTTGTTGCAGGCGGGGCCGGATTTCTCGGATCACATCTGTGCGAACGTCTTTTGCAAGACGGTCATTCTGTTATCTGCGTAGACAATTTTTCCACGGGGCGGCTTGAGAATTTGCGCCACCTCCTGAACTACGACACGTTCAGCTTTGTGCGCCACGATATCGTGGAACGGCTCGATCTGCCGGTCAACGAGATCTACAATCTCGCCTGCCCGGCTTCACCGCCGCACTATCAGGCCGACCCGGTCCATACGTTGAAGACGAACGTGATCGGGTCGCTCAATCTTCTGGAATTGGCAGCACATTACCAGGCGCGGATTTTCCAGGCTTCCACCTCGGAAGTCTACGGCGATCCCCATGTGCATCCGCAGCCCGAAAGCTATTGGGGCAATGTCAATTCCTTCGGTCCGCGCTCTTGTTATGACGAAGGAAAGCGCTCTGCCGAGACTCTGTTCTACGATTTTCATCAGCAATACGGCGTCGACATCCGTATCGTGCGCATCTTCAACACCTATGGTCCGCGCATGCGCCCGGATGACGGCCGGGTCGTTTCCAACTTCATCGTGCAGGCGCTCAAGGGCGAAGACATCACCGTTTACGGCGACGGGTCGCAGACCCGTTCCTTCTGTTACGTGGACGATCTGATCGAAGGCTTCTACCGGCTCATGTACAGCCCTCAGGCGATCCATACGCCTGTCAACATCGGCAATCCCGGCGAATTTACAGTCGGTGAGTTGGCCGAGCAGATCGTGGGAATGACCGGCTCGAGCTCCAAAGTCGTCTATCACCCGTTGCCCGTGGACGATCCGCGCCAGCGTCGGCCCGACATCACAGTGGCCCAGAGAGAACTTGGATGGGAGCCGACCGTGGCGTTGGCCGATGGGCTGAAGTCAACGATCGCTTATTTCGAACGGCAGTTGAGGAAGCCCTCCGGAAAGCTGGCGGAGGCCGCCTGATGTCCGGCAAGAACGTACTTGTCGTTGGTGGGGCCGGCTTTATCGGCAGCCATACAGCCAAGCTTTTGGCCAGGCAGAGTTATGATCCGATTGTCTACGACAATCTATCCACGGGTCACCGGTCAGCCGTCCGATGGGGCGCCTTCGTTGAAGGCAACATCCTTGATTCGGAGCGGTTGACCCACGTCATGGATGAGTATCGCCCTATCGGGGTGATCCATTTTGCTGCATCGGCCTATGTCGGCGAATCCGTAGAGAAACCGGCAAAATATTATCAGAACAACGTCAACGGGACCCAATCGCTGCTGGACGCCTGCCAGAGAAGCGGAACGCGCAATATCATCTTCTCGTCAAGCTGCGCCACCTACGGCATTCCGGATCGCTTGCCGATCCGCGAAGGCGAGAGCCAGCGCCCGATCAATCCTTATGGACGCACGAAGCTCATCGCGGAGCAAATGCTTGCCGATTATTCGGCTGCCTATGCGCTGCGCTACGTGGCGCTTCGTTATTTCAATGCGTCCGGCGCGGATATCGACGGGGAAATCGGCGAAACCCACGATCCAGAAACACATCTCATTCCGCGAGCCATGATGGCCGCTGCAGGCAGGATCGATTTTCTCGAAGTCTATGGCCAGGATTACGATACGCCCGACGGCACCTGCATTCGCGACTATATTCATGTCGCGGATCTCGCGCGCGCGCATGTGCTGGCGCTCGAACATCTGATCAACGGCGGTGGCAATCTGGCCGTCAATCTTGGCAGCGGGCGTGGTACATCCATCAAGGAAATTCTCGAAGCGATCAGCCGGCTGACAGGTCGTAACGTGCCGGTCGAGATGCGCGCTCGTCGTGCGGGCGATCCTCCGGTGCTTTATGCCGATCCGGCGCTCGCTGCCGAAAAACTTGGCTTTCAGGCGCTCTATTCCGATCTCGATACGATCATTCGCACAGCGGCTCCCTTCTTCCGGCTCGAGGTGCGCTCATGAGCACGCCGCGCATCGCGCTGTCCGTTGACAGGGAAGAACCCCTGATGGTGCCGGTCTTCACCGGCCGAAAGCGCGTCGAGTACATTATGGGTGCGGTTTTGTGGGCGATGGCCGTCGCATTCTTCTGGCAATGGTGGGTTTTCGAAGCCACCCACACCAACATGGTCGGCTCAATTCTGGTGACGGCGCTTCTGGCGTGGATAACGCTTTTGCCAGTCTACTTCATCACCATTTTCTTCAATGCACGCCGGCCGCACGGACGGCTGCGTATTTCCGCAGGAAGTCGCGTTGCCATGGTGGTCACCAAGGCTCCATCAGAACCTTTTGAGGTGGTGGCCGAAACCTTGCGGGCCATGTTAGCCCAGAACGTGCCTCACGACACGTGGCTGGCCGATGAGGATCCATCGCCCGCAACGCTCGCATGGTGTCGCGAACATGGCGTATTCGTTTCCACCCGCAAAAGTCGCGCCGATTACCATCGCCAGTCCTGGCCTCGCCGCACACGCTGCAAGGAAGGCAACCTGGCTTTCTTTTACGATCATTATGGCTACGACCAATATGATTTTGTGTCGCAGCTCGATGCCGATCATGTTCCCGAACCGGACTACCTATACAACATGTTGCGGCCTTTTGCCGACCCGACAATCGGTTATGTTTCCGCGCCCAGCATCTGCGATCGCAATGCACATGAAAGCTGGTCCGCGCGTGGCCGCCTCTACATCGAAGCGAGCATGCATGGGGCACTGCAAGCCGGATACAATAATGGCTTCGCGCCCGTATGCATCGGATCGCACTATGCGGTGCGCACTGCGGCATTGAAGGAAATCGGTGGGCTGGGGCCAGAACTCGCCGAGGATCATTCCACAACGCTCTTCATGAATGCCTATGGCTGGCGAGGGGCTCACGCGCTTGATGCCATCGCCCATGGCGACGGCCCCCGGACGTTTGCCGATCTTGTAACGCAGGAGTTCCAGTGGTCGCGGAGCCTGGTGACGATCCTGTTGCAATACTCACCAAAACTGATCGGAAACTTACCGCTGCGTTTGAAGGTTCAATTCCTATTTTCGCAGTTCTGGTACCCGCTTTACGCCTTCTTTCTTGCTCTGACATTCCTGTTGCCCGTGATCGTGCTGGTCCAAGGCGATAATTTCATCAACGTCACTTACCCAGAGTTTCTGCTCCATTTCATGCCGCAGTCGCTTATGATCCTGCTTTTGGCATTCTGGTGGCGGTCGAGTCGCACATTTCGGCCTATCGACGGCAAGATTTTTAGTTGGGAAGCGATGCTGTTTTTGCTGGCGCGCTGGCCGTGGGTTCTGGCTGGAACCTTTGCCGCGTTCCGTGACTGGATGACCGGATCCTTTGTTGATTTTCGCGTCACGCCAAAAGGCACGTCCGAGGTCGATCCGCTACCGTTTCGCGTGCTGGCGCCGTATGCCTTCGTGGTCCTGATCTCCATTCTGCCGGTCGTGTTCGTGCAGGATGCGTATCAAACGCGCGGCTTTTTCGTCTTCGCCATCATCAATGCTTGCTTTTACTTGCTGCTGATTTTCATGATCTTGCTGCAGCATGGCAGGGAGAATGACGTGCGGATGAAAAGCCGCGCCTATCGCCCCGCGCTGGCAAGCAGTTTCATGGCCCTTTTGATGGTTACCAGCTTCGCCACGGTCGAGCGTGGACGCGACGGCATCGAGGCGCTCGCCTGGGGAACCAAAAGCTTTTCCCTGTTCGACGACAGCTTCTCAATTGCCGGGGCAGGCGTCGGTGGTCGCGCTGTTCACAAAACCATCTTCAATCCACGTTGGCGCAGCAATGCTCCCAGCAATTCAAATCAGCGATAGAAGGCAATCAACACATGAAGATCGCAACCATTGGAACAAGCTACGTCCATGCGACCGGACACGCCCATCGAGGACAAACGGCTGGCGCCGCTCATCTCGAGATGGCAGGAGGTTCCGGTGGCACTTTCTAAATCTGAAAGGGCTCTATTGCTGTCAGGTTTCCGGATGCTGACAGCAGTCGCTTGGGCAGTGTCCTGCATTGCTGCACCGGCCTTTGCCTCTTCCTCACAGGTTTCCGTTCTGCCGGAAGGGGCACGTCGCATGACAGCAGGCGAAATCTACGATCTCTATAGAGACAAGAGCTGGCAGTGGGACAGCGGAGCCGGACGAATGGTGGGCGCGAACCGGCATTTTTCGGCATGGACCGACGGTGAGACGGGCCAATCCTGGGCGGAAGGCCGCTGGATCATCACCGAGACAGGTTGGATGTGTCTCAACGCGACATGGCATTCCGAACAGGGTGTATTTCCCGCCAAGACCTGCTTTTCGCATCGCATCGATAATGGAACGATCTATCAGAAGCGCGAGCCCGGTGGTGAGTGGTATGCGTTCCGTAACGCCGAGGTCCACCAAGACGACGAGGCCAGCAAGCTAGTGTCCACCGATCTGGTTTCCCGTCAACTCGATGCCATCAAAGCCGCGCTTGGTGCGGCACAGCAATCTGAACAGTAAGAAAGGGAGGGGGCCATGAAAAGTCTCTTTAAACTATCAGCAGCCTTGCTTTGCGGCTTATGCATTTCCGGTGGTGTCTATGCAGCCAGCGGCGTGTCGGGAGCGAGTGTCGACAGCCGCAATCAGTTTCGGGACAAGCGTCCCATCATCACGGCTGACTCCGTAACCCCCGGCGCCTACGATCCGCACGCGGATTATACCAACGATTCCAACTCAAAAATCGAACATCTTTTTCTTCCCTGGGAAGATGTGGATCTGGCAACGCTCAGCGCCGCAGATGCCTATGCGCGTGAGCGTGGACGTTCCCTGTTGATCACGGTCGAGCCGTGGTCCTGGGCGCGGGACTGGCGTGTAGGTCCTGAGGATTTGCTCGCCGGGATTTTGGGCGGGCGCTACGATGCCAATATGTCAGCGGTCTGCTCTGCGGCGGCGCAGCTGAAAAGCCCCGTAACTATCCGCTGGGCGCAGGAAATGGAAGATAATGACGGGCAATTCACCTGGGCTTTCTGGAATGCTGAAGGTTATGTGAACGCCTACAGGCATGTCATCGACGTATGCCGCAAGCATCTTCCGTCGGCCCAATACATGTGGTCACCGAAAGGAGAAGAAGGACTGGAAGCCTTCTATCCTGGCGACAAGTATGTCGACATTATCGGTCTGTCCGTCTTTGGCTATCAGCCCTATGACAAGCTGGAGGTCGGTCGTGATACGACTTTTGTGGAGCGCACAAAGCCGGGTTATGACCGTGTGACGGGCTTCGGCAAACCAATCGCCATTGCGGAGCTTGGCTACGAAGGTAACGACGAATATGCTCGTGACTGGGCCGCGGAAGCAAACAAGCCGCATGCCGAGTTCCCGGACATGACAGCCGTTGTCTACTTCAACGATCTTGAAGTCTATCCATGGCCAAGAAAGGTTGGCCGGCCCGATTGGCGCGTGGCCAACCATCCGCTGGACTGATCCAAGTCGTTCGACAGAGTGGTTCGGCTTTCACCAGATGGCCGAACCGCTCCATCGCTTTATTTCTATTCGGTTCCAACGCAGGACTCTTACGCAGTCTTACTGGAATTGCCTTGGTGGAGAGGAAGTAAAATGTTTTCGATCCGTTCGATTATCTCAAGTGCGGTGCTGTTTGTGGTCTTGCTTGCAGGCAATGCCTACGCCGCTCCCAAACAACCGGCGGGCGACGCTATAGAAAAACGCGCCGCTGCCGCGACGCCGATGAAGGCCTCAGCGGTTGAAAAGCTCTATGCCGGCCGCACCTGGAAATGGCAAAACGGCGGTGGGTTCTATTCTGCGGAGACAACTGCTCGCGGGCTGTTCTCTGCAAATAGGAAGCCGTTCGCCGCTTGGTCGCGCAAACGGGCAGCATGGTCCTATGCGGAGGGAAACTGGTATGCGACCAATGGGGGCAAGCTGTGCATGCGCGCTCTCTGGACCAGCAAAGTAGCGAAAGGGAGTCTGGCAAGAAGCGGTGCAATCACATGTTTCCTGCACCGTGAAAAACATGGCGTCGTTTATCAGAAGCCTTTCATCGGTGGGACATGGTATGTCTTTCGTCACAATCCCGCTCGCCGGGACGATGAGGCGCGCAAACTGGTCAAAGGTAATCGGGTAAGCAAAGAAGTTTCGCATCTCAAGGCGAATTCTCGATAACTGCGCAAAAACGGAGCCGCCGCGGCTTCAGGCGCGGCGGCTTCTGTCAAAACCAGATCCAACATTAAACGCCTGGCTGATTCGAGACCCTCCGCGTGTAGCAACGCGCTTTCTGACCAAAGCCGCTCGGAGTGCAGACATAGGGGTTGCTGTTCAAGTACCGGGATGCTGATATTTTAACGACCTTGCCGACGGGTTTCTTGTTGTAGCGAACATCGTTGTTAACCCGATATTTGACAAGGTAGACAGACCGTGTCTCTCCCTCTGGCTTACGCATTTCGCCTGCTTGCGCGTTTGCGCCGAGAGCTACGGAAACAGCAAGCCCGATCGCTGCAATCGCCACTCTTCTAAAACGGTTCCGATGCGCAGTAGAAAACGTCATGTGCTTGCCTCCAATGTTATTGTTCTGGAGTGCGTTGTACACACAGGACTTTAGGTTCTGGTTTGAACTATCTTGATAAATTTAGACAAAATGTTGCATTCCTCATGCCTCAAGTGGGGCGATTTGACCAAAATGAGGCCGGCGGCGCGTCCGCCGATGGATGCGAAATTCCACGTCGTCTTCTCAAGCAGATTGTGTGCGTCAAGTTCTGCAAAAAGGGGCGGCGATGTCGCTGGTCATGCGGCTTGGCGTCGAGCGAGCTTGTTGTGCTCGCGCAGGTCGTCCATGTTGATCTAGCGGTTGGCCTCCATCCAGTTTAGTGCCCTGACGAGGCGCAGGCAGCTCTGTGAGTTTGGAAAGATGCGCGCCACATAGGTGCGGCGGCGGATTTCCTCGTTGAGGCGCTCCTGCATGTTGGTGGATTTCAGGTGCTTGTGGTGGCTCGTCATGGGGCCGGGCGGCTACCGTTTCAGCGACTACCCACGCTTGGGACTGCCGCTATCGTTCCTCGTCGTCATTGTGGCTGTGCCGATGCTTATGATCGTTTGGCCAATGAGCTAATATGCGGCGGACGGATCAATCCTGCTCGAACTTTAGCTGCCGACTTCGAAGGGCATAAAGCCGCGAAGCGCCTCCGCATCCAGGCCGCCGGCCGCCGCTGACGGTGATCTGCCCTTAGGCGCGGACAGCGGCTCCATGTCCGTGTTAGGATAGCGTCGGTCGAGCGACGCGTTGGGGAAGCATATGGCGGGCGAATATTGGAGGGGTGCCTGTTTGCGCTCGGGTTGGAAGCAGGTTGGCGCGAACATGCGTTCAACGGCCTAAGCCGACATGCAGTCCGAGGCCCTCCTCTTGGCGGTCTTTGGAGCGATCGTGCTCCTCACAGCTTGGCTACCGATGCTTCTCAGGAAGCTTCCGCTTTCGCTGCCAATGGTTTGCATCGGGATCGGGTTGCTTTTGGTTTGGTCGCCATTCTCTCCGCTCGTACTCGTAGGGGTGAACCCACTCGAGAACCGGGTACTAACCGAGCGCCTCACAGAGTTGGTTGTCATCGTCGCCCTTATGGGGGCAGGCCTGAAGCTGGACCGGCCGGTGAGTTGGCGGGGTTGGGAGTCGTCATGGCGCCTTCTCGGCATTGCCATGCCTCTAACGATCGCAGGAATTGCATTTCTCGGCTGGTCAGTTCTCGGGCTTGGCCTTGCCGCCGCACTTCTGCTGGGGGCAGCTCTCGCGCCAACTGATCCTGTTCTGGCAAGCGACATACAGGTTGGTCCACCTCAATCCGGCAAGGAGGATGACGTCCGTTTTGCTCTCACCTCCGAGGCCGGGCTCAATGATGGAGCGGCGTTTCCGTTCGTCTATCTCGCCATTGCAATTGCGCTGTCCAGTGCGTCCGGCGAGCCTTTCTTCACGCACTGGCTCGCCGTTGACGTTCTCTGGAGGATCGCCGCAGGCGTCGGCATTGGATGGCTGGGCGGAAAAGTCATGGGCTATCTGACATTTCATCTGCCAAAACGGTCGGGTTTGTCAGAGACGAGAGACGGCTTTGTTGCGCTCGGTATCACCTGCCTTGCATACGGCTCGACCGAAATGCTTCACGGCTACGGCTTCCTTGCGGTGTTCGTCGCGGCCGTTGCACTACGGTCCGTCGAGCGGCAGCACCAGTACCATGAGAGCTTGCACGACTTCGCCGAGCAGATTGAGCGATTGCTGATGATGGTCCTGCTGGTCTGCTTTGGGGCAGCCATTGCAGAAGGGTCGATTTTTGGCGCCTTGAGTTGGCAGGTGATCGTCACGGCCGCCCTGGTGCTGTTCGTTGTGCGCCCGCTCGCGGCGTGGGTTGGGCTGATCGGATTTCAGACGTCATCACGCGAGAAGGCCGTGATTGCTTTTTTTGGAATACGCGGCCTTGGATCGTTCTACTACCTCGCATTTGCGCTCGGGCAGGCTGAATTCGAGGGTGCGACAATTCTTTGGGTAACTGTCTGCTTCGCCGTTCTGAGTTCAATTGTTATGCATGGCGTTTTGGTGACCCCCATCATGCACCAGTTGGACCGCGGCCGACCACGCTCCTGGCTGAGGATGCCCCGAGCTCCGTGAGAGCGGCGACCACCCCCGGCGATGACGCGAAGGGCGCGTTATTGTTTCGATCCACGCCCCACTACTTCCGTGCGCAGCTTATCTTCCGTGACAGATTTCAAACTGACCCACCGTCAGACATCTAACCGGGATCGTCGGTAGTGAGGGAAGCGTGTTTACCAACGTCAGATTCGACGTGTCGGGCCTGGCTCCTTCTATCCAACCGCGTCAGGGTGGATCGTGTGAGGGCATCCAGGGTTAGCCTTGTTGTGGCCAAAATGTGGGACAGACGCTCCGCTGCCCTCGGTTGCCGGATACAAATGCACTGCTCCGTAACACCCGGCGCAGCGCTTCGCGGCGTCCTTCGGCAGCCCATAGGCCTCTGAGATGCCCATGGAGACCACGCGTCACCCTGTTTTACTTCGCATTGGTCATCATTGGCATCGCCCTTTGGTATAGCGGCTCGGATTTTAACCGAATTTAAGAGTAATCCTAGCAAAGAGCCCGGCGCTGGGCCGGGGCGGGTCACGATACGGCTGACGCTATGCCGCCGTCCACATAGGCCGCTGAGTTGGCAGGCCGGCTCGCCGGCACACTCCCACGGCTCAATCGCTTGTCGGCAGCTGTCGGGCTTTTCTTGGCCGGACAGAGCCAGTGTACAGTCCGTGCAGGGTCGATAGTCCAGGCGTGAAGTAAGGCCGCGCGCCAGGCGCGGGCTTTTGGGTGCTTCAGAACTGTCGTGTTACGGAGTAAAGCTTCTCAATATCCTGGAACTCGATCGGGATTGAGGGGATAGAGCGCATCGACAATGGCTGTCCGCAGCATGGCGGTGACCGATTTTTCCATGCTTTTACCTTGAGGCCGAGGCCCGGCCTTCGGCAAGCTCTAACAAACAGCGCCTCCGCAGCGCGCCTAGGAAAGCTTTTTGCGGATATGCAGATTTTCCGCCTGCCGGAACTGGCACCGGGGTCCATGACAATTTCGCGCAAAAGTGTGCCGCGGTTTTGCGATAACGACATGCTACAGCGAGTCGCATGAGGCCGGTCAAACGCGACGCGCTGCAGACGGTTTGTCTTAAAGGTGCTCTTGCCCGACCTGAGACATAGGTGACGTTTTGTACCGGACACATAGGTAACACTTTTGGCTTTTGGCCGGAGGTGTTGATGCCGTGGAGAGAGTGTTCGGTGATGGATGAACGTCTTCGTTTCGTGGCTCGCCTTCTCGACGGGGAAGGCATGAGCGAGGTGTGCCGGGAGTTCGGGATTTCCCGCAAGACCGGCTACAAGATCTTCAATCGTTACAAGGACGAGGGGCTGGAGGCGCTCTGCGACCGCTCACGGCGGCCGGTGTGTTACGCCAACCGGTTGCCCGAGCAGATCGAGCGGCTGATCGTCGGGACCAAGCGCGAGAAGCCGCACTGGGGCGCCAGGAAGATACGCGAACTGTTGGTGCGCAAGCTGGCCGGCGATGTCTGGATACCGGCAAGGAGCACTGTCCATGCGGTGCTCGACCGCCACGGCCTTGTGAGCCAGGCCCGCAAGAGGAACCGGGCGAACAAGGCCGTGGGCACGCCGCTTTCGCAAGCCGCCGCGCCCAATGATCTGTGGTGCACCGACTTCAAGGGCGAGTTCAGGCTCGGCGACGGTCGCTACTGTTACCCCCTGACGGTCACCGACCAGGTCTCGCGCTATGTGCTGGCCTGCGAAGCCCTTCAATCGACGAAGGAAGAGCCGGTCATCGAAGCCTTTGTCCGCCTCTTCAAGGAATGTGGACTGCCGCTCGCCATCCGAAGCGACAACGGGCTGCCCTTCGCCTCGCCCAACGGGCTCTATAACCTCTCGAAGCTGTCGGTGTTCTGGCTGAGGCTCGGGATTGCTGGGATATATCGACCCTGAACAGAGGACATTGCAGACCATCGACAACCCGTTCGGCACGAGGTTGTCACCCATGTCTTAGGTACATTCTGTTACCTATGTCTCCGGGCTGGACACGGTGCAGTCTGGCTGGGGCGCCAGGATTCGAACCTGGGATTGTCGGTACCAAAAACCGATGCCTTACCACTTGGCTACGCCCCAACAGTCGCAGCATGCCCGCTGCGCGCGGCCTTATAGGACGAGCCGACGGAAAGCTCAATGCCGAGAATGCTCGGAACTGATCCACCGGTTCCCGCAGATTGGCGTCGCATATCATCGTCTGCTGTCGGGCGATGGCATCTATTCACCCCAACCGTCATTTCATTGCCGGCCGGATCGACGTGGGAACCGCCTGCCGGGGAATGAGAGGATCGGCTTGACGATCGAGCCGCCGGCATTTTCGACGGCGCCCAGCGTTTCGAGTTCTCCGGTCAGTCACATGGCGTTATCAGTAGTTCCTGTTTTGTGCTCTTCAACTGGCCGCCGAGCCGCAAGTCTTTTTGTCATCGCTTTTTCTTAATCGATTGTAGAAGCCGGCTGGCTTGCCGACGGCTTGCCTTTCGCACTGCAGCATCCTATCGCTCGTGCAGGGACACGGCGGAACTTCGGCTTCGTCAATCTTTTCAATCTCCTGCAACCGGAGAGCAAGCATGACCAAATGGGTCTACACCTTTGGCGACGGCGCGGCGGAAGGCCGTGCCGGCGACAGGAATCTCCTGGGCGGCAAGGGCGCCAATCTGGCCGAAATGTGCAGCCTGGGGCTGCCAGTGCCGCCGGGCTTCACCATCACCACCGAGGTCTGCAACGCCTATTACGCCAACGGCCGCACCTACCCGGCTTCGCTGGAAGCAGATGTCGCGGTCGCGCTTGACCACATCGGCCGGCTGACCGGGCGCCGCTTCGGCGATCCCTCAAAACTGCTTTTGGTGTCGGTGCGTTCCGGTGCCCGCGCTTCGATGCCCGGCATGATGGACACCGTGCTCAATCTCGGCCTGAACGACGAGACGGTCGAGGCACTGGCCGCCGATTCAGGCGACGCGCGCTTTGCCTATGACAGCTACCGGCGTTTCATCCAAATGTATTCCGATGTCGTCATGGGCCTCGACCATGAGGTGTTCGAGGAAATCCTCGAAGACCAGAAGGGCGGCCTCGGCCATGAACTCGATACCGAACTGAGCGCCATCGAATGGCAGGGCGTGATCGCGCTCTACAAGGCCAAGGTCGAGGAGGAACTCGGCAAGCCGTTTCCGCAAGATCCGAACGAGCAACTCTGGGGCGCGATCGGCGCCGTGTTTTCGAGCTGGATGAACAACCGCGCCATCACCTACCGGCGCCTGCACGACATTCCCGAAAGCTGGGGCACCGCGGTCAATGTCCAGGCCATGGTCTTCGGCAATATGGGCGAGACCTCGGCCACCGGCGTCGCCTTCACCCGCAATCCGTCGACCGGCGAAAAGATGCTCTATGGCGAGTTCCTGGTGAATGCGCAGGGCGAGGATGTCGTCGCCGGCATCCGCACGCCGCAAAACATCACCGAGGCGGCGCGCATTGCCGCCGGCTCCGACAAGCCGTCGCTGCAGAAGCTGATGCCGGAAGCGTTTCAGTCTTTCGTCACCATCTCCGACCGTCTGGAAAAGCACTACCGCGACATGCAGGATCTCGAATTCACCATCGAGCGCGGCAAATTGTGGATGCTGCAGACCAGGTCCGGCAAGCGCACCGCCAAGGCGGCGCTCAAAATCGCCGTCGAAATGGCGCGCGACAAGCTCATTTCAAAGGAGGAGGCGGTCGCCCGCATCGATCCGGCCTCGCTCGACCAGTTGCTGCATCCGACCATCGATCCGAAGGCGGCACGCGATGTCATCGGCATCGGTCTGCCCGCATCTCCGGGGGCAGCCACCGGCGAGATCGTGTTTTCCTCCAACGATGCCGAGGAACTCAAGACGCAAGGCCGCAAGGCGATCCTCGTGCGCATCGAGACCAGTCCCGAGGACATCCACGGCATGCATGCGGCGGAAGGCATCCTGACTACGCGTGGCGGCATGACCAGCCACGCTGCGGTGGTGGCGCGCGGCATGGGCAAGCCCTGTGTGTCGGGCGCCGGCTCGCTGCGCGTCGACTACAGGGCCGGCACGCTGATGGCGATGGGATCGACGTTCCGCAAGGGCGATATCATCACCATCGACGGCGGCAACGGCCAGGTGCTGAAAGGCGCGGTACCGATGCTGCAGCCGGAGCTCTCGGGCGATTTCGCCGCCATCATGGAATGGGCCGATGCCGTGCGCCGCATGAAGGTGCGCACCAACGCCGAAACGCCGCTCGACGCGCGCATGGCGCGTTCCTTCGGCGCCGAAGGCATCGGGCTTTGCCGCACCGAGCACATGTTCTTCGAGGGCGACCGCATCGTTGCCATGCGCGAGATGATCCTGGCCGACACGGAAAAGGGCCGGCGAACGGCGCTCGCAAAACTCTTGCCCATGCAACGCTCGGATTTCCTCGAATTGTTCGAGATCATGGCCGGCCTGCCGGTGACGATCCGCTTGCTCGATCCGCCGCTGCACGAATTCCTGCCCAAGACCGAGGAAGAGGTGGCCGAAGTCGCCGCCGCCATGAACCTGTCGCCCGACAAGCTCAGGCAGCGCACCGAAGCCCTGCACGAATTCAACCCGATGCTTGGCCATCGCGGCTGCCGGCTTGCGGTTTCCTATCCCGAAATTGCCGAGATGCAGGCGCGCGCCATTTTCGAGGCCGCCGTCGAAGCCGGCAGGAAGGCCGGCGCGCTGGTGGTCCCGGAAATCATGGTGCCGCTCGTCGGTCTGGTGAAGGAGCTCGACTACGTCAAGGCGCGGATCGATGCCGTCGCCACGAGCGTGATGGAGGAAACCGGCGTCAAGATCACGTATCTTACCGGCACGATGATCGAACTGCCGCGCGCCGCGATCCGCGCCCAGGTCATCGCCGAGGCGGCCGAATTCTTCTCTTTCGGCACCAACGATCTGACCCAGACCACCTTCGGCATCTCACGCGACGATGCGGCCTCGTTCCTGGAGACCTATCGCCAGAAGGGCATCATCGAGCAGGATCCGTTCGTGTCGCTCGACATCGAGGGCGTCGGCGAACTGGTGCGGATGGCGGCCGAAAAAGGCAGGGCGACGCGGCCGGATATCAAGCTCGGCATTTGCGGCGAGCATGGCGGCGATCCGGCGTCGATCCATTTCTGCGAGGAGATCGGCCTCGACTACGTGTCGTGCTCGCCCTATCGCGTGCCGATCGCCAGGCTTGCTGCCGCGCAGGCGGCGGTGCAGGCTGCAAAGAACGGTCGCGGGTAAGGGGGCCGGCATCGGCCATGGCCGTGCCAGCGAATGATCGGCGGGCAGGCCGCGAGCCGTCCCTGCTCAGGCTGGCCCTGCTCAGGCTGGCCCTGCTCAGGCTGGTTTGGCTTCGACCGTCACCTTGTTGGGATAGAACGCGCCGTGATCGCGGATTTCGATCATCTCGTCGAAAGGCCGCTCATAGGCCCACATCGCATCCTTGCCTGCTTCCGCGGCAGGCAGCACGCTCCAATAGCTTGCATCGCCCTTGTATGGGCAATGAGTCGACGAGTCCGTCTTGCGAAGCTGGTCGAAATCGATGTCTTCGAATGGAATGTAGAGGATCCCGGGGTAGGGGGATTCGGTCAACACCTTGGCCCTCCTGGACGAGGCAATGACAGCGTCGCCGGCGCGTACGGTCACAGTTCCGCTGTAGGGCTCGATGGTAATGACTTTATCCGGGTTGCGCTGAAAGCCGGGTGACGGATTGGCGATATGGTCCATGACGGTTCTCCTTGCACGACCTAAGGTGTGTAGGGCGTGCGCGCTATGCAAGGGCGCTGTCGAATGCGGGGGCTCCATCGCCTTTTGGCATTGAAGGATCTCTCGTCAAATCGACCTTGCCGATGACCGATCAGGGCCGATGACCGATCAGGGCTGATGACCGATCAGGCGGCAGCCTGAAAGGCGTCCATCAGCCCGGCATATGCGGCGGCGATACCGGCGACAGGATTGGTGCTTCGCGACGCGGTTTCGACCTTGAGCGCACCACCGCCGGTCGGCAAGGTAAGAAGCAGGAACTGGCGGTTGCCGCCATCGCCGACGCAAGCCGCGGCGACGTGCTGGCTTTCGCCTTCGTTCTGAACGCACATCTTGAACAGCAGCGTGCCGCCGACCGCCTCAAGGGCGCCGCCGACGACTTCGACGAATTCGTCCTCGGAAACGGTTTTGGCGTCCGGCACCAAATCGGCCAGGCTTTCGGCCAGCGAATCTTCGAGAGCTTTGTCGTCGAGCTGCGCGTCCATGCGAACCTCTTTCATTCGCCAATCACACCCCTACCATTAATCAAAGTTAATGTCGACAATGGCCGGATTGTGGCGGTTTTCCCTGCCTTTTCGAACAATGCGCTGCTTCTGCCCGGTCATGTCTGGACAATCCGCTTGTTCGTCCCACAATGGAGCGAAAACCAGTGGGGGAACGAAAACCAATGGGAGGAGAAGTATGCTCGGACTGATGCAGGAATGGCCGCTGCTTTGCCACAAGCTTATCGACAATGCAGCCAGGCAGCACGGCGAACGCGAGATTGTGTCGCGCTCGATCGAGGGCCCAATCGTCCGGACCACTTACGTCGAAATTCATCGCCGCGCCTTACGGGTCGCTGAGCGGCTCGAGCGTGATGGCTTTGGGCTTGGCGACCGCATCGCCACATTGGCCTGGAATACGGCGCGCCACATCGAAGCCTGGTACGGCATCATGGGTGTCGGCGCGATCTATCACACGCTTAATCCGCGCCTGTTTCCCGAGCAGATCGCCTGGATCATGAACAATGCCGAGGACAAGGCGATCTTCGTCGACCTGACATTCGTGCCGCTGCTTGAAAAGATCGCCGGAGCGGTCAAATCGCTCAGAAAGGTGATCGTGCTGACCGACAAGGCGCACATGCCGCAGACGGCGCTGCCGAATGCTGTTGCCTATGAGGAATGGCTTGACGAAGCCGACGGCGCCTTCACCTGGAAGACGTTCGATGAAAACACCGCCGCCGGCATGTGCTACACCTCGGGCACGACAGGCGATCCGAAAGGCGTCCTCTACAGCCATCGCTCGAACGTGCTGCACGCCATGATTGCAGCGATGCCCGATGCGATGGGCCTCTCCTCGCGCGACACCATACTGCCGGTTGTGCCGATGTTCCACGCCAACGCCTGGGGCCTAGGCCAGAGCGGCCCGATGATCGGCGCCAAGCTGGTCATGCCTGGCTGCAAGATGGACGGCGCCTCGATCTATGAATTGCTCGACATCGAAAAGGTGACGTTCAGCGCCGCCGTGCCGACAGTGTGGTTGATGCTGCTGCAGTACCTGGAGGAGACCGGCAAGAAACTTCCCTATCTGAACAAGGTCGTTATCGGCGGCTCATCCTGCCCGCGTGCGATCACGGCAAAGTTCCAGGGCAATTACGATGTTGAGGTCATCCACGCATGGGGCATGACCGAAATGTCGCCGCTCGGCACGCTGTGTACCTTGAAGCCGGGCTATGCCGGGCTTGAGGGCGAAGCCCGGCTCGACGTCCAGAGCAAGCAGGGTTTTCCACCTTTCGGGGTCGAAATGAAGGTCACCGACGACGACGACAAGGAACTGCCTTGGGACGGCAGGACATTCGGGCGCCTGAAAGTCCGCGGACCGGCCGTCGCGCGTGCCTATTATGGCGGCATCGGATCCGAACAGTTCGATGAAGAAGGCTGGTTCGATACCGGCGATGTCGCCCATATCGACCCAGGCGGCTACATGCAGATCACCGATCGCGCCAAGGACGTCATCAAGTCGGGCGGCGAATGGATCTCGACCATCGAGCTTGAGAATCTCGCGATCGGTCATCCGGATGTGGCGGAGGCGGCCGCCATCGGCATCCAACATTCGAAATGGGGCGAACGGCCGTTGCTTATCGTCGTCCGCAAGCCGGGCCGGGAGCCGACCAAGACGGATATCCTGGCCTTCATGGACGGCAAGGTGGCGAAGTGGTGGATGCCGGATGACGTCGCCTTCGTCGGCGAAATTCCCCACACCGCTACCGGCAAGATCCAGAAGACAACCTTGCGCCGGCAGTTCAGGGACTACCGCCTGCCGACGGACTGACTGACATGACGTCTTTCGCTTTCAAGCCGCCGCTGGACGGCTTAAGCGCCGGTCCGGGGTGAAGCAGTGCTGAAAATGATGAAAACTCCCGAGCGACAGACGTCGAGGGCGGCCGGCTGGTCGCGGCGGACAGGCGCTTTTTCGGCGGTCCTTCTGCTGACGGTTCTCGTCGGCCACCGATATCAGCTTGTTGAAACGCCGGCCTTCCTTTGGGTGCTCGGCATTGTCGCGCTGCTTGCCGCCTTTGCGCTGCTGTTCGCCGGATTTGCCTTTTCGAGACTGTGGAATTTCGGCGACCGTGGCGGCCGCGATCTCACCGTCGGCACGGTGCTGGCACTGCTGGTGCTTGTTCCTTTTGGCATTGCCGCCTACTGGGCAGCGACTTCTCCGCCGCTCAGGGATATCTCGACGGATTTCGACGATCCGCCGGTGCTCGACACCAGCACCCGGACCGGTGATATGAACGCGCTTTCGTCACCGAACCCGGGCGAGCGGCGCCTGCAGACCGAGACCTATCCGCTTGTCACCGGACGCAGCTACAATCTGCCTTTCGATCGGGTCCTGGAAGCAGTCGAAACCGTGCTTGATCGTCGGGACTGGCAGCTTGCGGCGCCGTTTCCGCGGGCGATCGGGCAGAGCGAGGTGACGATCAACGCCCTGGCCAGGAGCTTCATCCTCAGCCTTCCCGCCGACGTCGCCATCCGTGTGACCGACGATGGCGATGCGGTCATCGTCGACATGCGCTCGGCCTCGCGTTACGGCCGCTACGACCTTGGCGACAATTCGGCCCGCATCGTGGATTTCCTGGCCGAGCTGGATCAGGAAGTCGCCGGCCAGGTCGGCACGGCCCCGGCCGAGTGATGTCCAGAGCATTTTTACAGCCAAGCGGAATCGCTTTGACGCCACAGAAATGCGGCCGATACAATCAAGGGTTGTGTTTACGGGCAGGCTATTGGCCAGGCTCGAATTCACCCTTGAGCAAAATTGTCTCCACCGGCCCAAGCGGATTGATGATGCGGCTCTCCAGGACTTCGATAAGCTTGCGTCCGACAGCCGTCATATCGACGGAATGAACTTCGATCTTCGCCGGCAGGAAGCGTGCCAGCCGCGTGCTGTCACGCGTTACGATGTGGACGTCGCTCCCCGGCGCAAGACCTCTTTTGCCAAGAGCGTGCAGCGCCCCCAGAAGGCCCAGTTCGTTGGCGCATGCCAAGCCTGTCGGCGGATCAGAGCAAGCCAGCAAGCGATCGAACCAGGCTGCGCTCGATTCCATGGTGAACATGCCATGACCGATCAGCGATTGGTCGATCGCAATACCGGCCTCGGCCATTGCCCTTGCATAGCCGGAAAGACGCATGGCACTCCCCTGATCCTCGGGAACCAGAAGTTGCAGTGCAATGCGCCGACAGCCCTTGTCCATGAGCCGTCGGGTTGCCTCGTAGGCAATCTGTTCATTGTCGACATCGACATAAGGATACGCGGTGTCCAGGTCGGTTCTTCCAAACGCGACGAATGGCATGCGTTGATCCAGCAGCAGCTTGACGCGCGGATCACCCGACACCAGGCGCGTGATGATCAATCCGTCCGTGCTGCGCGCCTGAAGCTGCCGCTGCACACTCTCGACGGGATCGTCGTCGGGCGTGGTGGAATAGATGGACAGACTATAACCAGCTTTTCGCGCCGCCAGCGTCATGCCTTCGATCAAAGGCAGCTTCAACAGATCGGACAGATGGTCTCGGGTCTCCATCGGCAGCACTGCCGTCAGCGTCAGCGTTCGACCGGTTTTTAGCGCACGGCCATGATGATTTGGCAGATAGCCGACCCGCTTGGCCGCCTCCTTGACGCGGGCTATGGTCGAGGGCTGCACTTCCGGCCCATCCTTCAGAGCGCGGGACACCGTGGTCACCGAGAGGGAAAGTTCCGCCGCGATCTGCTTTAGATTGGCCATTGTTCGCCCGACTTCATTTGCGAAAGCGCCGGCTGACTTGCTGACCGCCATAACGTTACCGGATTCGACATCCCGGTCAATCCGAACGCCCGTCGCAAGCAGCTTGACTCCTGCGTATTCAGATGCAATCGTAACGTTACGATTCCAAATAAATAGCCATTTCAGGCAATATTTGATCAAGTTGGGGAGGAGAACCTATGTCCTGGCTGCGCATTTCCTTAACAGCATTCACCATCTCGGCTGCCTTGCCCGTCCATGCGCAAACACTCACCATCACGACCGCAGGCGGCGATTATGGCAACGCCATGAAAGAGGCCATGTGGGGCCCTGCTGCACAAGAGCTTGGCCATGATGTTCGCGAGGAGACGCTGAGCGACGGCCTGGCCGCCTTGAAGATGCAGGTCACCTCGGGGGCAGTTGCGACCGACATTATCCACCTCGGCTCGCCGGAAGGCGCCCAGGCCGCCGCTCAGTCGCTGCTGGAGCCGCTCGACTACGAGATCATCGATGCCAAATCCGTGCCGGAGGGTGCCGCGTCCGACTACTGCTATCCGTTCGATTCCTATGGCACCGTCCTGTCGTGGAACACCAAGACCTATGGCGACAACCCGCCGAAGACCTGGGCCGAGTTCTGGGACGTTGCCAAATTCCCGGGCCGCCGCGCGTTGCGCGCCAATGCGCAGGACTCGATCGAGATCGCGCTTCTCTCCGATGGCGTGGCGCCGGCGGACGTCTATTCCGTGCTCAGCACGCCGGAAGGGCTGGAGCGCGCCATCAAGCGGCTTGAAGCGATCAAACCGGATGTCGCCGTGTGGTGGACCTCGGGAGCCCAGTCCGCGCAGCTGCTGAAGGATGGTGAGGCGGATCTGGTCGTTACCTGGAACGGACGCGCAGAGACTGTTAAAAAAGATGGCGGCGCGGCTGACTACACGTTCAAGGGTTCGGTCATCGGCACGGACTGCCTTGGGGTGCCGAAGGGCGCGCCGAACAAGGAAGCCGCCATGAAGCTCATCGCAGCGATGACGCAGCCGGCACGTGTTGCGAAGCTGACCGATTTCATCGCCTATGGCCCGGTCAATCCTGCGGCCTATGAGGGTGGCCTGATTCCCGAGGACCGTCTGAAGACGCTTGCGACGGCGCCTGAAAATGCCGGCACTTCGGTGTTTTCCAATTCGGAATGGTGGGTCAAGAACGGCGAGGCTGCCCAACAGGCCTTCGATGAGATGATGGCCCGCTGAGTCTCGGCTGACAAGGCTGGAGCAGATGATGAAGTCGCTCCCGATCACCATCGACAGCGTCAGCAAGGCTTACGGGTCCTACGTCGCACTGGATGATGTTTCGCTCGACATTCAAGCTGGCGAGTTCCTCACGCTGCTGGGGCCATCGGGATCGGGCAAGACCACGCTGCTCATGGCTCTGGCCGGTTTTGTCCGGCCGGATTCCGGCAAGCTGTTGTTGAGCGATCGCGACATCACCCGTCTGGCGCCCAACAAACGCGACATCGGCATCGTATTCCAGAATTACGCCTTGTTTCCCCACATGAACGTCCTGGCGAATGTCGCGTATCCGCTGGCGCTGCGCAAGACGCCGAGAGCGGAGGCGCGTCAGCGGGCGCTTGCCACCTTGGCCCGCGTCAAGCTGGATGGCCTGGCGGAGCGCAATGTTGCCGCACTGTCCGGCGGCCAGCGCCAACGGGTGGCGTTGGCGCGGGCTATCGTCTTCGAGCCGCGTGTGATGCTGATGGATGAGCCGCTGTCGGCGCTCGACAAGAATCTGCGCGAAACCATGCAGTACGAAATCCGGCGTCTGCACGATGATCTGGGCATCACCACAATCTACGTGACCCACGACCAGCGCGAGGCGCTGATCATGTCTGACCGGATTGCGGTGATGAATTTTGGCCGCATCCAGCAGATCGATACGCCGCAGCGGATCTATGATCGTCCATCGACCCGCTTCGTCGCCGAGTTCATGGGCGAGGCCAACATTGTGGCGCCGGGCTCGGTGCGCAGGATCGATGGCGCCGAAGCGTCACGCGAAACCCTGATGATTCGCGCCGAAAGCTTCCATCTTGATGCGAAGCTCGCCGGGGCAGACGCAGTGGCTCTCGAAGGAACACTGCGCGCCAAGGCGTTCCGCGGCGAGAACTGGCTTTTGACGCTGGCGCTCGACGGTGGCCAGGAGGTCCTTGTCTGCATTCCGGCAGCGCTGGCCGGCGGTTGCGCCGAGCTTGCCGCCGGTCAGCGGATGACCGCCTATGCACCAGCAGCGAAGATTCACGCGATACCGGGAGCGCTGGCGTGACCGTCACCGCGGATCCAGCGCTCTTGGCGGATGCGCGCCGCGAGCGGCGGTTTTTCCTTTCGCTTTCGCTGCCGGCGCTGATCATCGTTGGATTGGCGGCGATACTGCCCATCCTTTGGATCATCCGGCAATCTTTTTTGACCACAGGCGGTGAGTACACTGTCGGCAACTACGCGAAAGTGCTTTCGAGCGGACTGACATGGTCGGCGCTCGTCACCACCCTCGAACTGTCCCTCGGCACGCTGGCGATCTGCATTCTTCTGGGCACCCCGCTGGCGCTCGCCTTGGCCAGCGCCAGGCCAAGGGTGGCCAACGTGCTGATGGCCTTCGTCATGCTGCCGCTGTGGACCGCCATCCTGGTGCGCACCTATGGCTGGCTCGTGCTGTTGCGGCGTGATGGCCTGATCAACGCGGCTTTGACTGGTTCTGGCCTGACGGCGGAGCCTTTGCCGCTGGTCTATAACTTCACCGGAACGCTGATCGGCATGGTTCACTACATGCTGCCGATCTTCCTGCTGCCGGTTTATGCCGCGATGCGCGATATCGACCCAAACCTCGTTCGCGCGGCAGCGAGCATGGGAGCCACGCTCGGGCAGGTCATCCGCACCGTCATAATGCCGCTTTCGGCCGGCGGCATCTTCTCGGGCTCGGTCATCGTGCTCATCTATTCCATCGGTTTCTTCATCACGCCGGCGGTGCTTGGCGGCGGCAAGGTAAATCCTCTCTCTACCCGGATCGAGCGTGCGCTATCGACCTTTCAGGATTGGGGATCGGCGAGCGTCCTGGGCATTCTGCTCCTCGTTCTGATGGCGCTGATCGGTGTGATGCTACTGGCGGCACGCCGCCTGCTGGCCCAGAACGCAGCGGCAGCCTCCCATGCTTGAAGCCTATCCGCAAAACAGGCTCGCCCGTATCGTCCTGTGGAGCTTTGCTGCTCTGGTCATGGCATTTCTGATGTTGCCGACGCTCGTGGTGGTGCCGCTTTCGTTTTTGGCGTCCAGCCTCCTCGAGTTTCCGCCGCAAGCCTACTCGTTGCGCTGGTACGAGAACTTCTTCGGCTCGGCGACGTGGATGGCAGCGCTCAGGACCAGCCTGATCCTCGGGACATTGACGGCGCTGATCGCGGTGCCTTTTGCGCTGCTCGCCTGCATCTCGATGAATCGGCTGGGCGGCAAGACCGCGGCTTCCATCCAGGGCGTCCTGCTCACCCCCTCGGTCACCCCCGGAATCCTGCTGGCGATCGGCCTCTTCTTTGTGCTGGCGGCGCAACGTCTGGTCGGAACGCTGTTCGGTGTGCTGGTCGGACATGTGGTGCTGGCTGTTCCGGTGGCGTGCATTGTGTTGTTGCCGGCCCTGGCTCGCTTCGACTGGAACCAGGTTCAGGCGGCGCGCAGCCTCGGCGCGGACTGGGCCAGGGCCATTGGCGGAATAATCGTTCCGCAACTTCGGCTCAGCCTGTTGTCGGCGACCTTGATGGCCTTCCTGACGTCGCTCGATGAGTCCGTGATTTCGATCTTCGTCGCAAGTGGTCGCAACAGCACGATGCCGAAGCTCATGTTCATCTCGCTGCGCGATCAGATCGATCCGACCATTGCGGCGATCTCGACATTGTGGACCGCTATTGTTGTGGTCGTCGTCGTGATCGTGGCCGTTCGCCAAAAATCCTGACCGAGACTGGAAGCATGCCCCAAAATCATCACGCGGCCGGTGCTCCGGCGGATCAATCGACTGACATCCCTCAGGTTGGCTTGGCCGTCATCACCGGGTCGGCAAACTGGGGGCTTGCCTTCCCGGAAGATGTCGGAGTCGAGGGCGTGCGCACGCTGCGGCGCGACATGAGTTTTGAAACGCCTTTCGGTCGTTCCGACAACTGGAAGTTGCTCGAGTTCGATGCCTCGATTTCAGCCGAAGGCAGAGCAAAGCGGGCGTTGTGCATGTATTCGCACGGCAATCCCCGCGACCATATCGACCATTCCTGCCATCGCCGCGCGTTCTGGGTGTTGATGCAAGCGGGGGTGCGGCAAGTCCTCGCCTGCTCGACCGTTGGCGCCGTCAACAAGGCGATCCAACCCGGCGACATGGTGGTGCCCGCCGATATCATCGAACTGACGCAGACCCCGTTTTCACTGCTTCCGGATCGCCAGAGTTTTGACTGTTCGGGCAAGCAGATCGTATGCCCAAGATGTGCGGCGGTTCTGGTCGAAACGGCCCGCCGCCAGTGGCCATCCCGCGTCCATGGCATCGAACAGCAGCTGGTGGCTGCCCATTGCTATGGGCCGCGGCTGACAACGCCCGCCGAGGCTTTGGCGTATCGCGGCATGGGGGCGGATGTGCTCAACCACTCCATCGGCCCCGAGGCGACCCTGGCGCGCGAGATCGGCGCCTGCTTCGTGCCCTGTGCGTTCGTCACGGCGGGCTTTAACGACTATATGGACCGCAACCGCCAGAAATTGCTGCAGGAGGACGTGCTGCCCAATCTCTCGATGACAGCCTCGCTTGTCGCGCTGGAGACCGCCGCGCGACTTCCGGTCAATCCGCAATGCTCTTGCCAGGGTCTGAAGTCGCCTCAACCGGAAGAGCGTTCCAGCCGGTTCTGAGCTTTCAGGAGCGGAGTGCGCGTTCTGGCGGGAGCTTAGCCAGGCAGGCTGAAAATGCCGTCGACATCAGGGTCGCCGTCGGTGCTCACCAGGCCGCGCCCCACCAGGTCCTCGAGATGGGCAAGCACCGACAGCGCGGCCGCGCCGTGCAGGCGCGGGTCGGTATCCCGATAGATCGCCGCGACCATCTCCTTGATCGTCCGGTCGCCGCTTCTGATCCGCTCCAGGATCGCTTGCTCGCGCATCCTGCGATGCGTCTTCAACGCGCGCATGAAGCTGCGCGGCGCCGTCACCGGCCCGCCATGGCCGGGCAGCAGCAGGCGGTCGTCGCGCTCGATCAGCCGCTCCAGCGAGGCCATATAGTCGGCCATGGCGCCGTCCGGCGGCGCAACGATGGAGGTCGCCCAGGCCATGACATGATCGGCCGAGAACAGGGTACCGGTTCCTTCCAGCGCAAAGGCTGCATGATTGGCGGTATGGCCCGGGGTCGGCACCGTTCTGATCGCCCAGCCGTCGCCGTCGACCACCATATCGTCGGCAAGCGCGATATCCGGATTGAAGGCGGTGTCGGCGCTGGCGTCGAGCGGGTTGATTTCGCCTATGCGCAGCGGCCTCGCCGGCCGATGCGGACCCTCGGCCAGGACAATCGCACCGGTGTGCTGCTTCAACCGCGCTGCCAGCGGAGAATGGTCGCGATGCGTGTGGCTGACGAAAATGTGGCTGACCGGCCTGTCTGCGATCACCTCGAGCAGTGTCTTGAGATGCGCCTCGTCATCCGGCCCGGGATCGACCACCGCCAGCGTCTCGCGCCCGACGATGTAGCTGTTGGTGCCGTAGAATGTGAACGGGCTGGGATTTTTCGCGGTGATCCGAACCACGTCAGGCGCAACCTTCACGCCCTGGCCGTAGGCCGGGTCGAAGTCTGTGTCGAATTTCAGCGCCATGGCAGTTCAGCCCTGTTCCAGAGGCGGCAAAACCGATGTCGGCAAAACCGATTGCCGCATAACACGGAAGCCAATATAGGAAAACGCAAGGCCGCGATCTGCGGCAGTCCGCAATGAGGAAGACCATGGCAATTGCAACGACGCCGCTTGTTTCTCTCGCTCTGCCTGAAAAGGGCGCGGCCCGCCTGGCGACGCAGCTTTTACTGGCGATCGTTGGAACACTGGTGCTGACCTTGTCGGCCAAGACCAGGGTTTTGCTCGGACCGGTCGACATCTCGATGCAGACCCTGGCCGTGTTCCTGATATCAGCTGCATTCGGCATGCGCCTCGGCGTCGCCACGCTGCTTCTCTACATGGCGGAGGGCGCGATGGGCTTGCCGGTCTTCCAGGGCACGCCGGAAAAGGGCATCGGCCTTGCCTACATGCTCGGCTCGACCGGCGGCTATCTTGCCGGCTTCGTGGTCATGGCGGCGATCGTTGGCTGGGCCGCCGATCGTGGCTGGGATCGCCATCCGGTCAAGCTTTTCAACGCGATGCTGGTTGCCGAAATCGTCATGATGGCGATGGGCTTTGCCTGGCTGGCGCTGCTCATCGGCCCGGAAAAGTCATGGCAGTTCGGCGTCGTGCCGTTCATCGTCGGCGATCTGATCAAGGTCGGCCTGGCGGCGAGCCTTGTGCCGGCCGTCTGGTCGCTGCTCAAACGCTCCTGAACTCTGGTCGACAGATCGGGCGCGGCACTGATCGAGCACGCAACCACAGATCGTGGAATGGGTCCCGTTTCAGCGACGGCCTGCCTCGAGTTCTCGTCAAAGCAAGCCGCCGCCAAGCGGTCGGTAACACTTTGCTAACGACACCGTCACACTATGTTCAAATCGACTGATTAAGGACCAGAAGAGCCAGCGGTTCGTCGCGAGTCAGCGTAACCAGGCAGCTACATATCGACACAATTGCTCGATACCGCTGCTGGATAGCTAAAAAAGAAAGCGGCGCGATGACTTTTAGGCGCAGCTAAAGTAGTGGACAATTAACAGGATTCGACCAACCGCATCGATTCTCGCGATATGGTTGCTTGCTGGTATCTTGGCGCTGTCGTAACGCTTGCCCCGACCGTGCCAGACCGCCGAGAAGGATACTTGTGATCACCTCGA
Source organism: Mesorhizobium sp. WSM4845 (assembly GCF_055811455.1). Lineage (NCBI taxonomy): Bacteria > Pseudomonadati > Pseudomonadota > Alphaproteobacteria > Hyphomicrobiales > Phyllobacteriaceae > Mesorhizobium > Mesorhizobium sp. WSM4845. Next base: position 82,306 of record NZ_JBVVQA010000002.1, read on the forward strand.
AAAAAACAACTGTTAAGGCGACTGTGTTGCCACAGCGGCCCGCAACCGGCGCCGCAGCGCGCTGGTATGCCGCCAGCGTTTTTCCGGGAAAAGAAGACGTCGCCGAACGGCATCTCCGGATACAGGGTTTTCGCCCGTTTATCCCTCGCTGCGAGAGGACCATTCGTCATGCCCGGCGCGTCGAGACGCGACCGGCAGCCTATTTTCCAGGTTACATGTTCATCGCCCTCGATGTCGCGCTGCAGCGGTGGCGCTCGGTCAACGGGACGTTCGGTGTGCGCTCCCTCATCATGCAGGGCGAGCGGCCATTGCCGGTCCCGTCGGGGCTGGTGGAGCGGTTCATTGCCCTGACCGACAAGGACGGCTTGCTTGATTTCAGTGGAGGCCTTACTGCGGGCGCTTCGGTTCGGATTCTTTCGGGCCCTTTCGCGGAGATGATCGGTCGCCTTGACCGGCTCGATCCGGCTGGAAGGGCCCGGGTTCTGGTTGCCATCATGAATGGCGAGATCCCTGTCGACCTGGATTCAAGGGAACTCGTCGCGATCGCGTAGCGCCACCATCAAGGCGGCGCGGTATGTAAATTGTTATGGTATCCGCTCTCGGGATTCACCCGGGAGTGCGGTAGCCGTCGGTTGGTAAGACTCGCGCTCTGCGAGATCGTCTCATCCGCGCCGATTGGGAGTACGTGGCATGCGAATAACAATGATTGGCGCCGGCTATGTCGGGCTTGTCTCGGGCGCCTGTTTCGCCGACTTTGGCCATCAGGTCTGCTGCATTGATCGCGATCCAGAAAAGCTTGCCATGCTCAAGGGCGGCAAGATACCAATCTATGAGCCAGGGCTCGAGGAACTTGTCACGACCAACGCTTTGCAAGGTCGCTTGCGTTTCGACGACAATCTGGCGGATGCGGTTTCTAAATCGGATGTCGTCTTCATTGCCGTGGGCACGCCGTCGCGACGTGGCGACGGTTTTGCCGATCTATCCTTTGTTTATGACGCGGCGGCCGAAGTAGGCCGGGCGCTGAAGGGATTTACGGTCGTTGTGACGAAATCGACGGTGCCTGTTGGTACTGGTGACGAGGTCGAGCGAATTATCCGCGAGCAGAATCCAACGGCCGATTTTGCGGTGGTCTCCAATCCGGAATTTCTTCGCGAGGGATCGGCGATCGACGATTTCAAGCGGCCTGATCGCATCGTTGTCGGGACCGACTCGACAGCGGCCAAGGCAGTGATGGGCGAGGTCTACCGTCCGCTCTCGCTGAATGCCGCGCCGATTTTCTATACGAGCCGACGTACGGCGGAGCTTACCAAATATGCAGGGAATGCATTTCTGGCGATGAAGATCACCTTCATCAACGAAATTGCCGATCTCTGCGAGCGGTTGGGAGCCGATGTGCAGGACGTCGCGCGGGGCATCGGCATGGACAATCGCATCGGCGCAAAGTTTCTTCACGCCGGGCCTGGCTACGGCGGCTCCTGTTTCCCGAAAGATACGCTGGCGCTGGTCAAGACCGCGCAGGACGCGGCAAGTCCCATCCGGCTTATTGAAACGACGGTCTCGATAAACGACCAGCGTAAACGGGCAATGGCGCGCAAAGTGGTCGATGCCTGCGGGGGCTCGGTTCGCGGCAAGACCATTGGCGTCCTCGGCCTTACGTTCAAGCCAAACACCGACGATATGCGCGACGCCCCCTCATTAGCCATCATTCAGGCGCTCAAGGATGCGGGCGCTTCGATCAAGGCGTATGACCCGGTCGGCATGGAGCAGGCGCGCAAGCTGATCGACGGCATTGAATTCGGGGACAGCGCCTACGCGGTAGCCGACGGCTCCCATGCGATAGTGATCGTCACCGAGTGGAATGCCTTTCGGTCATTGGATCTCAAGCGGCTCCGTGCACTCATGGCGATGCCAGTGATGGTTGACCTTCGCAACGTTTACCGAGGTGAGGATGTCGTGAAGGAAGGCATAGCCTATTCGAGCGTTGGCCGAGAGCGGCATCTTGTCAGGTGAATGTCAGGTTTTCGTGGGACCCGGTTCGCGAGTGGCAATTTGAACACCACCACCATCCAACTGCCCAATCGCAGGCATCTCCTGCTTCGGATGCGGTTTCAGCTGCTTGGCGGATTGATATTCGCCATTCTGCTGCCGGCTCTCATCAGGATGTCGGTCGATCCCCACGTAATCTGGTCATCGAACATGCAGGCCACCATTTTTGCGGCATTCGTCGCTCATACCACGGGTTACATGCTTTACAAGCGGATCGGCAACTTCCCCGGCGTCGCCGCGGCTGGCTACATCTTTCCCACATTCGCCCTGACCTACGGCCTTGTGTTCGTGACCATCTTCTTTTTCAGGTTCGATTATAGTCGATTTCAAGCGGCAGCCAGCTTCATCCAATCGACCTTGTGGTATTTTGGCTTGAGCCTAGCCACGCGGCGGATGGACTCATACCGGCTTGCCATAATTCCGGGAGGGGATGTCGACCGGCTGCAGAGCATCGAAGGTGTGAGCTGGCACAGAGTTAATTCGCCCAACACAATTGTCGAGTATGCCAGCGGCGTGGTTGCTGATCTGCGGGCCGATCTTTCCGATGAGTGGGAGCGATACATCGCCGACCGCGCGCTGTCGGGAACGCCAGTCTATCATGTGAAACAAATAAGAGAATCGCTCACAGGCCGTGTTGAAATCGAGCATTTGTCTGAGAATACATTGGGGTCGTTGAATCCAAATCAGGCCTATCTGAAAATGAAACAGGCAATAGACTGGTTGTCTGCCTTGTTTGTGCTTGCTGTGTTCTCGCCATTACTAGTGTTTTTGGTGATTGCCATAAAGATCGATTCACCCGGACCTGCGCTATTTAGACAGAAGCGAATGGGCTACCGGGGAAATCCGTACGAGGTCTATAAATTCAGAACGATGAAGCTCGGTCGCGCTTCCAATGACGAGAAGGAAGAGGCTATTACGAAGATTGGCGACGCGCGCATCACTCGTGTCGGGCGTTTTTTGAGAACGTCCAGGATCGACGAGTTGCCGCAGGCTATCAATATATTGCGCGGCGAAATGAGCTGGATCGGGCCACGCCCGGAAGCACTCGTACTCTCCAACTGGTATGAGGCCGAGCTGCCGTTCTATCGATACCGGCATATCGTCCGGCCTGGCATCACTGGATGGGCGCAAGTCAATCAAGGTCATGTCGCGGCGGTAAGCGACGTTCTGGAGAAGCTTCACTACGACTTCTACTACATCAAAAACTTCTCCCCGTGGCTCGACGTGCTGATCGTATTTCGGACCATCCGGACCATGCTGACAGGGTTTGGCGCGCGTTGATAAAGCGGCAACCCGCACATCTCCAGTTTTTGAATGGGTATTGTAATGTCTAAAGACACGCTGATCAGCGTTGAGAAATATCGTCGTATCGACCTTGGAGAAGCACAATGACCAGAAAAACCGCCCTTATCACCGGCATCACCGGCCAGGATGGCGCCTATCTGGCGGAACTTCTCTTGGCAAAGGGCTATGACGTCCATGGCATCAAGCGACGGTCCTCGTCGTTCAACACCGGTCGCATCGACAATCTCTACCAGGATCCGCATGAGAAGGACGTAAGGCTGTCGCTGCACTATGGCGACATGACCGACGCCACCAACCTCATCCGTATCGTCCAGGAAGTTCAGCCAGACGAGATCTACAATCTCGCCGCGCAATCGCATGTCCAGGTGAGCTTCGAGACCGCGGAATATACCGCGAATGCCGACGCGATCGGCACATTGCGTCTCCTCGAAGCAGTCCGGCTGCTTGGCCTGACAAAAAAGACGCGTTTTTACCAGGCATCGACTTCCGAGCTCTACGGCAAGGTGCAGGAAATCCCGCAGCGGGAGACGACGCCTTTCTATCCTCGGTCGCCATATGCGGCGGCAAAGATCTATGCCTACTGGATCACCGTGAATTACCGCGAAGCTTACGAAATTCATGCTTCCAACGGCATCCTGTTCAATCACGAAAGCCCGATGCGCGGCGAGACCTTCGTTACCCGCAAGATTACGCGTGCGGCGGCTGCAATCAGCCTCGGTCTTCAGGACAAGCTTTATCTCGGTAATCTGTCGGCTGAACGGGATTGGGGCCATGCCCGCGATTACGTCGAAGGCATGTGGCGAATTCTTCAGCATGACGTGCCAGACGACTACGTTCTTGCAACCGGGGTGAAGAACTCGGTCCGCCGTTTTGTCGAGCTTGCATTCAGCGAGGTGGGGACTGAGATTGAGTGGGTCGGTTCCGGCGTCGACGAAAAAGGCATCGACGCGAAATCGGGCGCCGTTCTGGTCGAGGTGGACCCGCGCTATTTCAGACCGACAGAAGTAGAGCTTCTGATCGGCGACGCCTCGAAAGCGGAGCGCGTTCTAGGGTGGAAGGCGACAACGTCGCTCGCCACGATGGTCCAGGAGATGATCCAGTCCGACCTCGAAACGGTAAGGCGGGAATCCGAACATCGGCGCCTGGACGAGGATCGCATTCGCGTGGCGGCACAGTAGTGAAGTTTGGGTCGGTATGAAAATCTCTGTCTTGACCGTCTGTTGGAACTCGGCGGCGACGATCCGGCATTCGGTCGACAGCTTCCTGGCCCAGGATCATGGCGACAAGGAACTGGTGGTCATCGACGGGAATTCGTCGGACGAGACGTTGTCAATTGTCCGGTCTTACCCTCCGGACCAGATCCGGCTGATCAGCGAGCCCGACAGCGGAATGTATGATGCACTCAACAAGGGGCTGGGTCTCTATACCGGAGACGCGGTAGGCGTGCTGAATTCAGACGATTGCTTTCACGATCGCACAGCGCTGCGACGGATATCCGCAGGGCTCGAAACAGCCGACATCGTGCATGGTGACCTGGATTTTGTCGAAGACCATCTGGGCAAGCGGGTCGTACGCCGTTGGCGTGCTGCGGCCCGACCCGCCAAGGGCTTTCGGACCGGATGGATGCCCGCCCATCCAACCTTCTACGTCAGGCGGAAGGTTGCGGACGCGGTCGGTCCATTCGATCTCAGCCTCAAAGTGGCATCGGATTATGATTGGATGTTGAGAGCTGTTGAACTCCACGGATTCCAGACCGCTGCGACCGGCCACGTGTTGGTGGACATGATGGTTGGTGGGGCCAGCACGCGAAGCCTTGCTTCCCACATCGGGCACAACCTGGAAGCGCTGCGGGCACGCCGCCGCTGGCTCGGATCAGGTCCTCTTGACTACGCGCTCGTTGCCAAGCCAATGCGCAAACTCGGACAATTTTTCTCAAAGCCGCACTCTGGCAAGGATCATCTCGCTTAGATGCCGCAATCTCGGTTGCGGGTCGTCGAGGCGGGCGGCTCATTGAGCACTATGGCGCGGAATGCCTAGCGGGTGTGCCCCGAGATGTATATGCATCGGGACATGCGACTACCGAGTCTCGCGATTCACGGTGGCGTTGCCACCGATGGATAAGCCCAAGAAAAAGCCGATCGGAGCTTATTTCCTGAACCTCATTGCGGAGCTGTCTAGCGCGGGAAATTGGCTCTCCCCGACCGTTCCGCCGTTTGCCGGCCAGGCTTTGTCTCAGGCAAAAATTGTCCCCCTTTTAATACTTGGCGGTTCGGAATGTTTAAAAGCATCCTGACCGTCCTGTCAGGTTCGGTTGTAGCGCAACTTATTGCAATTGCAGTTCTCCCAGCCTTGACGCGTTTATACGATTCGGAATCGTTTGGCCGATATCAGATCTATTTGTCCATAATGAACGTGGCGATCATGTTCTCCGCGTTTCGCTACGAGGTCGCGATTTTGGGAGCAAGATCAGGCAGGGTTTTGGACAACCTGCTGAAGTTCACGTTTCGACTGTGCATTTTGACCGGGGTGGCGGGTTTTCTTGTCGCCGGCGTGGTCGATCTGTTGATCCCAAGTGGCGCTTCGCCTCTGCGGGACATTATTTTTATCGTGCCCGGCGCGATGATTGTCGCTGGCATCTATCAAATGCTGGCCTTTCTGCCGATCCGCGAGCGCAATTACGGTCTCAGCGCCCGCTCGAAGATCTCGCAATCGGTAGGCTTTTCGATCAGCGCGCTCGGCTGCGCGGTCTTGCCTTTCTTTGGAATCGGCCTCGTCCTGGCCGACGCGTTCGGAAGAATTGTTGGAAGTGTCGCTATTTTGCGCGGGAGCGGCAAGCTCTGGCGGACCCTGGTCTCTCCCATCTCCGTTGCAACGATGAGACTTACGGCGGTTCGCTTCAAGAAGTATGGTTTTCTCACATTCCCGGGGGCGCTCTTGTCCGCGCTTAGCGCGGCCGTTGCGCCATTCGCCTTTCTGGCGCTGTTCGATCTCAACGTCGCGGGGCAGTATGCACTCGTCGAACGGTTCATCCTGATGCCCGTCGCGATCATCGCGCTGGCCATTTCGCAGGTCTTTACCGGTGAATTCTCGACACTTTATCGTACTGACAAGCAAGGTTTGAACAAAGCATTTCGACGTTCGCTCCTCTACCTTCTTGCTGTCGGCCTGGTGCCAACGCTCATTGGAATGGTGCTGTCGGCAAGCGTCGTCCCCCTCGTCTTCGGCGCCGACTGGGCATTGGCGGGCAAGCTTTGCGCCATCGGATTTCCGATCGCCTATGTGCGTTTCGTAGCCATTGCGCTGACGATGACTCTTGTCGTTGTCGACCGTCAGTCGCTTCAGTTCACCTGGGAGTTGAGTCGGTTTATTTTCACCCTGTTTGTTTTCGGCTGGCTCAGCTGGGTGGGCGTCGGCAATCCGACAACTGTCATGATCTGGTACGGTGTAGCCACTGCCGTCAGCTACGCTCTTCACCTTGCATTCTGCGACCGCGCAACGAGAGCGGTAAGCCTGCAGGCAGAAAAGGGCGAACGGGTCCTGGCATGAGGCTTAGGGTAGCAAAGTAATGCTGTCTCCCAGTAAAACTGTTGGCAGGAAAGGTGGTGCGGTGGTTCTCAAGAGATTTATCGGCTGGAACAGGAGCGCCGCCGCCTGGCTCGAACGCCGCTTTCCCGGAATTTTTGGCGCGCCGTCCTACAAAGCGGAGCTCGAACGTCGTATTGCGGACGACATTGCGCGCCGCAGCCCATCGGCGATCCTTGAGGTCGGTGGGATCGACCGGCCGCTTCTGGAGCGGGGTAAGGGCTTCACTTATATCGGTCTCGACATCGAGGAAAAGCCAGACTGCTATCGCATCTATGATCGTTTCGTTGTGCAGTCCATCGAGCAGCCTGTCGAGGTTCAAGCAGACATGCTCATTTCGATCACATTGATGGAGCATGTACCGGACAACAGGGGGGCGGCGCGTTCGATGTTTTTGGTGCTAAGACCAGGTGGCGTGATGCACCACTATATCCCGTCGAAGTGGCACCCCTATTCGGTAGCGTTGCGGCTCGTCGGACCCGTTATGCAAAAATGGCTGATTCCCTACCTTAGGCCGGCTGCAGTCGGTGTTACTGGCTACCCGGCCTTCTTCGACCACTGCTCTCCCTCTGATATGGCGAAGGTGTTTCGCAGCCAAGGCTTCGTCCAGGTAGACGCCAAGCCATTTTACCGTGCCAGCGATTATTTTGCTTTCTTCCTGCCGGCCTACGTTTCCGTCGCTCTGTTCGAGAATCTTTGCGCGGCCCTGAACTGGCGCATCTTCTGTTCCGGTTTTGTCATCAGCGCGACAAAACCCGCCCGCTAGCTACACACCAGATCAATAAGAACGGCGCCATGCAAATTTTTCAAAACTCCGGGATCGCCTCAAGCTATCGACCCCGACTTGCCGGTCTCGTCGCGGAGATCAGCGGGTTCGAACAGCAAAAGGACGTGTTCTTGAATGATCGTTACGGCGCAGCACATATTCTTTTGCCGGTACTCGGCCGTCATCCAGAGGCGTTCTTTACGAATGGCGACGACGAATCGCTGCAGCGGGCTTGGGCACGCGAAAACGGGCTTGGTCCAGACACGCCGCTGGCCGATATCCTTCTTGCCCAGATCGAGCATCACAAGACGGATGTCTTCTACAATCTCGACCCATTTCGCTACGACGCCGCTTTTGTGAGCCGCTTACCTGGGCACGTGAAGCGAAAGATTGCCTGGCGAGCCGCACCAGGCAAGATTGACTTTTCCGGCTATGATCTCGTGCTTTGCAATTTTCCGTCCATGCGACAGCTTTGGGAGGAGCAGGGCGCCAGGACCGCTCACTTCTTCCCGGCTCACGATCCGGAACTCGACAGTGTGGCCGCGAATCGCAACAGGGACATCGATGTCCTTTTCTTCGGCGGCTACAGCCGCCATCACCAGCGCCGAAGGCAGATATTGGAAGCTGTCGCACGTCTTGCTAGCCGCCGCCGCGTTGTTTTCCATTTGGACCTGTCCCGCTACACGCCACTCGCCGAGACGCCGCTTGGCTGGTTCGGTCCTCTGAAAGCGGTACGCCGCCCGCGTGCGATCCGCAACGTCAGCGCTCCCCCTGTGTTCGGACGCGCTATGTATGAACAGCTTGGAAGAGCCAAGGTCGTGGTCAATGCCTCGATCGACATGGCAGGCCCTGACCGTGGCAACATGCGCTGTTTCGAAACGATGGGAGCTGGGGCTCTACTGGTCTCTGATTCCGGTATCTATCCCGCACCGATGCGTGATGGTGAAACCATGGCCGTCTATGAGCAGCCGCAGGACGCAACGGAAAGAATCGAACGGCAATTGAATGATGGAAGTTGGGACGCGATCGGTTCGGCCGGGCACCGCGCGATTCGTGAAGAATATAGCAAGAAGCGACAATTTGAGCGGTTTCTCGAGCTGGTATAGCGGAATGATTCGATCGCCGAACCGCCTACCGACGCGTAGCAACCCGACTGCACCGGGGGCGCAGCGGCGGAGCTGGTGACGCGCCCCGACATGTATCCAGGGGGACCTTTGCGGTCGCGAAAGTGGTGGGCGATGATGCCAAATCTATTTGCTTCGGGGCGTCGATACGCTCCGATACAGGCGTTGAGGGTTAGGCCGAAACCGTGCCGTTGATCCGATTGCGGAAGGCGACCGTCCTTCGCTCGAAGAGCAGATAGAAAATCAAACACACTACGAAGCAGACGGCACCCTTAATGACCAGCGATCCGATGCCTCCTCCGCCCAATCCCGGCGTCGCGGGCATATAGTTGGCGGTCAGGTAGACGAGCACCGGATAGTGAAAGATGTAGAGCGAGTAGGACATCGCGCTCAAGCTCCGGATCGGCCACGCTGCGGGCTCCAGGATGCGATTCACCCGCTTGTGACAGAGGGCGGGGAGGAGCGCGGCGAGCCCAGCGCACATGATCGCGTCAGCCGGGCCCGTTGCGTATCCGGCCCATGGCCCGCCATCCGAGATCATCTGCGAAACAAGAATCCCGCCTATGAAGGCTATCAGCCCTGTACACGCGACCCACAATGATCGCGGCGGGTAAGCGGCTACGAGCGCTCCGAGCAGCCAAAACAGCAAGTATTGAGCTTCGAGGACGCTGAACACCAAGGCGGTGGCGCCGAGCCCGACGAACGACCAGGCGGGCAGAGAGCGTCGCGAAAACGCGTATCCAACGCAGCCCATCAGGACGTAGAACCAGATCTCGTAGGCAAGGCTCCAGAGCGGTGCGTTCACCCGCACGGTGGGGACGACGACGCCGTTGAGGCCACCGATATGCGCGACAATGTCCTGGATCGGAAAGGCGGAGCCGACGCTGATTGCGACAAGGGCCGTCAGCAACAGCGCCGGGACCAGCGGGAGGAATATCCGGGTAGCCCGATCGACGGCATAGCGCTGGAGATCGAAGCGTCCGTCCCGCACGTGACGGATGACTTGTCCGCCCACGAGAAATCCGCTCAACACGAAGAACACCATCACCGCCGGATGCCCAGGTCGGGTGACGGTGTAGAAAAGGGCGGTGATCAAACCTCTGTCAGAGGCCGGCAGCGCACCGTAGGCCGGCAGCGAATACCCCCTCAGATGCGCCATCATGACGACCAGCGCAGCTCCAGCCCGCAACAAGTCGAGCGCCAGGAATGAGGGGCGGGAGGACGAATTAGTTATGGACGCACCTTTTTGGTGGCAGTAAGGCTTGCGTGACACACGCCGCATATCAGCTCGACGGAGATGGAGCAATTGGAATACCTGCGACCGCAGAATATTAGCTACACGCGGGTGTTCGTCCTGTTTTGGGTGGCGGTGTACGTCGTCTTGTTCGTGGATATCTATGTCGATTGGGGTGTTAGTTTCTACTATATAGGTTTCACGTACGTCTACGATCAAGATCGAATGAAGCTTACCTACTGTATAATCGCTTTATTCGCTTTTATCCTTCCTATTTCAATAACAAGGTATTCTGATTTTTTTTGCTGGATGCTCTATCTAACTATATTTGTACCTTCTGTTCTTATTGTATCAATGCAAGGATACATCAGTTTTGACGCGATGTCACTGGTGCTTTCATTGACTGTATCATTTTTGTTCATCATATACATCCCAAAGATGATTCGATTCCAGTCGTATTCCCTCATTCGCCAGCTGCCAGCCAACGCGTTCTTCTTTGTCTTTTTTTTGTTCTATGTGGTTGCCATCATTTTCTACATCGGAACGTACAGGGGAATGATGTCGTTCTCCGGAATGAGCGAACTCTACGAGCAGCGCGCCCGGTTCGGCGAAACCCAGACGAGCACACTCGCACTGTATCTGACGGGATGGCTCTCGAATGCAATGAACCCGTATCTTATGGCGGTTGGGTTGTTCGACCGCACACGGCGATGGGCGATCGCAGTCGGTGCCGCAGGGCAGGTTGTCGTGTTTATGGCGTTCGCGGGAAAGATAATGCTGGTGATCATTGTGGTAACGTTCGGCTTTTACTTTTTCGCGCTCGTGAAAGGCCGCATTTCGGCACCGCGACTTGCATTCGGCTTTGCTGCGCTGGCGTTGCTTGTGCTCGGACTTCTTGCAGCCACCAGCTACCAGCCTAGCGGCACAATGATGGATATTGTCACCTTGATCTATATCCGGACTCTCGGCATTCAGGGCGCCATGACCGGTGTATATGCGGATGTGTTTTCCAGCAGTGCGCTGACCTACTGGTCGCATGCCAACATCCTGAACCTGATCGTTGACTACCCGTACAAGGCGCCGCTTGGATACGTGGTTGGCGCCCGCCTCGTCGGCGGCACCGGGTTCAATGCCAACTCCCATTTTTGGGCCACTGACGGAATAGCGGCCTATGGGATGATGGGTGTCGTCATTATGGGCATTGTTGTCGGCGTGCTTCTCAGCCTGGCAAACAAGGTCGTCACCCCCGACAGGCTGCCGTTCGCGGCGACTGTCTCGATCCCTTTCATTATGGCTATGGGAAACACGTCGCTCTTCACCAGTCTCGTCACCGGCGGAGGCCTGATGATGGTGCTGATGATAGCATATGGTGCGCCACCGCCTCGAATGCCGCGCAAGCCTTGGCGCTTGCCCTACGGGGAACAGGCGCGCCCATCCAGACTTTTGCGGTGAAGGAACTGATCGCCAGACCTGCTGCAGTCACGGTCGAACCGAAGTTCAGACTCTAAAGGGCTGGCGGGTCCGTTTTTTGGCGCTATAAGTTGCGCAAGCGCGTTCGTCCTAGGGGGTTACGCGTGCGCTTGCCTTTGCTTGACACATCTCAACATCCCAGAACCGCTGCGCAGCTTTGGCGACGTGCACTAGGATACAGAGACCGCAGGCGAAGATAGCCTTTGTCGGATGACTGGTTTTGGAGATGTACATGCTTGGAAAGATCGCCGACGAGGTCGAAAGACGGCTGGCAGTTTGGGGGCTTCCTATCGCAACCTGGGACATGGCGCGATCGTGCGGCAAGCTTTATGCGGGCCGGCTGACACGCAACCTTCCGCAGTTTCATACGCACATAGGACTGACGCCGTTCAGCCCGTCGCCTCGCAATATCAACCACGACGTGACCCAGCCGATGCCGCTGAAGGAATGCATCGACATCTATCAATCGGAAGACGTTTTTGAACACGTAGCTTACGAGAAACTGCCGCAGATTTTTGCGTATGTTCATGCCGTGCTGAAGCCCGGCGGCTTGTTCCGGATGAGCGTGCCCGACTATCGCTTCGATGTTTACCGGGATCGCTCGGTCAAGGATGGGGATCGCTTCGTATTCGACCCTGTCGGTGGCGGTAAATATGAAAATGGCGTCGTCACCGGCGGCGGGCATTTATGGTTCCCCACCTATGAAAGCGTTACCGCGCTGGCATCCGCGAGTCCGTTCTCGAAACGGGACGTGCTTGAGGGGTACGGCCCGGACGGCAGCGCGATCATCAAGCCCGTCGACGAATCCTATGGTCGGGTGTTGCGGACGTCCTACAGGGATCCTCGCGTCTCTGACCGCCCACGCCCGCTTTCCATTATAATTGATCTATGGAAGTAGTCGCGCAGCACGCACCGATCACTCCACCTCAACCCATCCGCCATCCCGCCATTGCCACTCGCGGTGCCCGCCCGCACCCGGCGCCAGGTTCTGGATGCGAGCGCCTGGAAAGCCGGGAAATGTCGGCCGGGCCGTTCCTGCCGAAGCGGCGACCGGCTGGGTAGTGGAATTTTCCGAGCGGACGTTCGTCAGGGATCCGAAAAAGTCCCGCGTGTCCATGGTGGTGCCCAAGCTTTGGTCGGCGATGGTCAGGCCATCAACGATCATCGTGCCGGCGCCAAAACAGCGGAAGGCGCTATACCCTGCCGTACCACCACCCGACAGCACCAGCCGCATGTCCTGGATGGTCATCCGCCCGCCGAATTGATAGGCTTGGAACGGCGTCCCGCGCGACGTACAGGTCACGTTGCTGAAGCTCCAGTTGCGAGCCGGAGTGGGGGAGGAGGAGATCTTCACCGCGATGAGGTTTGTGGTGGCGAATTCGCTATCGGCGACCCGCACATCATTGACGTAGTGAATGATATCGTTTGGCGAATAGAGCGCCAGCCCCGTCGCGCCGGCGGTGACCCGTGCCCCGGTGATTGTCGCACCGCCGACACCGGCCTTGGCGCCTAGCAGCCGTATACCCGCCTTGGAGGCTCCGGTGCAGCGCACATTCTGGACGCTGACGTTAGCCTCGGTGTCACCGATTACCAAGGAAAGATCGGTGGCGTTGTCGCTGAAGGTTCCTCCGGAAATCACCACGTCCCGGACGCTGTTGCTGGAAATCCCGGCCTTGGGCAGTGTCGCGTCGGCGGTGCTGGTCTGTCCGCGCACCGTGGCGTTCTGGATGACCAGACCGGAGCCGTTGACCGCATAGACGCCATTATCGCGTGGTGAGATCAGAACCGGATCCGAGATGCGCGTATTGCGGTTGTTGGCGCCATACACCTGTAGAGCATAGCAGCCGGTGTCGTCATGGCCTCCCATCTGCCCGGCATTGTGGACCACGGCGCCGCGCATCTCGCTGTCGTGGACATTGTAGTCGAAGATGATGCCTTGCTTGATATGCGCCGCCTCTGCGTAGAAGTCGGTCACCACCACGTTGCGGATGATCGCCCGGGCGGCGTCGGCCGGCTCTTTCGCGATGCTGACGAAGGCGATGACCGCGGCGTTGACGCCGATGCTCGTCGGGTCCAGCGAGTTGCCCGGCCGCGAAATGCCTCGCAGGCCGTTCACGCGTACGTGCTGGATCTCGAAGTTTGAGGGGCTTTCGTTGTGGACGAAGACCCACCAGGGAGCCTTGAAGTTTTGAAGTTCGATGGTGTCCAGCGTGAAAGTGTCGACGCCTGCCGTCGCAGCCGCGCTCAGGCCGAACTTCATGAATGCGCCGGTGTTGTAGCCGGTCGACATGCCATTGCCGATGACCGTCAGATCGGCGACGGCGACCCTGGAGACGTCGGTGGCGGTGAAGACATAGAAGATCTGGTCTGATCCGGTGATGTTGATGACCGAGCCGTTGCCGTCGATTGTGCAGTTGGCCGGAACTGCAATTCCGAGGTGGCCCAGGGCCCTCAGGTCCGCCGAGGACCAGTTGTAGACCCCGCGTCGGAACATCAGTGTCCCGCCTCCCATGGCCGCGATCCGGGCCATGGCTTTGACGAAAGCGGTTACGTCCGTTCCGTCGGCGCCGAAGACGACAAAGCCGCCTGGCGCGTACGGGTATCTGGGCTGGGGACGCTCGACTTGACCGACGGGCGAGGTGGCGGCAGATCCGGCCGCCAAGGCCGCCACGGTTCCAAGCGCTCCTGTCAGCAGGTGGCGGCGGGTGGAGGAGAATTTGTTATCCGGTGGCATGCGGCGCTTGCGCCTTTCTGCAATCGCACCGCATTCGGCGCCTGTCTTCAACCGAGCGTCACTCGCCAGCCTGACGGCAAGCAAACGAAACATCGACATCAAGGAACCGAGATTGCGGCGAGGTGAAGGCCTTGTGGAGAGCCTGACCATCGATACAGAAAGCTCAGCGTTGCGTGGCCAGTGCGTCGCTGAAGATGGCGCGGAAGCGGAATAGTTCCGCCTTGGCGATGTGGCTGGCGTCGGCGAATATGGATCGCCTGTCCACCACATAGTTGCATCGGCTTGCATCGCACAGCGCCGTGTCGGGCCGCGCGAAGCCGATATTGTTGCGGTTCTCGAAATGCTGGATGATTGCCCCGTACTGCCGCTGGAACTCCTCTGCGGGCAGATAGGTCAGTTTCTCAGGAGACCGGCCGAAGGCGAGATCGCGGCTCAGTTCGGAAGGGAGGTCCCAGCCGGGGTAGGCGATCGGGCCTATCAGAACGACCTTCTTGCCAAGTCCCTGCATGCGGCCGATCAGATCGTCGAGCCCGCGAACGAGTTCTGCGTCGTCCCGATTGTCGACCGTCTTTCCATTCGCATCGACCAGCCCGTCCTCGGCATGCGTCCAGGTCAAACCAACGATCACCGTCTTGGCGTTTGAAAGCTTGCCGAGTTCATGCAGATTGCCAGCGGCAACATCGATACACTCACGCGTGATGTTGACGGACACTGTCGGCAGGCAGCCGTTTGCCGGAACCAGGAGGCCGGGCAACTCCCTCTCGATAAATATGGACTCCCAGACAGGCGCATACATTTGTACATGCGAATTGCCCAACAAAACAACCTTTGCGTCAGAAGGGTTGCGAGAGGGAAGGTTCAGCACACAGGCGCGAGACTGGCCTATCCGGAGAAAATTTGGGACCGGGCAACGATATAGTTGGTTCCGACAGCCGCATTGATGGCTGCGGCCTCACCGCTGATGCGGCCGGGCAGCCCGTTCGACCAGATCAGCGCCGACGCAATTGCCGCCAGCACGCTGGCGCCGGCGGCAGCAGCCAGACACACGCTTCGTGCCGATATAGCCCGACTGCGGAAGGGGCGCTCGACGTATAGCCATGAGACAATGGCGCAGATGGCCATGCCCGCCCCGGCAATCATAATCTCACCGATGTTGAGATCGCGGACGAGATAATATTGCGAGAAGACGATGAAGGGCCAATGCCAGAGATAAAGCGAATAGGAGATCAATCCGACAAAGACGAGCGGAGGGGTCGCTATCAACCGGTTCACCGGCGATTGCTGAGCCTGACCGGCGGCGATCAAAAACATTGCACCAATGACCACAGGTAGCGCGACCGGGATGGAACCGTACGTCTGAAGAGGGTTGATGATGCCAATCAGGATTGCAACAGCTCCAATCGATCCGAGCAGGCCGGCGGTGGTGCCTCGCGGTGCTAGGCTGGGTGGCAAAAGAGCTACCATGGCGCCGGTGCCGAGCTCCCATGCCCGGGTCGGCAGCAGGAAAAATGCCGGCGATGCGCCGCCAATCCGGAGCGCCAGGCAATTGGCGGCCAGGGACAGGACAGTGAGCAGTGCGATTGCGGGGAAGGTCGCGCGCGGCCAGAAGCGGGCAAATGCCGCAATGAGCAGGGGAAAAACGATATAGAACTGTTCCTCGACACCCAATGACCAGACATGCAGAAGCGGTTTGGCCTCTGCAGCCCTCGAAAAATAATCCGTGTCTCGCCAGAAATAGATATTCGCCACAAAGCCGAGCGTGGCGAGCATCCTCTTTCCATATCCGATCAAGTCGGCAGGCAGCAGCAAGACGATCGCGGCTATGGTGGTGAAAAACAGCAGGAGGAGAAGAGCCGGCATGATCCTGCGGATCCGCGCTCATAGAACCGTATTGTCGAGAACTGCCCTTTGAGCGCCTCACGCCATAAAATCAAGGTGATCAGATATCCCGAGAGTACGAAAAAAATATCGACGCCCAGATAGCCTCCCGGCAGCCATGATCTCGACAAGTGAAAAGCTATCACCGAAATGACGGCGATCGCGCGCAGGCCGTCGACGTCCGCCCGATAGCCAATGAGGTGCGAATCCGCGCTTCCGACTCTGGTGTGCATGTTAAATGTTCAGGTCCCCGGGGGAATACCCCGTC
Organism: Mesorhizobium sp. WSM4845; assembly: GCF_055811455.1. Lineage (NCBI taxonomy): Bacteria > Pseudomonadati > Pseudomonadota > Alphaproteobacteria > Hyphomicrobiales > Phyllobacteriaceae > Mesorhizobium > Mesorhizobium sp. WSM4845. The sequence continues at coordinate 98,713 of NZ_JBVVQA010000002.1, forward strand.
TATAAAAGAACCAGAGCCGGGGCGCTACTCTAAGCTGCTACGATAATCACCATCTGCGGACGAGAGAGAGAGAGAGAGAGAGAGAGAGCATTTTGCGCGGACGAAGTTCGCGCGGGTCGAATTCTCGTGACTGAACTTGACGAGTCTTGGAACCGTAGCTTATCTGGCGTTTCGAACAACCTCCTGACTGAAGCGTGATAGACGCGCTGCTGCAAGGTGATAGAGGCGAGGCCCGGCTGGAGCACCGACGCGCAATCCCTCGGCGACTTGCGCCGTTAATCTCGATTCGGAGCCCTGCAAGTGGGCCGGCGACTGGCGTTTCCTATGCTGCCCGACGCAATTCTGAGCGACCGGGCTGGTCGTTCAGCGGCCGCAAGCAGATTGCGGTCCATTTATGTGACAGCGCCGCAGGTCTTTTTGCAACCGCAGACTGCCCTTTATTCCTTCAGACTTCCCGCCACCAGCCGCGCCAAGCTCAGTCCGACCAGCAGCACGACGAGGAAGCGGGCCGATTGCAGCGCCATGGCGAAGGCGACATGCTGTGGGCGGCGGCGATGATGGCGAGTCCATGCCGCCGGGGCTGGTCGCCAGATAGGCGGTCAGCGGATCGAGCACATGGCCGATCATAAAGCCGAGGCCGCCCAGACGGCGATGAGGATGATGATCGAGCCGACGATCTGCAGCAGCGCACGCGTCGCCTGGCGTAGCGATCCTTCGCGCCCCCCTCTGTCCTGCCGGACATCTCCCCCACGAGGCCACGAGGGGGGAGATCGGCAGCTTCGCGGGCAGCGTCCTTTTTGCAAGGTTGGTGGTTGGCGAAAGCGGAGATGACGGCCGATCTCCCCCCAAGTGGGGGAGATGTCCGGCAGGACAGAGGGGGCGCGAAGGATCGCTACGCTTTTACCCTGATCCGCCGCAGCTCGGTTATCCCAAGGTCTGCGCCGCTTCGCTTCGCTCTTTGCTTCGCCTTGGGGTGAGTGCGTCAGGAAGTTCATGGTGTCCAGCGGGTGGAAGTCCCGCCCGGGTAAGCGCTAGCCATGCGCCCGGTAGCGAGTCTTGGGTCCGCCGCCGGTAACGGAACGGGCTAAGCGTAGATAGCAAGCGAACGGGGTCTGTATTGAGCCACGTAATGGGTTGGTCGCGGTCGCCGAGGCTGTTCATCCTGCCGAAGGCAACACCGCGCGCTGCGCAACTGGCGAGCAGCGCGCGGGCCGCCGGGGTCGGAGACCAGGTCACGTTCGCAGGGATGGCATGAGAACCTGAGAAGCCCCATCGCATGCTCCGGCTGGGTTGTGTGCGTCAAGTTCTGCAAAAAGGGCGGCCATGGTGCTGGTCATGCGGCTTGCCGCAGGGCGAGCTTCTTGTGCTCGCGCAGGTCGTCCATGTTGATGTAGCGGTTGGCCTCCATCCAGTTTTCGTTGGTTTCGGCGGCCAGCGCCCTGACGAGGCGCAGGCAGCTCTGTGAGTTTGGAAAGATGCGCACGACATAGGTGCGCCGTCGGATTTCCTCGTTGAGCCGTTCAAGCATGTTGGTGCTCTTGCGATGCTTGTGGTGCTGGCGTGGCAGACGAAAGAAGGTCAGCGTGTACTCGATGGTCTCCTCCACCCATGTCGTCAGTCGTGGGTAGCGGGCCGACCATTTGGAAAGCCATGCGGCGAGATCGGCCTTGGCCTCGGCGAGAACGGGCAGGTCCAGACGCAGAGTTGGAAACCCCTGCACGCGCATCTCGTCCGGGTGAACGAGGCGGCCGCGAAGTCGCGCCAGACCCGCTTCACGGCGCAGTTCTACCATCTCGACGTCGCGGCGCTCGAACGAGCGTTCCGGCGGCTGAGGCGGAAGGCGGCGCCCGGCGTGGACGGAGTGACGGTGGCGGACTACGAGCGGGACCTGGAGAGCAATCTCCGCGCGCTCCATGCCCGTCTCCAGGCGAACCAGTATCGGCCGATGCCGGTGCTGCGAACCTACATTCCGAAAGCCGATGGGGGGCAAAGGCCGCTTGGCCTGCTCGCGCTCGAGGACAAGATCGTCCAGGGCGCGGCGGCCGAGCTGCTGAGCGCCATCTATGAGGCTGACTTCCATGACGACTCGTTCGGTTTCCGCCCTGGACGTAGCGCCCATGATGCGCTGCGGATGGTCTCGGCGGCGATCATCAGCGAGCGTGTCAATTGGATCGTCGATGTCGACATCCGCAACTTTTTCGGCAGCGTGGACCACGCGTGGCTGATACGGATGCTCGAACTTCGGATCGCCGATCCTCGTATCCTCAGGCTGGTTCGCCTGTGGCTGCGGGCCGGTGTGATGGAGGACGGTGTGTACGCCGAAACCGTGGAGAGCACCCCGCAGGGTGCGGGATCAGCCCACTGCTGGCCAACATCTACCTGCATTACGCGCTCGACCTGTGGGTGGCGCAATGGAAGCGGCGGGAGGCGCGGCGGCATGTCCGCCTCGTCCGCTTTGCCGACGACTATCTGCTGCTATGCGAGGCTCGGGACGACGCGCAGAAGATGCTTGCCGCGCTGCCGGAACGGCTCGCCAAGTTTGGGTTAAGCCTGCATGAGGGCAAGACCCGACTGGTCGAGTTCGGACGGTTCGCTGCCGCAAATCGGCAGCGGCGCGGTGAGAAACGGCCCGAGACGTTCGACTTTCTCGGCTTCACGCATCACTGCGGGGTGAGCCGGAGCGGGCGTTTCATGGTGAAACGGAAGACGCAAAGGAAGCGACTGGTCCGCAAACTCAAGGAACAGCGGCTGAAGATGAAGAAATGACGGCACGACACCATCCGGGCCCGGTGGCTCGGCGCCGTCTTGCGTGGGCAGTACGCCTACTTCGGCATCACCGGCAACGCATCACACGCTTTCATCTCCAGGTTACGCGGGGGGTGGCTGTGGGTGCTTCGGCGGCGGGGGCAACGCCCCAAGCTCCCTTGGGACCGGTTCAGAGCCACCCTGGCGCGCGTCCCGCTCCCGGCACCGCGGATCGTGCACAACTGGCGCTAAAGCGCGAATGCGGTTGGGTAACCTGGTGGAAGAGCCCGGTGCGGGAAAACTGCACGTCGGGATCTGTGAGGGGGGCGATGGGCGACCATCGCCTCTACTCGACCGACCTACGGCAATCCGCCGACGCGCTTGCCAACGCGCCTGCTTGTCCCGGCGATTGTCAGTCCCAACGCCATGCCGGCGCAGTCGGCAACCCAGTCGAACCCATCTAGATCGCGCCCGATCAGTTGCGCCCCCTGAAGCACCTCGATCGCCGCGCCGGTAAAGGCGAGGAGAACAATCAGCCTTGTCCTGTGTTCCGGCCAACCGAGGCTTCCCAGGGCCGCCAGCACGGCGAAGGCGATGGCGTGCTGCAGCTTGTCGTCGTGAAGCGTGACGGCCGTGCCGAGCTCCGGCAAGAACCGCGCCGGCAGAAGCGTGAGCAGGAGAACGCCGGCCAACGTGATCGGAAAAACGATCCTTGCCAGCATCGGAAAAGAATCTAGGCGCAACAAGGTAGGGTCAGCCCTTCATCTGAGAAGCCTGCGAGGTGGATTTGCCGATGATCGCATCAGCGCTTGGGAATTTCAATCCAGAACCACAAGTCTGTGTTGTAAGAAAGGCCGCCGTCGCTCTTATCGCTGAAATGACCCCATGCCTGCGAGGGGCTTTGGGTTTTCCCATAAAAAAGCCCACTAACATGAAGAAGCCATTAAAGATGCCGGTGGGCTGACGGCAACGCAACAGGCCAGGTAACGAGAAGAAGCTGGCGGGTCGCCGGTGCGGACATCAGTTTTGCGTCACCGAGACGCCGGGGCCAGCCGGGCGAGCGCAACCCTGTCGTCGGACGTCAGATCAGCAAGGCGGTCGTCGCCCGAAGCCAGCCAATTCGGGTTTTTCGCCGACAGATCAGTGCCATCAGCGCCTGTGGTTTCACCGTCACCGGCCTGCACGGCCGGCGCCGCACCCAGCATTTCGGCAGCGCGGCGCGGGTCCTTGGCGAGCATCGCCTGGGCTAGCGCCTTCGCCGTGTTGCTGCGCCAGCCGGTTTCGGCCAGCTGCCGGGCCACCGGGCTGCCCATCTTGGCGATGAAGTCGAACCCGCTCTGTCTGATCGCCTCGAACGTCGCGGTGTCGTCGGGGTCGCTCTGCGCGATAGCAGCCTGCGCCTTGGACCATTCGGCCTGCTCATTGTCCTGGCGGCGCGCATATTGCTGCGCGGCCATGCGCGCCGAGCCGGCCAGCCTCAACGCCTCTTTTTGCCTGATGAAGCTGGCGCGTTCGCTTTCCGGCATTTTGGTACGGTGCCGTCGAAGATCTTGTCGAATAGGCCGGGCTTGACGACACCGTTGCGCGCTTGGCCATACATGGCGTCGTGCAGGCCGCGGCCGTCGGCCGGCGCATTCTGGATCGCTTCTTTCTCGGCCTGGGCAATCTGCCCGTTCAGCTTGCGGCCGATGACCTCGGCGTCGAACGCATCCTGCTGCTGCTTCTGCTGCCGGAAACGCTCGGCGACGGCCGCGAGCTCGTCGCCAAAGCCCTGCATCGCGGCGCCGACCGGCGAGCTGTCGGGATAGGAAACCACGCTGCCGCTGTCGAGCCGGCGCTGGGCGAGCTGGAGGGGGATGGTCGCCATCAGTAAAGCCCTCCGCCGGGCGCCGGCGGAAAGCCGCTGTTGCCGAACGTCACCGCTTTCTTCGGGTCGTACAGCCCGGAAAGGCCGGACACGAGATTGCCGCCTGCCCTGAAGATCGAGTCAGCCGCCACCTGCCTGCCGGAAAAGCGCGAGATCGCGGCCTGCGTGGTCAAATTGTTCTGGCGCAGCTGCGAGCCGTATTGGCTCGCCTTGATGTCGAGCTGAACGTCGCGTCCCAGTCGTTCGGATCGGTGAGGTTGGCGACGTAGCGGATGATCAGCGGCCCCGGCCGGTCGCAATAGATCAAGCCGGCTTCCTGGCGCCACGCGATCGGCACGCCATCCGGCTCGCCATTGTGGGTCAGCGGCAAAGGCCGCAGGCAGTCCACGGGCAATTCATAGGCAAAGTTCAGCGTGCCCGCGCCACTGCCGGTATCGGACCCGGCAACGGCGGCCGCCAGGATTGCGAACACCCAGGCATGTTTCATCAGCTCCGCCTCGCGGGTCAGGTCGAATTGCAGGTTGAGCAGGCGGGCCGGTTTGACATCCTGATCAAGGCTGTCGACCGGCGCCTCGCGAGGACGCCAAGCGCCATGTTGGCGATGTCGAGCGGGGTGATGGCCATGGTTTTGGCCGCCATCTGTGTGGATCGGGAATTTGTGGGGAGGGATTGTAGGTGGGGAAAGGTCGCGTTCCGTCGCGCCCCCCTCTGCCCTGCCGGGCATTTCCCCCCCGAGGGGGGAGATTGGATGTCTCGTTGGCTTTCGCCAATCGCCAACGTTGAAGAAAGGGCGTTGTCGGGGAAGCTGCCGATCTCCCCCCAAGTGGGGGAGATGCCAAATTTTGGCAAAGAGAGGGCAGGACAGAGGGGGGCGCCAAGGATTGCAACCGAAAAGAAACTGGTAGCGTGCGCCACCTGATAGTATGCGGTTTCCCAACATCGCCGCGCAACGCGGCGATGACATCCTGCGGCGTCAGCCGAAGTGTGCGCTCGTCGGCCGCACGCGCGACTTGGCAAAGGCGCTTGCTGGCAATTTTTCGGCAGCTCTCACCATCGAAAAACCCCGCTCAAGCGCATCTTCGAGGCTTGTCGTGTAGTAGGCGGTGTTTTCCAGGCCGCTGAAGAAGTTGATGCGGTGAAGCTCGCCCTTTTTGCTTATGACAATGCCGGCTTTTCGAAGCACATCCTGAACTGCCTTGTAGGTCATATTCATGGTTCCTCCATTGCAAAGACATGGCAGCATCGCCCGCTTGTGTAACCGTTTGGTGGCGGCGATTGATCAATGTGCAACAACAACAATCCTGGGGCAGCACGGCGCGTGAATTTGGGATTCGCCACATCGGCCGACCTGGCGTCCAGAAGGGCGGGACTCTGACGCCCCGCCCTCGCCTTGCCTCATCAGGCCTCGGTCGTCTTCAGCGCGATGAACGTCATGTGCTTGACGCTCGACGCCGTGCGGTCCCAGTTCACTGCCAGCGCCAACTCGACATCGGTCGCAAACTCATCCGCCGTCGCCGCGTCGAGGAAGCGGGTGCCGGGCACATGCGGGACGAAATGCCGGCGGGCGACCATTTCGGTGACGCCGCCGCCATGGCCCCCCGGCGACTGGCACGCGAGGCCGGCGAAAACCCCGATCTGTGGATGCCGAATAACCCCCTTTGAAATTGGACCATGATCTTCCGCGAAAACCGGTTTCCACTTTTCGGGACCATGGTCTGCCGCCGCCTTGGCCTGTCCGGCCATGTAGCCGACGAAGCGGTCGTGATAGGCCTGCGCCACCTTCGGCGTGGCGCCGGCCTCGACCGCCCACGCTTTCGACGCGTTGGCGAGTTCGTCCGAATAGGCGAAGTTTTCGGAAAGCCCGTCTGGGCGCCTGTACTCGACCTTGTCGGGCGATGTCAGCGGACGCATCGCCTCAGGCAGCCGGGCATGGAACCTGTCCCAGTCTTCCGCAGCTGCGTCCGCTGCCGGAATGCGCAGGCTTTCGCCCTGCTGCCGTTCCAGCTCGGCATAGGATGTGAGAACCCGGTCGAGGTTTTCAGGCTTGGTCCAGCCCTTGGTTTCAGCGAGCTTGCGGTTGCCTTCGGAAAGACCGTCAAACCAGCACTTGCCGGCCGGCGGGACGGACCCGTTGTCCCCGGCGGCCGGTGGCCCTGCAAGGTTGCCCGCCGGTGGCGACGCCACCACGGACCCGGCGTCTGCCAGATCTGTCATGAGAAAGATTCCTTCTTGTTGTTTGCAAATGGAAACGAGCACTGGCCAGTTCAGCCAGGCGTGTTATTGGATTGTTGAGGGATCGGCTGGAGCCGGCGGAATCGTTGCGGCCGCAGCCTGATTCTTTTCGACAGAACCTGGCCCTATCGTCTTGTTCGAATACGATCTTTCAGAGTCGGAGGCACGCACCGTCAAGACGAAAGAAACCATGTCGCATTTCGTGACAAGCGGTTGCCGCGGTTCCGCCGCAATGCAACCGCACTTGGCAAACACTTGGCAAAACCAGCCAGTGTATTAGTTCATAGGCTTCAACGGAGTATCAGACGATGACCATGTACAAAGCCATTGCCGCCCTGCTTGTGACTGCCGCACTGGCAGGATGTGCACAGACCGAAGGGCAGCAAAGAGCCACCACGGGGGCCCTGGTCGGCGGCGCCGGCGGCGCTCTCGTCGGTCAGGCCCTGGGCCGCGACACCAAGAGCACGGTTATCGGCGCAGCCAGCGGCGCCCTGCTGGGAGCGGTCGTCGGCAGCGCGACGACGCCACAGCGGCGCGGCGAACAGCTTTGCCGCTATCAGGACCGCTACGGCCGCATCTACACCGCCCGCTGCGACGACCGCTACTACCGCGGCGATTATTGAGACACGTAGCCCCGGCGCTGGTCTTCCCTTCTCCCCTTGTGAGGGCTTTGCACGGGGGCCGAAGTTTGACGCAGATGGCGCATGGGGCGTTTTTTGAACCGCAATCAAGCCACATTCGCCCGGTTGCAGGGCATTTTTGCCGCCTCGGGGGCCCAATTGGCCCCCCTCGGCGGATTTTGGGCAGACTCCGCCCCCTCATGCCGGCTTCCTCACCGGGAAGAGAACGGCGGTCGCCCGTTGCAGATTGTAGCTGCAGCCGGCAAGCACGCACTGCGTCCGGTTGGTCGCCAGGTTGAAGAAGCGCAGCCGCCGCATGCCGTAGCGCTGCTTGAACACCGCAAACGGCCGCTCCACCGCCGCCCGCACCTTGGAGATCAGGCGGTTGCGCTGCTTCTGGCGCGGCGTCAGCGGATGGTGCTTGTTGGGCCGATGCATCAACCGGTCCTTGATGCCGGCCTGCTTAAGCCGGGCATGCCGGGCATGGGTGTAATAGGCCTGGTCGCCATAGGCCGCCTCCTCGTCGCCGCAGATCAACGTGTCGGCCGGCTCGGTGTCGGTGATCGAAGCATCGGTGAAGTGCATCCGCCGGATCAGCGTGTGAGCCTCGTCGACGCCGTTGTGCACCTTATAGCCGAACACCGTCTTTTTGCCTTGCGTCCCCAACGCGCATCGGGGTCGGCCGATGGCCTCGCCGACGTCTCCTCACCCTTCTTCGGCTTCACCGGTGGGCGGGCGGCGGCCCGCATGAACGATGCATCAATCAGCGTGCCGCGCTTGAGGATCAGGCCCTTCTGCTCAAACTGCCGGGTGATCTCTTCGAACACCCGATCAATCAGCCCGTCGCGCTTCAGCTCTTCGCGGAAGCGCCACAGCGTCGAATGGTCCGGCGTGCGGTCCGACAGGCTGAAGCCGGCAAAGCGGCGGAACGACAGCCGGTCGCGCAGTTGCATCTCAAGGGCGGGGTCGCTGAGATTGTTCCACACGCCCAAAAACAGACAGCGCAGCAATGTCTCGGCTGGATAGCTGGTGTTGCCCTTGCCCGGCCCGCTGCGCTGACCAAGAAGTGCCCGGATCGGCATCCAGTCGATGACAGTCGCAATCTGGTCGAGCTGCGTCGTATCCGACCACGCCAGCCCGTCCGCCAGACTCAGTTGACCAAGAACACGATCGACCATCCGAATCATCTCCCTCTCTTCCTTGCCCACGGAATCACCAATCCGATTCTGTGCAAAGCCCTCCTTGTGGGAGAAGGTGGCCGCCCACGGGTCTTGCCTCCGGCAAGCCCGAAGACAGGCTCCGCGGCCGGATGAGGGGTGTTCCAGGGAACACCAACGCCTGCCCCTTTCTTGCGTTGGCAATCGGCGAAGTCAGCGGCGACGGCCAATCTCCTCCCAAGTGGCAGGGCTGTCCGGGGAAAGTTTTGAGTGAATCGAAATGCCACATGTGCATGCCCCGTAAAAAGGGGTTTGACCGTCTTCTCTCTGGTTGTCGAGACTCAGAAAAGGAACGGGGCATGCGCTTTGCACCTAGCATCTTCGGGCAGCTTCTTGAACGCATCGGTCGGCGTCAATTCCAAGCAATTGTGGATCGCCACCACGGGATGCTTACACAAATCGTTCAGAAGCTGGGATCATCTGGTGGCGCTGATCTATGCCCAGTCCTGCGGCAGCAGCGGCTTGCGTGGCCTGGAAGCCGGCTGGAACGCCAACAGCCAACATCATTATCACCTGGGCAGCGGTCCCTTGATGCGTTCGACCTTGTCGGATGCCAACAGACGGCGTCCGGTCGCCGTCTTTGCCGAGGCGTTCGGTCTGGTGGCGAACCTGCTCGTCAGGCAAACGCGGCGCGAGGGCGAAGCCATGCTGCGGCTGATCGACTCGACCCCATTCCGCTCGGCAAACTGTGCGATTGGGCCAAGTCGAACGGGCGCATCCGCGGCATGAAGGTGCATGTTGTCTATGACCCGAAGACCGACTGTCCGCGCATCCTCGACATCACCGACGCCAACGTCAACGACGCCTAGGTCGGTCGCCAGATCACGATCGAAGCTGGAGCGACCTACGTGTTCGACAAGGGCTACTGCCATTATGGCCGGTGGACAGCGATCGCCGAACCCGGATCGATCTTCGTGACGCGGCCCAAATCCAACATGGGGCTGGCGCTGGTGCGCGATCGCCCTATAGCCGAGCCGCAGGGCGACGGCTTCCTGGTTGTGGAAGACAGTGAGGTAAGCCAGGTCAGCAAGGGTCCTTGCAAGCTGCCGATGCGCCTGCGTCGCCTGCGCGTTCAGCGCCAAGCGGGCGACACTATCACGCTTTTGACCAACGATCTGGAGCGCTCCGCCGTCGAGATTGGACGGCTCTACAAAGGCCGCTGGCAAATCGAGCTTCTGTTCCGATGGATCAAGCAGCACCTCAAGATCCGCAAGTTCCTCGGCAACAACGGCAATGCAATCCGCCTGCAACTCTTGGCCGCAATGATCGCCTTTGCGCTGCTGCGCATTGTCGCGCGCGCCCGCCGCGTCCCTATTTCTATCTTGAGGTTCACAGAACTGGTCGCTCAATACTTGTTCGGGCGGTTGAAAATGCACACCATCACCAAGCCGCCACCGGTCAATCCAAGCCGACCGAGAGACCGAGCCTCTCCCAATCAGATGGCCTTCATATATGAATAACTTTCCCCGGACAGCCCTGCCCAAGTGGGGGAGATGTCCGGCAGGACAGAGGGGGGCGCCGTAGAGCACCAACCTCAATTGCGACCGAGCATTGACCAATGCCTCACACGCCATTGCCTCCGCGAAATCGCGCAAATGCCAAGTCGATGCGCAAAGCCATGACCGACGCCGAACTGAAGCTTTGGAACGAGCTTCGCACGCATCGCCTGATGGGGCTTGGCTTCCGCCGACAATTTCCGATCGCCGGTTACATTGTCGACTTCGCTTGCCCGCACAAGAAGCTCGTCGTCGAAGTCGATGGTTCGCAGCATGCCGACGCCAATACAGGCGATGAGGCAAGAACAAAGCGTCTTGAACAGGACGGCTGGACCCTCCTGCGCTTCTTGAATGACGACGTCATTCGCGACATCGACAATATCTGCCAGCATATTGTGGTCGAGGCAGGGCTCGCCGGTACGACTTGACACGCCGGCGAGACAGCGCCCAGGGCGCTGTCCCCCCAGCCTATCCCGCCTTGGCCTCCGGCAACCCAAACCCACCAACAGGATGCGTTTCCACCTGGAACTCGAACCCGGCGATGATCGGCCGCGCCCTGGCAATCGCCGCCTGGACTTGCGGCAATTGCAGCGAAGCCTTGTGGCTTGCCTGGTCGGTCCATACCTCGGTCACCCAGATCGCGTCGGCATCGGCCGGATCGGTGGCGATGATATAGCTCAGGCAGCCCGGCATGGCGCCAGTGCTGGCCAGCAGGACGTCCATCATTGCGTCGCGCTGGCCGCGCGTCGCCCGCATCTTGCCGATCAGACCATACAGTGCCGGTTTCTCCGTTGCTTGCTGCGACAAGTATGCAGGCCGCCGCTCACGGCATCAACTGGCCACCATTCACCTCGTGGCCGGTGATGTAACCGCTCAACAGGGCGGTGGAGAGGAACGGCGCCGACGCAGTCCTGCGGCGTGCCGGCGCGGCTCTGCGGAATGGTGGCAACCATGGCCTGCTCCTCGGTCGAATAGCGCTCATGGAAAGGGGTCGCGATGGTGCCCGGCGCCACCGCGTTGACGCGAGCCGATCAGTTCCTTGGCCATGCCGCGGGTCACATTGGAGACGAGCCGAGCCACAAGGGCCGGCGCCGCCGCCGGCGCCATTGCGTGCCGCGATCGACGAGGTGTTGACGATGAAGCCGCCCTGGCGCTTCAGCCATGGCATCGCCTGGCGTGATGCGGTCAGCACGGAGCGGGCGTTGAGGTCCGCGTCGTAATGCGCCTCGGTCTGTTCGGCATAAAGGCACGCGGCCGAGGCGGCATTGTTGACCAGCCCATCGAGCCGGCCGAAATGCTGCGCGCTGTCCTCGACGACGCGCTCGACATCGGCAGCGATCGAGAAATCGCCTTGGACCGGGAATACCTCGCCACCGCCGTTGCGGATGGTTTTGGCCAGGTTTTCGCCGACTTGAATTGTAATGCAGCGCGACGCGGCATCTCTGCGCGGCGTAGGCCAGTGCAAGTGCCGCCCCGATGCCGGTCGCGGTGACCAGCACCGCCTTGCCGGCGAGGTCGCCAAAGTGGGAGTGACAAGGGCGGAAGTGACACGGGTGGTTGTGGTGGCTGGCATTCCTCCGGGACTCTCCTGCTCTTCGTAGGGCCTCGCCGCCCTCATGTTCAAGTCCGTAGAGGTTCAGGGCCGCAAATAGGCGTAGCCCTGGCGCTGCAATTCGGCGAGCTTGACGACGCCGCCGGTCTCGGCGGCATGGAAGCCGTCGAGCAGATCGGTGAGCGCAACGTCCATGCCCTGCATGGTATTGGCACAAGCATGCGGGGCCAGCCCGTCGCGGACCAGGCCGGAAAAACGGCTGGAAACGGCAGCCGACGCGCTCTTCGACTTGAACGCGGCGAGTGCCGGTCCGTGCACGACCAGCACGATGTCGACCTTGCCGCCGGTGCCCTCATAGTGGTTCTTGATATTGCCCAAAACGAAGCCGACCTTGTCGAGGTCGCTGAGGTGATAGGCGACCTTCTGCCTTTCCTCTTGCACGGCCGCCGCCTTGACCTGGCGCTGCCCGAGAAGACCGGCGGCTCCGGCAAGGCCGACGCGGAAAATATCGCGGCGTCGCATTTTGTCGTTCTCCAGTATGTCCTCGCAAATTGCGTGGCTTCGGCCCCGATCCTAGCATAAATTGAAGTTGCGTCGTGGTCGGGCAAAGAGGGGTCGGGCGAGGAGGGGCACATGATATCGAAGACCATTGGGGGGAAGACCATTGGGGGGAAGACCATTGTGGGCGCCGGACTTGCTGTCGCCTTGCTGGCCGCTGTCGCCAGCACGGCCCTTGCCGACGATACGCCTCAGCTCACCGAACTCAGCCCGGACGGCAAGGATGCCTGTTTCGGGCGCATCTACGATGCCGCGCATCTCAAGGTGCACCCGAACCAGAAGGTGGGACGGATTTTCTTCTACTATGGCAGCGATCCGGTCAGCCCTCCGAACGAGGAGCCGAGCAGCGCTCCGTCCGGCTACAACGGTTTTTTGGCGACGACGGTGCGCGGCGCCAACAAGCCTGAATGGGTCGGCGGTTGGTGCGGCAAGGGTGATCCGCGGTCGGGCGAGATCCATTGCGGCATGGAATGCGACCGCACCATGGCCCTGGTGAACGTCGACGAAAAAGGCCGGCTGATCGTCTCCGGCGTGCATCGCAACCTTTATCTCGATGCCGGCGCCGAGGATGAACTTGGCGAAAAGGAGTTCGCCAGGCAGGCACTCGGCACGGAAGACGACGGCTTCCGGCTCGACCGCATGCCGGGTGAGACCTGCAAGGCCGAATTCGCGCGCATCGCTCCGGTCGATCCGGCGCTGGGAGCACCGCTGCGCGAGCGGCTGAAATCGGACCAGCCGTTCTGCTACGGGCGCGACTACGATGCCGCGCATCTCGGCTCGCATCCCGATCAGCTTACCCACACCATCCGGGTTTTCCGGGGCCCGATCGAACTGGCCGCCTTCGCCAAGGACGGCGAGACGGCAAGCTGGCCTGATGGCGCCGAGATAGTCGTTTCCGTCACCACGCGCCAGAATTCCGCCAGGGTCACGCAGAGCTACAGTTGTGACGGCGAAGCGGACCAGTGGCGCTGTGTGGCGAGCGCAAGGACGAGCGACTTTTCCTGCGACATCGCGGCCAGGGAGATTTATCTGCGCCGCGGCGCCAACGGCACGTTGATGCTGGCCAACCCCAACAGCAGCCTGCCGATCGTCGACCTGTGCTCGAAGGCGGCCGACGGCGAGACCGCATCCGACGACAAGGTCTATCGGCTGGAGCCGATGCCGCAGGCTGCCTGCGCGCTTTGATCGGATCCTCGGATCAGAATGGCGGCGGCAGCGATCCTTCTCGCCCCCCTCTGTCCTGCCGTCTTTGCCCCCACTTGGCATCTCCCCCACGAGGGGGGAGATTGGCGGCTTCAGCGTCCCGCCCACTCTTGCACCATCAGAGATTGGCGAAAGCCGGGAAGACGGCCGATCTCCCCCCAAGTGGGGGAGATGACATATTTTGGCAAAGGGAGGGCAGGACAGAGGGGGGCGCTGTCCCGCCGGCATAGAGGTTCTGCACCGGCTCGACGTTTTTGATGTCATGGCAGGGAAGCCGGCGTCTCTCAGGCCTCACGCGAACGGCACGGCCGTCGTGCCCCTGGGCAGTTTTGCCTCGTCATCGGGCTCGACATGGATGGTGACGCGCACCGAGCGGTTTTCCGCCTTCAGCGCATCCTCGATGCGGTCGCAGATGACGTGGCTGGCGCCCACCGACATGTCGGCGTCGACGACCAGGTGGAACTCGATGAAGGTGGCGCGGCCGGCAATCCGCGTCTTCAGATCGTGGACTTCCAGCGCGCCTTTGCAATTGGCCGAGATGATGTCGCGGATGCGCATGTGCTCCTGCGTGTCGACGGCGCGGTCCATCAGACCGTTCATCGACGAGCCGATGACGTGCCAGCCCTGCCACAGGATGTTCAGCGCAACGATGACGGCAAGAGCGGGATCAAGGACTTGCCAGCCGGTCAGCACGGCGCCGACCACACCCATGAACACGCCGACCGAGGTCGCCACGTCGGTCATGATGTGCCTGCCGTCGGCGACCAGTGCCGGTGATTTTTCGGCACGGCCGGCACGGATCAGCGTCATGGCCCAGAAGGCGTTGATCACCGTCGCGACGCCGTTGATGGCGAGGCCGGTCCAGGGCTGTTCGAGCGGGACAGGGTGCCGCAAGGACCACCACACTTCGTTGAGGATCAGCAGGGCTGCCAGCACGATCAGCACGCCTTCCAAAACAGCCGAGAAATACTCGGCCTTGTGGTGGCCGAACGGATGATCCTGGTCGGCCGGCTTGTGGCTGACCTGGATCGCCCAATAGGCGGCGGCAGAGGCAATGACGTTGACGATCGATTCCAGCGCGTCCGAATACAGCGCCACGGAGCCGGTGACGTACCAGGCCGCCAGCTTCAGGCCGAGCACGACGAAGGCGAGGATGATCGACCAGAAGGCGAGGCTGGCGACCTTGCGCTTGGCGGTCGCCTTGATTTCGGCTGTTGTCATTGAGGAAGCCGCGTTCTTCGGCGCCCCCCTCTGTCCTGCCGGACATCTCCCCCACAAGGGGGGAGATCGGCTGTCATGGATGACGTCGTGCGAGATATTCGGGCTAGATCTGCAATGCTTGAGATTGGCGAAAGCCGAAATGAGAGACAATCTCCCCCCAAGTGGGGGAGATGTCCGGCAGGACAGAGGGGGGCGACGTAGGGCGCAAACCTCAACACGGAAACTCCTCGCCCTAAGCCGCCTTTTCCTTGGCCTTGCGCGGCAGATGCGCAACGATGTTCTCGATGATGCGCATGCCGGCATTGTGGCCGAGCGTCATGATCGATTCCGGGTGGAACTGCACTGCGGCGATCGGCTCCTTGCTGTGCTCGAAGGCCATGATGACGCCTTCTTCCGTCTCGGCCGTGACGACGAAGCCGTCGGGCAGCCGCACCGGATCGGCGAAGATCGAGTGATAGCGGCCGACCGTCACCTCTTTGGGCAGGCCGGAAAAGATAATACCCGGCTTCGACACGCGGATGCGCGACGGTTTGCCATGCATCGGCACGTGCAACTGCCGCAGCTCTCCGCCATAGGCCTCGGCCAGCGCCTGCAGGCCGAGGCAGACGCCGAAGATCGGCAGGTCGCGCGCGCGGGCCCGCTTGATGGTGGCGGCGCAGTCAAAATCCTTCGGCGTGCCGGGACCGGGCGACAGCACGACCAGGTTGGGTTTCAGCCGGTCGAAGACCTCGTCCGGCACAGGCGTGCGCACGGTCGAGACATTGGCGCCGGTCTGGCGGAAATAATTGGCCAGCGTGTGGACGAAGGAGTCCTCGTGGTCGACCAGCAGGATGTTGACGCCGTCGCCGACGCGCGCGGTGGCGCGTTCGGTGTCGGCGGCATTGCCTAATTTGGCGTCGCGGATGGCGGAGATCATGGCGGATGCCTTCAGTTCGGTTTCGGCTTCTTCTTCCTCGGGAATGCTGTCGAAGAGCAGCGTGGCGCCGGCGCGCACCTCGGCGATGCCGTCCTTGATGCGGATGGTGCGAAGCGTCATGCCGGTGTTCATGTCACCGTTGAAATTGACCATGCCGATCGCCCCGCCATACCAGGCGCGCGGGCTCTTCTCGTTCTGCTCGATGAAGCGCATCGCCCATAATTTCGGCGCGCCGGTGACGGTGACCGCCCAGGCATGCGACAAGAACGCGTCGAAGGCGTCCATGCCTTCGCGCAGCCGCCCCTCGATATGGTCGACGGTGTGGATCAGCCGCGAATACATCTCGATCTGGCGGCGGCCGATGACACGCACCGAGCCCGGGTCGCAGACCCTCGACTTGTCGTTGCGGTCGACGTCCGAGCACATGGTCAGCTCGGATTCGTCCTTCTTCGAATTGAGCAGCTTCAGGATCTGCTCGCTATCGGAAATGGCGTCGCCGCCGCGCTTGATCGTGCCGGAGATCGGGCAGGTCTCGACACGGCGGCCGTTGACGCGCACGAACATCTCGGGCGAGGCGCCGACCAAATATTCGCCTTCGCCGAGATTGATGAAGAAGGAATAGGGCGAGGGGTTGATGGCCTTCAGCTTGCGGGAGATATCGGAGGGCGGTGTCTCGCAGCGCTCGTAGAACATCTGGCCGGGCACCACCTCGAACAGGTCGCCGCGCTTGAAACTCTGCATCGCCTTGCGCACCAGGTTGGCATATTCGCCGGGCTCATGGTCGCCGCGCGGCGGGATGCGGTCGGCGGTCCTGAACGGCTCGACGATTTCGTCGCGCGGCAATCCCTGTGTCGAAAACCCATCGCTGGAATAGTCGTAGCGGTCGGTCCAGGCCTTGGTCGAATAGTGGTCGACGACCAGAATCTCGTCGGGCAGGAACAGCACGAGGTCGCGCTGGCTTTGCTGGCGCTCGAGCTTGTAGTCGACCGGATCGAACTGGAAGGCGAGATCGTACCCGAAGGCGCCATAAAGACCGAGATTGGCGTCTTCCTCTGTCTTGAACAGAGCGGTGATGGCGCGCAGCACGGTGAAGACGGAGGGAACGCGGCTGCGTTCTTCTTCAGTGAAAACACGGCCGGGCCTGGCCACGTCGAGGCAGATCAGTCTTTTCGACGTCTCGGCGATCGTCACCTCGTCAAGGCCGCCGAGCGCCTTGCCGACCACCGGCAGAAGCATCTCGCCACGGCTGTTCAACGCCTCGATGCGCATGGCGCGGCCACGCGCCGAGATCACAAGCGGCGGGTCGATGATGGCGGTGTCCCAGCGCGTATAGCGGCCGGGATATTCGTAATTCGACGAAAACACGGCGCCACGGCGCGCATTCAGCCCGTCGACATAGGCGTCGATCGCGCCTTCGTAAGGCCGGTCATGGCGCTCGCGGGTAATCGTCACGCCACCCGCCGTGACGAAGCGCTCCGCCCCGTTCTCCAGAATTTTCGTCGTCATTGCCGTCTCCATCAGCGTCTTGGCTATTTCAGCATCTTGGATATTTCAGCGTCTTGGGGGCAACGGACCCGGGGCATGGCTTTGAAAAACAAATGGCCGCCCGGACATTCCGTTGCGGCCACCTTCCATTTTTAACGCGCACGCGTTCGAACAGGCCGCTGTCAGCGAGCCCACCACCAGACGGTCTTGATTGAGCGCATGTTCATGGCGATTCCAATAGCGGCGATTGAACGGCCGCGCAACTGGATTCAATGGACGGATTCAATGAGGGGCCTGGAGAAGGGGAAGGGGTGGAGAAGGGGAGGGCATGGAGAAGGGCATGAGCCCTCAATCCTCCAGCGTTCCCGACCGTGCATCGGCGCTTTTGCTGTCGCCGACCAGCTTCAGCAGATCTTCGCCGGCGCGGATGATGCGTCGGGAACGCCGTGTCAGGATGATGCCCGCCTGCGGCGCGAACAGCTGGGTGCGGCCGCCGGCTTCACCCGGCGCATGAACGATGGTGGCGAGCAGTGCGCCTTTTGCCACACGGTCGCCGGGCTTCACGTTATAGAGGACCGCGCCGGCCCGAGGCGCCGGCATCATGTCGATGTTTTCGAGCGGCGCAACGATTCCGGTGAAGCTGCCGGGCGTGGACAGGGCCTGATCCAGGATCACGCCGCGCGCCACCAGCAGCCGATAGAGCCCATCGGCATCGGCGCCGGCCAGAGCGCCGTCGACATCGAGTATGCCGCGATACTCGACCGTGGTGGCGACGCGCCGGTCGAACCGCGCCACCTCGGCAGGGAGGTTCAGATACGGCGCGATCGAGGCGCCTTCGAAGGTGCCGTCGGTATCTTCATCCCACAGGATCACCGCATCGACGCCCATGGCCGCCGCACAATCCGCCATCGCCGGCCACAGGCTGGTGTGGACATAGAGGTAGGCGAGGCCCTCGTCGTCGCAGTGCAGGTCGAGCACGATGTCGTGGCCGATCGACAGCTGCAGCAGCCGGCTCTTCAGCCGCTGATCGGCAGTGCCAAGCGTGGTGTCGGGCAACAATTTTACGTCAGGCGCGGCCAGCAGCGGAAAGCCGCGGTTGAAGTTGGTGCGCGTGCCCAGGTGAAAACGGCCCTGGTGCTCGCCGAAATGATACTGGGCGCGGCCGATCGGATTGGCTTGCGGCACGACGGTGATATCGCCCTTGATGCGGCGTTCGGCTTCGGCCTTTTCAAGCATCGGCATCAGCGCGTCGATGGCGACGACGCCCGGCAGTTCGCCGGCATGCAGTGCGGCCTGCAGATAGGCCGAGGATGCCGCCTCGTCCGTTCCCTCGAAGCGGAAGACCGGGAATTCGTAGCAAACGCCTTCGCTGTCGCCGGCAATGCGCTCGATCGATTTCTGCATGATGATCCTCCAGGAAAACTCATGCCCTTTCGTCGATACGCTGTCGATTGGTCCAGCTTTTCACGCTATGGGCGCAAGGGGCCTACCCGGCCGGGCGCGGTGGACATACTGGTCCTGCCCGGCCTATGCCAGCGGCTTCAACTCCTGGGCGATGGTGGGCAGAAGTTCCGAGACGTTGGGGTGGATGTGCATGGCGCGCGCCAGCGTGCTGATCGGCGCCTTGGCGTACATCAGATCGAGCACGCAGTGTATCGCCTCGTCGCCGCCGGGGCCGAGCACCGAACAGCCGAGGATTTCCTTGGTGTCGGCATCGGCCAGGATCTTCATGAAACCTTGCGTCTCGCCTTTCTCGACGGCACGGCCGACGCGGGTCATCGGCCGCTGGCCGACCAGCGCGCGGCGGCCGGACTTTCTGACCGCTGCCTCGGTCATGCCGCAGCGGCCGAGCGGCGGGTCGGTATAGAGCGCATAGGCCTCGATGCGGTCGCTCACCCTGCGCGGGTCGTTGTCGAGCAGATTGGCGGCGACAATCTCGTAGTCATTGTAGGAGGTGTGGGTGAAGGCGCCCTTGCCGTTGCAGTCGCCCATCGCCCAGATGCCGGGCACGCTGGTGCGCAGCTGGTCGTCGACGACAATGAAGCCGCGTTTGTCGACCTCGACGCCGGCCTTGTCGAGGCCGAGATCGTCGGTGTTGGGGGTCCGGCCTACTGCCAGAAGCACATGCGAGCCGACAGCCGGCGCCTTGCCGGCGGTGAAAGTCACGGCAATGTCGCTGCCCTGCCTGGCGAAGCCGATGTCGCCGGCGCCGAGATGAACCGCGATGCCTTCGTTCTCGAGGATGGACAGGATGGCGGCCGAGACATCCTCGTCCTCGCGGCCGATCAGCCGCGGGCTCTTTTCGATCACCGTGACCTGTGAACCGAAACGGCGGAACATCTGCGCGAATTCGAGCGAGACGTAGCTGCCGCCGACGACGACGAGATGGCGCGGCAGCACGTCGAGATCCATCATCGACGAGTTGGTCAGGAACGGAATGTCGTCGACGCCTGGCAGATCAGGCACCGAGGCGCGGCCGCCGGTGTTGATGAATATTTTGCCGGCGCTCAGCAGCTCGTCGCCGACGCGCACCGTGTCGGCCGTCTCGAAGCGCGCATGGCCGCGAAAAAGCGTGCATCCGTCCATGCCGGCAATCCAGCTTTCGAGGTTGCCGCGCGCGTCGTCCGACACCTTGTCCTTGCGGGCCTTGATCGCCTTGTAGTCGACGCCGACCGGACCGGAGAGCGTCACGCCGTAGTCGGCGGCGCGGCGGGCGAGATGCGCGGCATAGGCGCTGGCCACCATGGCCTTGGTCGGCATGCAGCCGGTGTTGACGCAGGTGCCGCCGACCAGCTTTCGCTCGATCAGCGCCACGCTCATGCCGGCCGCCGTCAGCCGGCCGGCGAGCGGCGGGCCGGCCTGTCCGGCGCCGATGATGATGGCGTCGAATGGCTTTGCCGTCATGCCACGGCCGCCACGATCAACAGGCCGCCGACGATCGCCACCGCGTCCTCGATGAAGGCGGCGGGCTTGTCTTTGCCGAAAGCCACGGCCAGGCGTTTGCGCAGCTCGGCACCGCCCAGCGTGCCGATAACCGCGCCGATGGCGCCGGCGATCAGGCCGCCGACGGTGGCGCCGCCGGTCGCGCCGATCACCGCGCCGGTGAAGGCGCCGACAGCGATGCGCGCGCCGAACTGCTGCGGCACCTTGCGGCTCGGCGTTGACGGCAACTGGTCGGTGACCAGCTCGGCAATGGCCAGGATGGTGAAGATGCCGACGGTGAACCAGTGGCCCATGAAGCTGGCCCAGGTTCCGGCGACCGGCAGCCAGCCGAGCCAGGCGCCCCAGGCGACGGCGGCGGGCGCGGTCATGGCGCGAAGGCCGGCCACGACGCCGATGAGAAGTGCAAGAATGTACAGCATGATTGACCCCTCGATCACACGGCCTGGGGACAGCCCAGCCGGGGCAGGCTAGCATAGGTTCGGCATTTGACCAGAGGCCTGCGATCTCTGGCATTCGCCATATTGAAACAGCAGGGTTAACCGCCATGGCTCGAAGCGAACGCACAAAAATGGCGGCGGGCGAGTGGTACACTTGCCTCGATCCGGAGTTGGAGGCTCTGCGGGTCATGGCGCGCGATGCGGTGTTCGAGCATAATTCGCTGCCGCCCCGGCGCCGTGGGAACATCGGACCTGCCTTGAAGTCGCTGCTCGGCGTTTTGGGCGAGGGTGCCCGGATCGAAGCGCCGTTCCACTGCGCCTACGGCTTCAATCTCTTTCTCGGCGATCGCGTCTTTCTCAATGCCGGCTGCACCATTCTCGATACCGCGCCAGTCCGCATCGGCAAGGCAACGCTGCTCGGTCCCAACGTGCAGATCTACTGCGCCGAGCACCACAAGGAGGCTGCCGGTCGACAGGCGGGGCTGGAGATCGCGAAGCCTGTCGAGATCGGCGACAATGCCTGGATCGGCGGCAGTGCCATCATCCTCGGCGGGATCAGCATCGGCGCCGGCGCCATTGTTGGAGCGGGTGCTGTCGTGACGAGCGATGTGCCGGCAAACACCACGGTTGTCGGCAACCCGGCGCGGCCGGTCAGGCGTGGCTGGAGCATCCTTTGCTCCAGCTGGATCAGCGAAGCGGCGGCTCGACGGGCATGAGCGATAGTTGGGGAGAGATAAGCACGATCACTTGGCAGGAGGCGGATGCAATAAAATATGACAGGTGACGCAAGCCCTTTCAAGCAGGGCAGGATCGAGCGCGGGCAATCGCTTCAGGTTTGCGCTGCCCCTCATTGCCCTGCCGGGCATTTCTCCCCGTATAGTGACGGGGAGAAAGATGCCGTCATCGGCGATTTCGCAAACACCAGCGCTGCAGAAAGGGTACCGAGGTTGCGGCCAGCCCCTTCTCCCCGTCACTATACGGGGAGAGGATGCCGGCAGGCAGGTGAGGGGCAGCGCCGACACCGACAGTGGTTGTTCCAACATGAGTTGGAACTATCTTGCCACGCGCTCCTGAGCGTTCTTCGAGAATTCGCGGCGGTACTGCGCGGGCGTGGTTCTGAGCCGCGCCGCAAAATGCTGGCGCAGCGAGGTGGCGCTGCCGAAGCCGGCCTCGAAGGCAATCATCTCCATCGATTTTTCCGTTACTTCCAGCAGTCGCTGCGCCAGCGCGACGCGCTGGTCGGTCAGCCAGTCGCCGAAGCTGGTGCCGATTGTTTTCTGGAAGCGGCGGGTGAATGTCCGGCGGGTGAGGCCGGCGGTAGCGGCGACACTGTCCAGGCTGTGCGTCTCGTGCAACGTCTGGCGCACGGTGTCGATGGCGTGGGTGAAGCGGTCGGCATTTTCGGTCCTGGCGATCGGACGTTCTATGAACTGTGCCTGTCCGCCCTGCCTGATGAGGAGAAAGCACGATCTGCCGGGCAAGCCGGAGTGCCGCCTCCGCGCCATAGCGAGCCCGTATGATGTGGAGACAGCAGTCGAGCCCGGCGGCGACACCGGCCGAGGTCACGACATCGCCGTTGTCGATGTAGAGCACCTCCGGCTCGACGAGAATGTCGGGATAGAGGGCCTGCAGCTGGTCGGAAAAAGCCCAGTGCGTCGCGGCTCGCCGCCCCGAAAGCAGGCCGGTCGCCGCAACAGCGAACGTTCCCAGGCACAATCCGACAATCAGCGCGCCGCGCCGGTGCGCGCGACGCAGCGCCTCGATCAGTGCCGCCGGCGGTGGGACTTCGAGGTTCTTCCAGCTGGGCACGATGACGATGTCGGCGTCATCAAGCGCGGAAAGCCCGTGCGGGACGCTGATGGTCAGCCCCGCATCGGTGCGGATCGGCCCGTCCTCAATCGCGCAGACCCGGAACTCGAAGCGCGGCAGGCCGAGCGTCGTGCGATCCTCTGCGAATACAAGGCAGGGCACGGAGAGGTGGAACGGGCTGATGCCATCGAAGGCGATGGCGGCAACGATCGGATCGGCCATGATGAGCACCAATGAGGGGTTGGACCCGAATGTCCCAATTATTTCGAACTATGTCAATCGGGACACTTTTGCGGACCGATGCCGAGTCTATCCTCGACCCATCAATGTCAACGGGAAAGGAAACTCCATGTCGGAATCAGCCAAAGGCAAAGCGCCACGCCGTGCCCTCATCGTCGTCGACGTTCAGAACGACTATGACGGCGGCAATCTCGCCATCAAGCACCCGCCCTTCCGCGACACCGTCGCCAATGTGGCGCGCGCCATGGACGCGGCCGCCGAGGCAGGCGTCAAGGTGGTGGTCGTCAAGCAGTTGGCGCCGGAAACATCACCGGTCTTCGCCAAGGGCAGTCACGGCGCAGAATTGCATCCCGAGATCGCGAGGCGAAACCGCGACCACTACATCGAAAAGACCTTGCCAAGCGCCTTCACCGGCACCGACCTCGAGGAATGGCTGCGCGCCAACGCTATCGATACGATTACGGTCATCGGCTACATGACGCATAATTGCGATCTGTCGACGGTCATCCACGCCGTCCATATGGGCTTTGCCGTCGAGTTCCTGTCGGATGCAACGGGGTCGCTACCCTATGCCAACAGCGCCGGCTACGCCTCGGCCGAGGACATCCATCGCGTGGTGACGGTTGTCCTGCAGTCGCGCTTCGCCGCCGTTCTCAAGACCGCCGAATGGATCGACTGCCTGAAGACCGGCGTGCTGCCCGAGCGCGATACGCCCTACGCCTCCAACCAGCGCGCGCTGGCACGCAGCGCCGCCTAAAAGTTTGGCACGCCAAGCAAAAAGAGGGCGCCGCAGCGCTGCGGCGCCCCTATCATTGCGGCCTTCAAAATTCTCAGAACAGGCCTTCGATCTGGCCCATCTCGTTCAGGAATATCTTCTCCGAGGACGGCGCCTTGGGCAGGCCGGGCATGGTCATGACCTCGCCGCAGATGACGACGATGAAGCCGGCGCCGGCAGACAGCCTGACCTCGCGCACCGGCACGGTGTGGCCGGTCGGCGCGCCGCGCAGGTTCGGATCCGTCGAAAACGAATATTGCGTCTTGGCCATGCAAACCGGTAGGTTGCCGTAGCCGGCGTGCTCCCAGGCGTGGAGCTGGTCGCGCACCGACTTGTCGGCGATCGCTTCGGATCCGCGATAGATGCGCTGGACGATGGTGTTGATCTTCTCGAACAGCGGCATGGCGTCGGGATAGAGCGGCGCAAACTGCGAGGAGCCGGATTCGGCCAGCGTCACCACCTTGTTGGCGAGTTCCTCGATGCCGGCCGAGCCGTGGGCCCAGTGCTTGCACAGGATCGCCTCTTCGCCCATCGAGGCGACGTAGTCCTTCATCGCCCTGATTTCAGCGTCGGTGTCGGAATAGAAATGGTTGATGGCGACCACCGCAGGCACGCCGAACTGCCTGACATTCTCGATGTGACGGCCGAGATTGGCGCAGCCCTTCTTGACCGCCTCGACGTTCTCCTTGCCGAGATCTTCCTTCTTGACGCCGCCATTCATCTTCATGGCGCGCACGGTGGCGACGATGACCGTGGCCGCCGGCTTCAGGCCGGCCTTGCGGCACTTGATGTCGAAGAACTTTTCGGCACCGAGATCGGCGCCGAAACCGGCTTCGGTGACGACATAGTCGGCAAGTTTTAGCGCCGTCGTGGTGGCAACGACCGAGTTGCAGCCATGCGCGATGTTGGCGAAGGGGCCGCCATGGACGAAGGCCGGGTTGTTCTCCAGCGTCTGCACCAGGTTGGGCTGCATGGCGTCCTTGAGCAGCACGGCCATGGCGCCGTCGGCCTTGAGGTCGCGGGCATAGACGGCCGACTTGTCGCGGCGATAGGCGACGATGATGTCGCCGAGGCGCTTTTCCAAATCCTTCAGGTCAGTGGCGAGGCACAGGATCGCCATGACCTCCGAGGCGACGGTGATGTCGAAGCCGCCCTCGCGCGGAAAACCGTTGGCGACGCCGCCGAGCGAGCAAATGATCTCGCGCAGTGCGCGGTCGTTCATGTCCATGACGCGGCGCCAGACGACGCGGCGGATGTCGATGCCGAGTTCGTTGCCCCAGTAGATGTGGTTGTCGATCAGCGCCGAAAGCAAATTATGCGCCGTGGTGATGGCATGGAAATCGCCGGTGAAGTGGAGGTTCATGTCCTCCATCGGTACGACCTGCGCATAGCCGCCGCCGGCAGCGCCGCCCTTGACGCCGAAATTCGGCCCGAGCGAGGCCTCGCGGATGCAGACGATGGCCTTCTTGCCGATGCGGTTGAGACCGTCGCCGAGGCCCACCGTCGTCGTCGTCTTGCCTTCGCCGGCCGGCGTCGGGTTGATGGCGGTGACGAGGATCAGCTTGCCGTCCCTGTTTGTCTTCACCGACTTGATGAACTCGGCCGAGATCTTCGCCTTGTCGTGGCCGTAAGGCAAAAGATGCTCGCTTGGAATGCCGATTTTCTGGCCGATCGCCTGGATTTGTTTCTTGTCGGCGGCGCGCGCGATCTCGATGTCGGACTTCACTTCGGCCATGGCGGCTTTCCTCTGGATTGGACGGTGGAGGGGACGGGTTTGATCAGTGTGGTCGCAAGCCTGTTCGGAACAGCCTGGCGCTGCAGGCGAGGGCACGTTCTACCCCTGTCGCTGCCGTGGCGTCAACTTGCATGCAACTATGTTTCCTTTAGAGAAAGACGGCTGTCTGTTTCCCGGTCGACCTGTCCCGGATTTTCGCGGGTTGTCGCGCCGTATAGAAGCCAGAGCACGCGCCGTCCTGCCGTCTCAAAACAGCCGCGGAATGCACGGAATGCGACAGGGTTGGAACGCCGGTCGGCGCTTCGAGCGGTGGCGCTAGAATGCGCCGATCTGGTGCATCAGCCCCAAGCCGTCAAGCTGGCCGAAATGTTCGACCACGATGCCGTTCTCGACGCGATCAATCACACCAACCGAGACGCAATTTCCGCTCGGTGCGACGCCGTGGAAGATGCCGGTATGTGTGCCCTGAAAGCGACCGCGCGTGACCACCTTGTCGGCATCGCCGACAAAGTCGTCGATGACGTGATGTCCGTCCGGGAAACCAACAAAGAATTCGGTCAGGGATTTTCGCCAGTCATCGAAGCCGATCGGACTGGCGCTGGCGAGATGAACGGCGAGATCCGGAGAGACCAGACCGGCCAGTCTATCCCAGTCCCGCGCATCGATGGTGGCATAGAAATTTCGAGCAAATTCCCGGATATCCATCGCGTGTCCTCGCTGGCTGCCGCCCACGGTTGAACGACGGCGAGACGATCAGGTTCCGCTCCCGGAGATGCGCAGCCGAACTGCTGCGACAGGACGTTGCCGATCTCGACCAGGGCCAGCGGTGATTCAAGCCAAGGCGTCTTTCACCAATCGCTTGCTTCACCGATCCAGGACGGACCTGACCTCGACGAGGTTCGATCGAACCCTAA
The DNA here is from genome assembly GCF_055811455.1 of Mesorhizobium sp. WSM4845. Classification (NCBI taxonomy): domain Bacteria; kingdom Pseudomonadati; phylum Pseudomonadota; class Alphaproteobacteria; order Hyphomicrobiales; family Phyllobacteriaceae; genus Mesorhizobium; species Mesorhizobium sp. WSM4845. Next base: position 124,678 of record NZ_JBVVQA010000002.1, read on the forward strand.
GCACATAAAAACCCATCGTGGTGAGGTGGGTGGGCATGATCCAGCCATCCTCGCGGCCGTTGGAGATTATCAGAGGCTGGATGGCGAGCGCTGCCTTGAGCTGGCCTTCCACGCTGTTCCACAGCGGCGTGAGGCCGCGATTGTCGAGGACCTGCTGAAAATCGTGATGCGCCGCCGTCAGGATGCCGTAATAGCCGTAGAGCTGGCCGTAGGCGAACCAGAAGCGGTCGTCAGCGCGCGTGTCGAACCAGCCGCTGTTGAAGTTCTGCGAGCGGTCGCGGATCAGGTCCGACGTCGAGCCTATGTCACTCGCGATCCGGTCGACGAACTGCAACAGATTGTCGGCGCGCGCATTGAAGACAACCTCGCATTTCATGAGCCGGTCGTTGAAGGCGCGAAGGCTGCTCGCCGCCGTGCGATAAAAACTCGGCGTCGGGGTTTTCGGACCAAAGGGCCTGAGGCCGAAGTACCAGGTCTCCTCGTCGAAGGTGATCGCGCCGCGCGCATCCTGCAGGTTCTGGTCGATCTGGCTGGTGCCGCGGACGCGGCCCAGCGTGTCGACAAGCTCGACCGTGGTGCGCCGGATGGCCTGATTGACCCCGCGCTGGAAGGAGGCCTTGTTGTCGAGAAACGGCGTGCGGTCCCAGTCCATGCCGAAGAGCCCGAGCTTGTAGAGTATCATCGACGAGATCCAGGCATTCTCGTTGACGTTGAAATCGATGAGATCGGCCGTAACCTGGACAATGGCCGAGTGGGTGCAGGTCTTGACCTCTCCCTCGACGCCAGCGGTTTCCCCGGTGGCGGAAGGAGCGGCCTGCGCCGGCGCGGTTCCGGCCGGCTGCGTGAACCTATATGCTTCCGCATAGGCGGGATTGAAATTGCTCCAGACCTGCGTGTTCCAGATGAAATAGCCGTAGAGGCCGATCAGCATGAGCAGAGCGAGGCCGAGCACCGCCTTCAGGATCCAGCCGCGCTGCGTATACCAGCGCCCGGCCCACATGAACGGCCACAGGATCACGCCGACGGCGAAGCCGATGCCGCGGCCGATCCACTGGAACATCCGTGTGAAGAAGTTCACGATCGGATCAAGCATGGCGATGTCACCCCTCGTCAGTCAGCCAAGAGTTCGATAAGGTTAGGCATTCAATCGGCAAGGCCGTAGAGGCGTGTGCGAAACGCCACCTTGTCTTTCAGATATGTGGTTTTCAGAACGTCCACAACATGCGATCGCCAGGCGTCGCTGAAGCCGTCATAGTCGCTGTAAAAACCCGGTTTGTTGAAGACGTAGCGCGAGACGAAATCCTGCGGCACGAAATCCGAGATCAGCTGGTTGGTCAGCCAGGCGTCGGGATGTCCGGGCTTGGCCCGGATCGTCAGGAAACGCTGCTGCGGGAACACGTCCTCGACCTTGAGATAGCCGAGGTGAGCGATCTCGCGCTTGGCGGCGTTGAGGAAAGGAAAATTGCCGTCCCTGGTGATCAGGTCGGCATGGCTGTGGATCCAGGTCTGCAGCCAGACCTTGTCGACGTCGGTCAGATTACGGTCGGGCTCGGCGTCGCGGATCAGCGCCCGCACCACCATTTCGGCGCGGTGTTCGAGATAGCCTGATGTTTCGATCCACGAGGCACGCGGCAGTTCGATGCGGCCGGTCGCGGCGAGGAACTTGAACACCCTGTCGGCATCGTTGATCGAGAGGTAGCTCACCTGCCACGGCCGCGAGCGGCGGAAGCCGGGTGCTGCCGGGTCGCTGATCACCGTCGTCATGTCAGGGTCGATGAACACATAGAGCCCGCCGAAATGGCTGGTCCAATAGGCGCTGTGGCGAAAGATCACCTGATCCGGCACCAGCGCGTTCTCGCGGATGTCGCCGCAGATCTTGGCAAGCTCCACCATGCGGGTGAGCATGGCACTGTCGCGCCAGGCGTCCGGTTCTTGCTTCAGCCGGTCGACGAGCTTGCCGAGTTCGGCGGCTTTGCCGAGCACGTCCTCCGCCGACAGCACCTTGAACTCGACCTGGTTGATCGACAGCAGGTCCTCGATGTCGTCGACCTTGGGGACCGAATCCTCGATCTCGCCGTAGATGACATCCTTGATGGTCAGCGCGTCGATGGCGCGCTGGTTCGCCGACATGAACTCGAACATCAGCTGCGAGGTGTTGGAAAAGGCGGTGTGGACCACCGGCAGGTCGACCTGCGACGGCGTCAGGATGATGAAGCGGCGGTTGATCTCGTTGGGATCGAGATAGCTGTAGTCGCCGCATTCCTCGGCCACCTGCGGCGAGAAGCCGGTGCGGTCGATCTCGAAGCTCTTCAGCTTCGTCGGCTTCAGGCCGAAGGCGACCAAAGCCTTGTTGTAGCGCTGGATCAGATGCGGCTCGTCGATGGTCAGCAGCCGGCCATAGATCAGCTCGTTCTCGCGCAAAAGGTCGGATTTCTTGGCCATTATTCCTTCTCCCCGTTCACGGGGAGAAGGTGCCCGAAGGGCGGATGAGGGGCGGTGCAAGCGCTCATCATCTTTTCTCCGAAGTTGCCGAAGGCAGAAATTTTGCGTCGACAGCTATCATCTTCTCATCCAGTCGACCGTCCAGGACCGCTACGATCGTATCCCACACGCTTTTGCGGCTCGCTAGGACATCAGCGTGCCACACCCGCAGCACCGACCAGCCGTTCCGATTCATCGTTTCATCCCTGTATCGATCCTGGGAACGATTTGCATGCTGGCTCCCATCGACCTCCACGACCAGATTGGCCTCTCGGCAGGCAAAGTCTGCGAAATATGGACCGATCGGCAACTGGCGAACAAATTTGTACCCGTTCAACCGTCGTCCGCGCAGTTCGCTCCAAAGTTTATCTTCGGCGTCGTTTTCGACCTTCCGCAGTTGCCGGGCTCTCGCCACTTTCGGTTCGTTTCCACCACGCATTGCGCTGCCCCTCATCCGCCCTTCGGGCACCTTCTCCCCGTGAACGGGGAGAAGGAAAAGGGCTCACGCATTCCACAGGCCCTTCTTCTTCAACTCCTCGATTTCGCGCATCGCGCGGTCGCGCAGGCGGGTGTCGCGGATCATCTTGGTCACGGCTGCGTCGTCGGACCTGTCGGAGTAGCGGAACTCCGAGTCGGCGTAGCGGTTGACCTCCTGCATGACCATGTCCATCGAGAACGGGCCGCGCAGTTCCTCGATCATCGCTTTCTTGTCGTCGTAGCTCTTGTGCATGAAGACTTCCGGCTTCACGAACCATTCGTCCGGCAGCTCGATGTCCATGGCGCGCATCTTGATCGCATCGGTGACGTTCTTGATGGCGCGGCCGGTGAAGCGCGGCTCGGCCTCCTTGATCATGTGCAGATAGGTGCCGATGTCGGCCATCGACTTCGGCGCGCCGTTCTCCTTCATGTAGCGCTCATAGACCTTCATCAGCCCGTCTTCCCTGGGCTTCTCGTGCTCTACATAGGCCTCCATTACCGCGCGCTGGATTTCTTGGGCGGCGTAGAGCTTGTGGTCGCCGAGCGGGATCTTGTGGTTCTTGCCGGCGAGCAGCACGAAGATATCGATGTAGTCGTCGCGCGTTTGCGGCCCATCGACCAGCCAACGGGCGCCGGCGCGCTGGCGCAGCGCGTCGTCGACGTTTTCGGGATAGTTGGAGAACATGCCGAAGGAGCAGTTGCCGCGCACCACCGTGGCCGCACCCCCGAATGCGTCCATCAGGACGCCGGTGATTTCCTGCTGGCCGGCCGAGGCGCGATCGTCGGAGCGGCGGGCCGCCACCTGGTCGATATCGTCGATGGTGCCGAAGCCGATGACGCGCGGGTTCAGCACATTGTTGATGAACTGGCGGCAGCTCTGGCCCGACTTGCCCTGGTAGGAGGAAATCTGGTCGACGCCGAAGTTCTCGTAGGCGAAGGGATAGCCGGCGACCTGGCAGTAGCCGTTGACGAGACCGGCGATCATCTGGATCAGCGTCGTCTTGCCGGTGCCGGGCGCGCCGTCGCCGATGAAGGTGAACAGGAAGCCGCCGAGCTCGACGAACGGGTTCAGCTCGCGCTCGAAATCGTATGCCATCAGCATCTTGGCGAGCTTGACCGACTGGTATTTGGCGATGTGGTTGCCGACGACCTCTTCCGGCTTCTTGAAGGTCATCACCAGCGGCTTCGACCGCTTGCCCGGCGCGACGTCGAAGCCGTCGAGGGTGAAGTCGTCGACGTCGATGCGGATATGCGCATTCTCAAACGGACCGATGCCGTCGAAGCGGCCCTTTCGCGCCAAAAGTCCGTCGATGACGACACGGGCGAAGGCGCGCGCCCGGGTCATCAGCTCGGCGTCGTCCTTCGCGCCTGCTATCGCCCTGTCGAGGCCGGCCACGATCGATTTCACCGCGTCCTGCGGCGTGTCGAACAAAAAGTCCGGCTCGGGCGTGTCGTTCGGCGCCTCGCCATCGCTGTCGATCAGCTGGAACAGATAGGAGGCGAGGCTGAAGGCCGAAATATAGGCCGAGGCCGACAGCAGCTTCTTGAAGGCGGCGGCCTCGTCGCCTTCGAGCGGCGCGCGGGCGTTTTTCGCCTTCAGGCTCTCGAGATCTGAGCCTTCGGCGAAGACATCGGCGATGGCCAGTGCGATCGCCAGCCCGCGCCGGGTGCGATAAAGCAGCATGTGCTGTGCAATGCTCAGCAGCTGGTCGTCGGGATGGACGGCGGCGACGGTCTTGGAAAGCTCGACCTCGCGCGTGCGGCGCACCGAGCCGACCGAGACGGTCGAGACGAAGCGGCGGTTGGTGCCGGCAAGCGCGGTACCGGATTCCCGCGACGGGTCCTCCAGCACGACGATGCGGGTGATGAAGCTCTGCGCGGTGGCGCGGTGCTTTTCGATTGCCGCTTCCGAAATCGTGGTCAGGCCGGTGTCCATGAAGGATGCTCCGCAGTTTGACTGTCAGACGTCACTGATGACCTGTCCTTTGGACAGGATGTGGACCTTGTAGCCGGAAAAGATCTTCTGCGCCTCGCCGGCGGCGTAGAGCGCCTGATAGGCCTCATGCGGGATCAGCGCGTGCTTCTCGTAGCTCGACACGCCTTGGCGCGCCGCCTCCAGATCGTCGGTGTCGATGAAGAATTCCTGCGTCGCCTTCTCGCTCGAAAACAGACCTTTGCGGCCTGGCTTTTCGGACTTCGAATAAACCTCCTGGATGGTCCAGGTCAGCAGCCAGGCGTTTTCCGGCTTGCGCACCTTGTCCAGAATGTCGGTCACCGTCGAATTGTTGTCGGTGATCCCGGCCGAATAGAAAGGCCCGAGCACGACGCGGCGCAGCTGCTTGGGGTGGAGTTGCTCGAAATCCTTGTCGAGGTTGACCGCGATCGTAGCCGGCGACAGCGTATAGGCGGAGTTCTTCTCGGTGAAGTCGTCGAAGCGGTGGGCAAGCTCGGGATTGAGCAGTCCTTCAACCGGAAGCGGAATGTCGACCTTTTCGTTGAGCTTGCCATGGCGGTCGACAAGCTGCCCGATCATCTCTTCGGAGGAATCCTCGACCGTCACCATGTAGACCAGCGGCAGGTTGGCGCTGCCGTCGAAGGCTGCCCAATGGGCGAGGTAGTAAGGCCGCCTGGTCTTCGGATTGACCGAGACTTTTGCCGTCTGCGCCAAGGTGAACGGCCCGAAGGTCGTCTCGCTCCTGACGCCCTCCAGATAGAGCCGCTCGGCCATCGACTTCTGCAGCGCCTCGGGGAATTCCTTGTGGCGCAGGATGAAGTCGGCCATTTCCTCGCGCAACTCGTCGGCCAGCGGTATGTTGGCGAGACGCGTATCGGCCTGGCGGCGGTCGTTTTCAAGTTCGAGCACGTTTTGGAAGACCGGAAAGCCGCTTTCGGCGCGCGAGATGCGGAATGTCTCCATGAAGCCCAGCCGGTTGCGCCAGCAGGAAAACGAGTTGTCGAGCCGCGCAATGTATTCGGCGACGATCTTGGCGACGATGCCGTGCCGGTAAAGCGGCGAGCGATCGTCGCGCATGAACACTTCGAGGCCGCTGAGTGCCGCGGTGATCGCCGAGAAATACCGCGTTGCCGCTTCGTTTTCGGGGGTCATGCAGCCAGCCCTTGGGAGATATGCAGCAATTACGACTGCACGTAGTTTGCCGCATTGTGCTTTTTCAGCACGTCGTCGAAGCGGCGGGCAAAGGCATCGTCGGCCAGCTTCTTGCGGCGCTGGATATCGGCGGTCGCCACCATGTTCTTCTCGTGCATTTCGAGGAGATCGCCAATGTGCTTCTGCGAGGCCGCCCCGATGCCGGCCATGGTTTCCTCGGCGGTGTTGTCGACCTGGCTGCCCAGCGTGTTGATCTTGTGAGCGACGTCCTGCTGGGCGGCGGTCTTCAGCGAATCTTCCAGGGCCTTGTAGAGCACGATGCGCTGCTCGGTATCGATGGTCAGCTTGTTGATCAGCGTCGACTGCGCCGCGATCTGGTTGTTGAGCGAATCGACGAAGGTCTGGAACATCGAGGTGTAGCGCTCCAGCGTCTGGCTTTCGGCCAGCAGTTCCTGCTCCTTGGCCTGCTTCTCGTTGTACTCGGTTGCCAGTTTCGAGCGCTCGCCTTCGAGCTCGGTGCGCTCCTTCTGGCTGGTCGAGGCGGCGATCTTGTTCTCGATGTCGAGCAGCATCGGATTGAGCTCCTCGATGCGCTTTTGCACGGTCTCGAGATTCGACATGGTTGCCTTGCGGCGCTCGATCACCTGCGACAGGCTGGCCTCGGAGGTCTTGTAACGCTGGTCGAGGATCTGCTTCTGCGCCTTGAGGATGCCGACGATGGTGTCGGATTTCGCCAGAAGCTCCTGCAGATTGCCGGCCAGCGACATGTTGCGGACGCGGTCGGTGCGCATGCGTTGCTTGCTCTGGTCGGAAAATATGCCGACGAAGCTTTCCCAGCCGGTGTAGTTCTTCATGCTCTCGAATTCGGCGCCGAAGACGTTGGTGGCGTCCTCCAGCCCGATGATCAGGTCGGCGATGTTGCCTTCCATCACCTTCTGCTGCTTCAGCACATCCTCGATGCGGGCGTTCTCGAGGTCGAAATTGGCGTCGCCGATCTTCCTGTCGGTCTTGGCAAGCGTGTCGAGCACGGCGCCGGACTGCTCGATCTTGGTGCGCATGTCCTGCACGACCTGATTGGTCTTGGCAATTTCGGCATCGAAATTCTGCAATGTCGCCATAGGAGCCTCCCGCTTCGGCAATTGTTCGTGTCGCGAACGCCGCGAATATATGTATGGCAAGGGGGGAAGGAAAGGCGGAAGATGCCGCGATACCTCAAACAAAACCCGACCCCATCGGCCTGTCTTCCACCGCTGGTGATTGGCGAAAAGCCGAAGCGACACCCGACCTCGCCCTTGCGACCCCCTTGCGGGGAGATCGGCAGCTTCGCCGACGGCGCTGCTCAGGCCTTGGTGAAACCGATGAAATCGTCGGGCGCGGCGCGACCCATTTCTTCCCAATGGCGGCGGCAGAGCGAGACATAAACATCCTTGCCGATCGCCACCTGCTCGCCCTGTCTCGCCACCTTGCCGTCCGCGCCGAGGCGCACGACCATCGTCGCCTTGCGGCCACAGCGGCAGATGGTGCGCACCTCGCGAAGATCGTCTGCCATCGCCAGGAGCGCGCGCGAGCCGGAAAACAGCTTGCCCTGGAAATCCGTGCGCAGGCCGTAGCACATCACCGGGATGTCCAGCCGGTCGGCGATGCGGGCAAGCTGCCACGCCTGCTCCTCTTCGAGGAACTGCGCCTCGTCGACGAAGACGCAATGCACCGTCGTGTGGTCGTGATGCTCGGCGACCCGGGCGAACAGGTCGTCGCCGTCGCGGAACATCTCGGCCTCCGTCTCCAGGCCGATGCGCGACGAGATCAGCCCGGTGTCGCCCTTGCGGTAGTGGCCGGCGACGAACAGCATCGTCGTCATGCCGCGCTCGCGGTAATTGTAGGAGGCCTGCAGCAGCATCGTCGTCTTGCCGGCATTCATCGTCGCATACTGGAAGTACAGCTTGGCCATGCCGCCTCTTTAAGCCGAGTTGTCCCAACGCGGGGAGGGGGCGTCCCGACGTTCCACCGGAAAAGCGCCTGGCCACCCGAAAAGCGCCTGCAGCAGCAGGCGGCGTGTCGCTGGTCGGCCAGTCCGCGCCGTTGCTCGCAATTGTCTTATCGCTTGAAACCGCACCAGAATGGTGTTTGGCTGACGAAACAAGGCGGAGACAAAACCGCAACTTCGCTTCGCCGATAGATCGCAATGGGAGAATACAGATGTCGAGTATGAAACTATTCGCCGCCGGCCTCGGTCTGGCGGCATTTCTTTCGGCGAGCGGCGCATTCGCCGCCGAGCCGGAAAGCTGCAAGCCGGTGCGTTTTGCCGATGTCGGCTGGACCGACATCACCGCCACCACCGCTACCGCCAGCGTCATCCTCGAAGCGCTCGGCTACGAGCCCGACGTGCAGGTGCTGTCGGTTCCGGTCACCTACACCTCGCTGAAGAACAAGGACGTCGACGTCTTCCTTGGCAATTGGATGCCGACCATGGAAGCCGACATAAAACCCTATCTCGAAGACAAGTCGGTCGAGACGGTCGTGACCAACCTCGAAGGCGCGAAATATACGCTCGCCGTTCCGCAGCACACCTATGACGCCGGCCTCAAGGATTTCGCCGATATCGCCAAGTTCAAGGACAAGCTCGACGGCAAGATTTACGGCATCGAAGCCGGCAATGACGGCAACCGCCTGATCCTCGACATGATCGCCGCCGACAAGTTCGGCCTGAAGGATTTCGAGCTTGTCGAAAGCTCCGAGGCCGGCATGCTGTCGGCGGTGCAGAAGGCGGCCGCATCGGGCGAAGACGTGGTCTTCCTCGGCTGGGAGCCGCATCCGATGAACGCCAACATCAAGATGGCCTATCTGTCGGGTGGTGACGAGGTGTTCGGCCCGAATTTCGGCGGCGCGACCGTCGCCACCAATGTCCGGGCCGGCTACACCACCGAATGCCCGAATGTCGGCGCGCTGCTCAAGAACATGGTGTTCTCACTCAAGATGGAAAACGAGATCATGGGTGCGATCCTCAATGACGGCGCCGACCCGAAAGCCGCGGCTACCGAATGGCTCAAGGCCAATCCGGACGCGATGACGCCATGGCTCGCCGGCGTGACGACCTTCGACGGCGGCGACGCCGCGGCCGCGGTGAAAACCGCACTGGGTTCGTAGCAAACTTACACCTCCCCGTGTGGGGAGGTTCGGCGCGGCACGCGCGCCGGTTGGGATGGTTCGGAAACGGAGCATAACCGTGACCATCCCACCCGGCTCGGCTGCGCGGCTCGACCCACCCCGTCAGGGGAGAGGTGAAGAAGAATGAGGGGACATTTGCCATGGATCCGGTTTCGCAACTGATTTCGAGCTTCAAGATCCCGATCGGGCGGTGGGGCAAGACCTTCTTCGACTTTCTGACCACCAATTTCGAATGGTTTTTCGACAGTATCGCCGACGGGCTCACCGTCGTTCTCGACGGGCTGGTCGATCTTTTGCTGCTCGTCCCGCCGGTTCTTCTGGTCGCCGCCATAGCCGGGCTTGCCTGGTACCTGCAGAAATCATGGAAGCTGGCGCTTGCCGTCGCGCTCGGCCTGCTCTTTATCGTCAACCAGGATCTCTGGCAGGAAACCGTCGAGACGCTGGTGTTGGTCGTGGGCGCTGCTGCGGCCTCGATGGCCATCGGCGTGCCGATTGGCATCTGGGCGGCGCACAACGAGCGTGGCTACCGCTATCTCCAGCCAGTCCTCGACCTGATGCAGACGATGCCGACCTTCGTCTACCTGATTCCGGTGCTCATTCTGTTCGGCCTCGGCATCGCTCCCGGCCTCATCGTCACCGTCATCTTCGCCGCTCCCGCGCCGATCCGCCTGACGCATCTCGGCATCACCTCGGTGCCGAAACCGATGATCGAGGCCGGCGAAGCCTTCGGCGCGACAAAACGCCAGCTGCTGTGGAAAGTCGAGTTGCCGGCGGCGCTGCCGACCATCATGGCGGGCCTGACGCAGTGCATCATGCTTTGCCTCTCCATGGTCGTGATCGCTGCGCTCATCGGCGCCAACGGCCTCGGCAAGCCGGTGGTGCGCGCGCTGAACTCGGTCAACATCCCGCTCGGGCTCGAAGCCGGCCTCGCCATCGTCGTGCTCGCCATCATCCTCGACCGCATCAGCCGCATCGGCACGGGAGCCGCCAAATGAGCGCTGCGGTCGATTTCAAGAATGTCGACATCGTCTTCGGCGCGGCGCGCAAGGAAGCGCTGGCGCTCGTCGACAGGGGCGCGACGCGTCAGGAAATTTTGGAGAAGACCGGCGCCGTGCTCGGCTGTGCCGGTGCCAATTTGACCGTCAACGAGGGCGAGATTTCCGTCCTGATGGGCCTCTCCGGCTCCGGCAAATCGACGCTGCTGCGCGCCGTCAACCTGCTCAACGTGCCGGCGCGCGGCAACGTCATGGTCAAGGACGGCGACCGCATGGTCGATGTCGCTGCCTGCGACGCCGCCACGCTGCGCCACATCAGACAGACGCGGGTCGCCATGGTGTTTCAGCAGTTCGGCCTTCTGCCCTGGCGCACCGTCGCGGAAAATGTCGGCTTCGGGCTCGAGCTTTCCGGCGTGCCCGAAGCCGAGCGCAAGGCGCGCGTCGAGCGCCAGTTGAAGCTCGTCGGGCTCGACCAGTGGGCGTCGAAATACGCCCACGAGCTTTCCGGCGGCATGCAGCAGCGCGTCGGGCTGGCGCGCGCGTTTGCCACCGAAGCGCCGATCCTGCTGATGGACGAGCCGTTCTCGGCGCTCGACCCGCTGATCCGGACCAAGCTGCAGGACGAATTGCTGCAGCTTCAGGCCGAGCTGAAGAAGACCATCGTCTTCGTCAGCCACGATCTCGAGGAGGCGCTGAAGATCGGCAGCCACATCACCATCATGGAAGGCGGGCGCATCGTGCAGACCGGCGCGCCGGAAGACATCGTGCTGCGCCCCGCCAACGACTATGTCCGCGACTTCATCGCCAATGTGAACCCGCTCTCGGTGCTGACCGCCTGGAACGTGATGCGCGACCGCCGTGATCTCGACCACGGCGAGGACGGCTGGGTGTGGCTCGACCGCCGCAAGACGACGCGTTTCAAGATCGACGAGCACGGGCTGGTGGCGGCGGCCGAGCGCGACGGCAAGCCGGCGTTCTGGGTGTCGTGCGCCGATGTCGAGGCGCAGCCGGAGGAGACGACGCAGGTATTCTGGGCCAATCCCGGCACCTCGCTGAAGACGGTGATGCTGGCCATGCACCGCTCGCAGACCGCACCGGTGGCCCTGTTCGACGACCAGTCGCGCTTCGTCGGCGCCATCGGCATCAGGGATGTGCTGAGTGCGGTGTTGCGGCGGTAGTTTTTTTCTAAACGAAACGGCCCGTATCGTTTCTGCGCGGCTTGGCGGCGGTCCCACATAAGGCACGGACTTGTGAACGGCCGCGCCCGCCGGGAAGGCGGTTTGCGGGCGGTCCAAAATGGACGATCGCTTTCGTCCATGTCAGAATAAAAGCGAAATTCTTGCGCGCAGTTGCCGGTTCCGATGCCTGAGATCGTCACTAAACCCCGAACCAAGACGCGGCCGAAGATCGAACGGCCGAAGCTCTACAAGGTCATCCTCCTCAATGACGATTTCACGCCGCGCGAGTTCGTGGTGACGGTGCTCAAGGGCGAATTCAAGCTGAGCGAGGACCAGGCGCGGCGGGTGATGATCACCGCGCACCAGCGCGGCGTCTGCGTCGTCGCCGTCTTCACCAGGGACGTCGCCGAGACCAAAGCGACACGGGCGACCGATGCCGGCAAGGCCAAGGGCTACCCGCTGATGTTCACGACGGAACCGGAGGAGTAGCGCGCCCGCTTCCCCTTCTCCCCCTGTGGGAGAAGGTGGATTGGCGCGCAGCGCCAAGACGGTTGAGGGGTGCTGGACGGAGTGCCGTCGCTGCCAAGCTGGAACACCCCTCATCCGACCGAGCTTCGCTCGGCCACCTTCTCCCACAAGGGGAGAGGAAAGTCGGCGTCGCTACCGCCCCTCGCGGTACCACATCGAGCCCAATGCCAGAAGCAGCAGGCCGAGGCCGAGGAACCCGCCGAACAGCGGCACGCGCGAGACGGCCTTCAGCACGCTGTCATCGGTGGTGCGCAGGCCGATCCAGTCGTTGCCGGCCGCCGCGCCCGTGGAGCGGACCGGGACGACCGATGGCAGCGTCACGCCGCCGGCGAGATTGCCAAGGGTCGACGATTGCGCCAGCCGGCGCACGCTGCCGCCGGTGGCCTCGGCCGGCGCTCTCAGCCGGTTCTCGGTGGAGACGACGTCGGTGAATTCCGGTGCGTTGACCGGGCCGACATGGGCAAGCGCTTTCAGGTCGCCATTGCCGACCTGATAGAGGCCAATCTCGCTGGTCTCGATGCTGCCGAGGAAGACGCCGGGTTCGGCTCTCTCGAGCTTGACGGTCATCGCCTTGCCGGACGGGGTGATGATTTGCGCCGGGCCGGGATCGTCGCTCATCGTCTGGCGGCGGATTTCCAGCATCATGCCGCGGCCGTCGGCAGTCAGCCGCTCCTCCTCGAGTTCGGGCTCCTTCATCAGCCAGTGGGCGATGCGGCGATAGAGCTGGACATGCGGGCCGCCGCCCTCGAAGCCGCGCGCCCACAACCAGCCCTGGTCGGATAAAAACATGCCGACGCGGCCTTCACCCTTACGGTCGAGCAGCAGCAACGGACGGTCGTCGGCGCCCTTCATCACCGCCTCGCCCCCGGGGTTCTCGACGCCGATGGTGCGGAACCAGCGGCTCCAGTGCGGCGGCTCGGTGGCGGAGCCGTCAAGCCCGCGCGTCACCGGATGGCGCTGGCCGAGCTCGGTGAGGCGCGGATAAAAGGCCTTTTCGACGACTTCGCCGGTCGGCATCGCCGGCAGCGCCGACATCAAAGGCGTGCGGGCGATGGAACTTTCGCCGGCATATTCGGGTCCTGCCGCGATCAGCAGCGCGCCGCCCTTTTCGACATATTCGGCGATGTAGTCGTAATAGAGGACCGGCAGCACGTCGCGGTGCTGGTAGCGGTCGAAGATGATCAGGTCGAAATCCTTGATCTTCTCGACGAACAGTTCGCGTGTCGGGAAGGCGATCAGCGACAATTCGTTGATCGGCGTGCCGTCCTGCTTTTCCGGCGGCCGCAGAATGGTGAAGTGGACCAGATCGACCGAGGCGTCGGATTTCAGCAAATTGCGCCAGGTGCGTTCGCCGGCATGCGGTTCGCCGGAAACCAGCAGCACGCGCAAATTCTCGCGGATGCCGTCGATCAGCGCGATGGCGCGGTTGTTGGTGTCGGTGAGTTCGTCGGGCTCGGGATCGATGGCGAGTTCGACGATGTTGCGGCCGGCGCCGGGAATGGTCACCTGCAGCGGCATGGCCTGGCCGATGGTGGCGCGCTCGACCGAAACCTGCTCGCCATTGACCGAGACGCGCACATCGACCGAGCCGGCATCGTTGTTGGTGCCGATGACGCGATAGGTCATTTCGAGCGGCTTGCCGACCAGACCGAAGCGCGGCGCATTCTCGAAGCGGATGCGGCGATCCTTTTCCTGGTCGTTGCCGGTGATCAGCGCGTGCAGCGGCGCGTTGAAGTCGGGCGTGCCGCCTGGGGCGTCATGCACCTCGCCGTCGGTGATCATGATGGCGCCGCCGATGCGCGAAGGCGGCACGTCGCGGAAAGCGCTCTCAAGCGCCCCGAAAAGCCGCGTTTCGGTGCGCTCCTCGGCGGCTTCCGACTTGCCGGCCTCGACGACGCGGACGTCGAACTGCTTGAAGCGGCCGAGGCGCTGCTGAAGCCCGGCCAGCGCCTCGTCGGTCTGCCTGGTGCGCTCGCCAATGTCCTGGCTCTGGCTGCGGTCGACGACGACGGCGACGACGCTTTTCAGCGCCTCGCGCTCTTCGTCGAGCAACACCGGGTTGAGCAGGGCAGCAGTCAGCGCCAGCAGGGCGGCAAAACGGAAGACCGCGCCGCGCTGGCGGAACCACAGGCCGACCAATGCAAGCAGCAACAGCGGCGCCAGCACCAGGCCGAGCAGCGGCCAGGAGATGAGCGGTTCGAAGGCGAGCGACAAGTTCATGGCTTACTGCCCCAGCCGTTCGAGCAGCACCGGCACATGCACCTGATCGGATTTGTAGTTGCCGGTCAGCATGTACATCATGATGTTGACGCCGCCGCGCAGCGCATAAATACGCTGCATCGGATCCGACGGCACGGTCGGCAAAAGCGGGTCGCCATTCTCGTCGACCGCCCAGGCGCCGGCGAAATCATTGGCGGTGATCATGATCGGCGAGACGCCGTCGCCGGTGCGTACCGGGCGGTTCTCGGTGTTGCTGGCTTCGAGCGACGCCGCGACCCAGAGCGGGCCGCCGGCGAAGCGTCCGGGAAACTCAGGCAGGATGTAGAAGGATTTGGTCAGCACATGGTCCGACGGCACCGGCTCCAGCGCCGGCACGTTGAGGTTGCCGAGGATGTCGCGCAGCCGCTCCGTCGCCGGGCTGGCCTGCTCCGCGCCGATGCCGGTGGCGAACTGGTCGCGCGTGTCGAACAGCACCGTGCCGCCCTGCTGCATATAGGCGTCGACGCGGGCGATCGCGGCCTGGCTCGGCATCGGCGCGGCAGGATCGATCGGCCAGTAGATCAGCGGATAGAAGGCAAGCTGGTCCTTCGAGATATCGACGCTGGCCGGCGCCCCCGGCTCGAGCGCGGTCTTCTCGATCAGAAAGCGGGTCAGGCCCTCCAGCCCGGCCTGGCTGATCGAATCGACGCTCCGGTCGCCGGTCTGCACATAGCCGATCCGGGTTTTCGAAATGTCCTCGATCGCCCGCTCATCACCGGGTTTGGCATCGTCGGCGCGGGCGATGTCGGTGTGGCCGACCAGGGCGCCGAGCGCAATCAACAGGGCGGCGGTGGTTGCGGCGGCCGTGCCGGCGCGGCGCGGCCGGCGCGATAACAGGCCGCCCATCCAGAACACTGCCAGCGTATCAAGGACCATCAGCAGGAGAGCTGCCGTCACCAGCGGGCCCTTCAAATTGTGCGATTCGTCGAAAGCGTACTGGACGGTGGTGACCGGCACGGTGATCTGAGGTCGGACCAGCGGTGCCAAGCTGCTTTCGGCATTGAGCAGATTGTGAGCGATGACGCCGGTATCGGAGCCGTACAGGCCGGGCGGATTCTCGAACGTCACCGGCAGCGGGCCGGCACCCGGCACCAGCGGCCGTGCATCCGGCGTCGGCGGCACCAGCGTGCCATCGGCTGATATCATGCGGTAGGGGGCCAGCGAGGCGGCGGCGGCTTCTGCATTGGCGACCGCCGCACCCTGGTTGCGCGACAGTTGCACGATGCGGCGCAGCATCTCGACGAAACTGCCGGAGATCGGCAGGTTCGACCAGGTCGCCTCCGGCGTGACATGGAACAGGACGAGCGTGCCTTTGCCCTTCTTCATACCGGTCACCAGCGGCGTGCCGTCGGCAAGCGTGGCCCAGCTGCGCTCGACGATATCGGGCGTCGGCTCGGCCAGCACCTGCCTGGTGACGGTGACCTCGGCCGGCGGAGCGAGATCGGCGAAGGGGCCGGTCTTCGGAAAATCGGTCACCGGCTGCGGCGTCGTCCACGACAGCGCGCCGCCGAGCGAGCGCTCACCGGTGCGCAGCCTGACCGGCAGCAGGTCGTCGTCATTGCCGGCGGCGACCAGCCGCGAGCCGGCGAACCGTACCAGCGTGCCGCCATTGTCGACCCAGTCGACCAGCCTTTGCCGCACCTGCTGCGGAATGGTGCCGACATCGGCCATCACGATCATCGCCGGTTTCTGGTCGAGGAGCTGCGGGATGGCGTCGGCAAGGTCGGCGCTCGACGGCTCGGCCAGGTCGGCGAAAGGCTGCAGCGCCCGGCGGATGTAGTACAGCGGCGACAGAAGCGGCTGCGCCTGGTCGGCTTCGGCCTGCGACAGCAGTCCGACGCGGCGGCGCTTGGAACTCTCGTCGAGCACGCGGACGGCGCCGGCCTGCCGCTGACCGTCGAGCGCGATCGAGGCGAAGTCGTTGCGCAGCTCGAACGGCACGGCCATCGTGCCGGTGGCGGTGGATTCGCCCGGCGAGAAGGTCAGCGTGGCGTCCGCGATGCGGCGGCCCTTGTCGTCGAAAGCGCCGGCGGTCACCTGAGCCGGCGCCGGATCGCCCGGCGCGCGGATGGCGGTCAGCTCGAAGCCGTCCACCTGGTTGTCGGCGCCGGTCAGGCCGATCAGGCCAGGCCGGTCGGAGGCGGCCCAGACGACACGTGCGGCGTTCTTCGACAGAAGCGTGTTGAAGGCGGCCTCGTCGCCTTCCGCCGCCAGACCGTCGGCGAGCACGGCGACGCTGGCGCCCGGCAAGCTCTCCAGGGCTGCCGCGACGCGGGCGTAGACGGCCGGGCGGTCGGTCGGGATCGGCCGCGGCTTTGCTGCGCGCAGCCGGTCGAGCGCGGTGGCGGCGTCGAACGGGCCGATCTCGGCATTCGGTTTTTCGGCGGTGAAGGCGATGATGACAGGCACGTCGTTGAAGCTGGCATCGGTGATCAGCCGTTCGGCAGTGGCGACGCGCTGGCCCCAGTCGGCGGCACTTGCCCAGTCATTGTCGATGACCAGCGCAAGAGCGGTGCCCTCGGCCGGCAGTCTTTCACGCGGGTTGAAGACAGGTTCGGCCAGCGCCGCAACGATAAGGGCCGCCATCAGCAGCCTGAGTAGCGTCAGCCACCACGGGCTCTGTTGCGGCGTCTCCTCGCGCTTCAGCACGCGAGCCAGGATCTTCAGCGGCGGGAAGACCTCAGTCTGCGGCTTGGGCGGGGTGAACCGCAAAAGCCACCAGATCACCGGCAGGGCCAGAAGGCCCCACAGCACCATCGGCGCCCCGAAGGAGAGCGGCAGCCAGCTCATGCGCGGATCCTCCCGGCTGAGCTGCCATCGACGGTCATCGCCATGTGGACACGCACCAGCGCATCGGAGGCGAGGCGGTCGGTGTGGTTGACGGTAAAGCTCCAGCCGAGGCGCTTGCACCAGTCGGTCAGTTCCTGGCGGCGGGCGATGTAAAGCAGTCGGTAGTCGTCGCCCAGCGTTTCGGCGCGGCCCGCGGTCAGCTTGTCGCCGGTCTCGGGATCGGTGAATTCGGTGCGGCCGGCATAGGGGAATCTCTCCTCGGCCGGGTCGGCGACCTCGATCAGATGGGCACGCACGCCGTGGCGGGCGAGCACGTCAAGCCAGGCGATGGTGTCCTCGACCGGATCGAGGAAGTCGCTGACGATGACGATGTCGCAGAAGCGGCGGATAGCGGACAGGTCGGGTTTTGCCGGCAATTCGCCGGCATGGGTGAGTTGTGCTGTGATCCGCTCGGCGCCGTTGCGGGCGGTGAACGGATCGGTCAGCCCGGGCCAGGCGATGCGCTCGCCGCTACGCGACAGAAGCTCGGCCATGGCCAGCGCCAGCACCAGCGCGCGGGACTCCTTCGAGACGGTGGCGCCGGTCGATTTGTAGAGCATGGAAGGCGAGGGATCTGCCCACAGCCACACCGTATGGGCGGCCTCCCATTCGCGGTCTCGCACATAGATGTGGTCGTCGCGGGCCGAGCGGCGCCAGTCGATACGCGAGGAGTCGCCCTCGACATAGGGCCGGAACTGCCAGAAATTCTCGCCGATGCCGCGCTTGCGGCGGCCGTGCCAGCCGGCGATCACCGTGTTGACGATGCGACGCGCCTCGACCAGCAGGTCCGGCACCAGCGACGCCCGCAACCGGCCGCGGGCGAGCGCGTCACGCGTCGCCGCCGGTGCCTGGGCATCGCCTATACGCGCCATCAGATGCCTTTTGCCAGTTTCGCCACCACGTCGCGCACGGTCGTGCCCTCGGCACGGGCGGCAAAGGTCAGCGCCATGCGGTGCTGCAGCACCGGCTCGGCCAGCGCTCTGATGTCGTCGATCGACGGCGCCAGCCGTCCGTCATAAAGGGCGCGGGCGCGGGCGCACAGTGTCAGCGACTGGCTGGCGCGCGGGCCCGGGCCCCAGGCGACGTGCTTGTCGGTCTCGGCATTGCCCTGGCCGGGGCGCGCCGAGCGCACCAACTGGAGGATCGCCTCGACGACGCTTTCCGGCACCGGCATGCGGCGAATGAGGGTCTGGATCTCCTTCAGCCGCGCCGGCTGCAGCACGTTCTGCGCCTTGGCGTCCTCAATGCCGGTGGTCTCCAGGAGGATGCGGCGCTCCGCCTCGATTTCCGGATAGAGGATGTCGACCTGCATCAGGAAACGGTCAAGCTGCGCCTCGGGCAGCGGATAGGTGCCCTCCTGCTCCAGCGGATTCTGCGTCGCCAGCACGTGGAAGGGCGCCGGCAGGTCGTGGCGGACACCGGCAATGGTGACGTGGTATTCCTGCATCGACTGCAGCAGCGCCGACTGGGTGCGCGGCGAGGCGCGGTTGATCTCGTCGGCCATCAGCAACTGCGCGAAGATCGGCCCGGAGATGAAGCGGAACGAGCGCTTGCCGAATTCGTCCTGCTCCATCACCTCGGAGCCGAGAATATCGGACGGCATCAGGTCGGGCGTGAACTGGATGCGGCGGGAATCGAGGCCGAGCACGATGCCCAGCGTCTCGACCAGCTTGGTCTTGGCGAGGCCAGGCACGCCGACCAGCAGCGCATGGCCGCCGGCCAGCAGCGCCACCAAAGTGCGTTCGACGACGCTTTCCTGGCCGAAGATGACGCGGCCGACGCCCTCGCGAACCCTGGAAATGTCGGCCAGCGCCGTCTCGGCCTGGGCGATCATGTCCTTTTCGCTGATCGGGCTTTCCTTGATCATCACGCTCATGCAGCATCGATCCTTCTCGTTGGAAATACCGGCTTGCAGCTTCGTGGCCACAGAGTGCCGCGATTCGGCCTCGCGTGGCGCCTGTCTTTGAACTTAAATCACTGACTTAGGCTGACAAGCGGAACAACAGTGACTATTTCGTGACCATGACAGAACGCGCCGACGATCGTGAAGGAAGTTTGACGACAGCGACCGAGGCGCGCGGATTGGAGGCGCTGATCTCGCGTGCCGCCCGCGCGGGCAAAGGGCCGGCGCCGGTGGAGCGTTGGAATCCGGCCTTTTGCGGCGATCTCGACATGGAGATCAGGCAGGACGGCACCTGGTTCTACCAGGGCACGCCGATCGGCCGCATGCCGCTGGTGCAGCTGTTTTCCTCCGTGCTGCGCAAGGACGAAGACGGCAGGACCTACCTGGTGACGCCGGTGGAAAGGGTCGGCATCCGCGTCGTCGACGCGCCCTTCATAGCCGTCGAGATGGATGTTTGCGGCACCGGCGATGGCCGGGTCATCACCTTTCGTACCAATGTCGGCGATGTGGTCGAGGCCGGGCCGGAGCATCCGCTGCGCTTTGTCGACGAGGAGGTAACCGGCGGCCTGAAACCCTATGTTCTGGTGCGCGGACGGCTGGAGGCGCTGGTGGCACGGCCGGTCATGTATGAACTGGTCGAGCATGGCGAGGAGATCGAGGTCGGCGGCCGAAGGATGTTTGCGGTCCGCTCGAAGGGTGCGGTCTATCCGATCATGCCGGCGGAAAAGCTGCAGCGGCTGAGCGCATGAGAGGGCGACGCCAAATGAACCGGGGCATGATGGACCAGGTGACGCGATGGACCAGGTGACACTATGGACCAAGTGACGCCGGCGCCGTTTTCGGCCGAGGATTTTCGCGCCCGCGTCGCGGCGCAGCCGCTGGCGCATGCCGCCGACGATTATGGTGACCATCGCTTCAACCCGGGACATCCGCGTTTGAAGCTCGCAAAGGCGCTGCGCGATGCCGCCGTGCTGATCCCGGTGGTCGATCACGGGCGCTACGCAACGCTTCTGCTGACCAAGCGGGCGGAAAAGCTGCGCAACCATTCGGGGCAGGTGGCCTTTCCCGGGGGCACGATCGATCCTACCGACCCGAGCCCGGAGGCGGCGGCATTGCGCGAGACATTCGAGGAGATCGGGCTTGGCCAGGATCGGGTCGAGATCATCGGCCGCATGCCCGATTACGTCTCCGGCAGCGGCTACCGGATCGCCCCGGTGCTGGGAATAGTGCGGCCGGACTTTTCACTGACGCTGAATTCCGAGGAGGTCGACGCCGCCTTCGAAGTGCCGCTGCGCTTTCTGATGGACCCGGCCAACCACGGCCGCGACAGCCGCATGTGGAACGATCTCGAATGGGTCTTCTACGAAATGCCCTATGACGGACAACACATCTGGGGCGTCACCGCGGGCATCATCCGCACGCTCTATGAAAGGCTCTATACGTGAGCGGCCGGGAGTCGCTCGCGGGCAAAGCCGACTGGCTCGGGGAACGGCATTTGCAGCGGCTGCTTGCGGCGCTGGCGGATGGCGGCGAGGAGGCGCGCGTCGCCGGGGGTGCAGTGCGCAATGCGCTCATCGGCCAGCCGGTTGCCGACGTCGATATCGCCACCACGACCGTGCCCGACGAAACCATCCGCCGCGCCGAGGCGGCGGGTTTCAAGGCCGTGCCGACCGGCATCGAGCACGGCACCATCACGATTGTCGCCGGCGGCAAGCCGTTCGAGGTGACCACGCTGCGCGCCGACATCGAGACCGACGGACGGCGGGCCAAGGTGTTGTTCGGGCGCGACTGGAAGGCCGATGCGGAACGGCGCGATTTCACCATCAACGCGCTCTATGCCGAGGCCGACGGCACGATCGTCGACCTGGTCGGCGGCATTGCCGATATCGAGGCGCGCCGGCTGCGCTTCATCGGCGATCCGGAGGCGCGCATCCGCGAGGATTATCTGCGCATCCTACGCTTTTTCCGCTTCTTCGCCTGGTATGGCGACGGCCGGCCGGATGCCGAAGGGCTGAAGGCTTGCGTCCGGCTCAAGGAGGGGCTTGGCCAACTCTCGGTCGAGCGCGTCTGGTCCGAACTGAAGAAGCTGCTGTCGGCCCCCGATCCATCGCGCGCCCTGCTGTGGATGCGCCAGGCGGGCGTGCTCACCAGCGTTCTGCCGGAGAGCGAGAAATGGGGCATCGATGCGATCCATGCGCTGACCAGGGCGGAGAAGGATCTCGGCTCGACGCCGGACCCGCTGCTCAGGCTGGAAGCGATCGTGCCACCGGACGCAGCGCGGATGAAGACGCTCGCCGAGCGGTTCAGGTTCTCCGTCAGCGACGCCGGTCGCCTCAGGCAGTGGGCGCTGACAGCGCCCGTCGGGCCGAAGACGACCGAAGCGGAACTCGCAAAACGGCTCTATCGCGGCGATCGTCAGGGCCTTGTCGATCGCTTGCGGCTGTCGCTCGCTTCCGCTCGAGCCCGCGCCGTCGAGGACAACGACGCGCTGCTCGAAACTGGCGGCTTCTCGCGGCTGCTGGCCTTTGCCGAAAAATGGAAAAAGCCCGGCTTTCCGCTCAAGGGCGCCGATCTGACGAGGCTTGGCGCGTCGCCCGGGCCGAAACTCGGCGCAACCCTGAAGAACCTCGAAAACGAGTGGATCGAGTCCGGCTTTGCGCTGGATCGCGGCGCACTTCTCAAGCGCGCCGCAGAAGCACTCGAAAATTAGGCAAAATCAGGCCGCGTCGCGAGCCTTTTCGATGCGCGAACGGATCGCTTCGATCATCGTCTCGCGAATGATCGTCTCGCCATGCGTCTCACGCATATGCTCGACTGCGCGCCGCATGATCTCGGCTTCCTCGTCGGCGCGCGTATGCCAGTCACAACCCGGAACGAGCGAGCCGCAGTGGAATTCCTTCATCGGATTTCTCCCTTTCCTCCTCGGAGTGCCGCATCTGCTCTGACACGGAAGCTCCAGCACCTTTGATCGACGCATGATCTCTGTCGCAAACCGGTTGGGTTTTCGGGTCATGCGCTGGCCGAACCAGCATAACACGATCGGATGGTTTTGGTTGCTGCAGAGACCGAAAAAGGCGGAGCATCGCTGCTCCGCCCTCTTGACGCTACCCCGGAGGCAAGACCTCGTCTTGCTCCAGCGGGCAGGCCATCACTTCACGATCCTGACTGCCTCGGCAATTTTGTGCTTGCCGCTCATGTCCCACGAAACGCGGACCTTTTCGCCAGCCTTCAGGCCAGGATTCTTGAAGGCCTTGGGCAGCGTAAAGGTAGATCCGTTATCCAGAACAAGGCTCATGGCCGTTCCATCATAGGTCTTGACCGTGCCCGTGGTGTGCTTGACCGCTGCGAAGGCAGCGCCACCAGAGGCAAGAACGGCAGCAGCCGCAACCGACATAATAAGCTTGCGCATGGCATGCTCTCCTGGAAATGAAGGCACCATTTTGGAAGGTGCCCCACTCAATCATGGGCCGTCCGGTCGCGTCGGGTCGCGGTTCCAGGGAGGCAAGAACCGCCGGCGTTTCCCGGCCCGTAACGAAAAATAGTCCTGCTTTTTCAAATGGATATTAGACGAAAAAGATATTCAGCGCGCCACATTCGCCGCCAGAATCCTGCGATTTGGACCTGATTGCGACTCACGTCCAACTCACCGAGATTTTACGGCCATTTCACCTCTGGCGGCAGGCTGGACAGGATCGCGGCGACGTTGCCGCCGGTCTTCAGCCCGAAGATGGTGCCGCGATCGTGAAGCAAGTTGAATTCGACATAGCGGCCGCGGCGAATGAGCTGTTCTTCACGGTCGCCCTCGGTCCAGTTGTCGTTGAAATTGGCCCGCACCAGATGCCCGTAGACGACGAGAAAAGTGCGCCCGACATCCTGGACGAAGTTGAAATCGGCGTTCCAGCCGCCTTTGTCCTCGTCCGAATGCAGCCAGTCGAAGAAGATGCCGCCGGTGCCGCGCGGTTCGTTGCGGTGCGGCAGATAGAAATACTCGTCGCACCAGGCCTTGAATTTCCCGTGGTCGGCGACGCCAGCGTGCTTCTCGCAGGCAAATTGCATGGCGCGGTGGAAGGCGACCGTGTCCGGGTCCTCCTGGGTGCGGCGACGGTCGAGTACCGGCGTCAGGTCGGCGCCGCCGCCGAACCATTGGCGCGAAGTGACGACCATGCGGGTGTTCATGTGCACCGCCGGCACGTTGGGGTTCCACGGATGGGCGATCAGCGAAATGCCGCTCGCCCAGAAGCGCGGGTCTTCCTCGGCGCCCGGCATCTGCTTCCTGAACTCCGGCGAGAACTCGCCATAGACCGTCGAGGTGTGGACGCCAACCTTCTCGAAGACGCGGCCGCGCATCATCGACATGGTGCCGCCGCCGCCCTTGCCGGCGTCGCGCTGCCACGGCGTCTTTTCGAAGCGGGCGGGCGACCACGAGGCCTGCGGCCCCTGCAGGTCCTGCTCGATCTGCTCGAAGGCGGCGCAGATGCGCTCGCGCAACGTCTCGTACCACAGCCGCGCCTTCATCTTCTTCTGTTCGATGTCGGCCGGCAGCCCCGCCGGTATTTCGGGTCGTTGCAAATGCTGTCTCCTGTTGTCGGGCGTACCCCGACAAATGACTCGTCTTTTCCGGCCGCGATCCCTAATCTCTTAGGTGCAAGGGTCAAGTGTGAATGGAGTCCTTTCGTGCGCACTCCGGCAAGACCGCCGCTGGATGGCCTGAAGAAGAGGCTCGACCGTTCGCGCGCCGAGCGCGAGCGCATGCCGCGCGACGGGTTTTTGCGCGAGACCTTCGTCCTGCCGCGCTCCGATGCGCGGCTCAAGGCGAAAGAGTGGTTCGAGCGCTTTCCCAAGCAGGCCTACTGGACCGAGATCGAAAGCTGGTTCGAGCGGCCGGGCGACGTCATCGAATTCACCATCAGGCGATTGCCGGCGGCGGATTAGCGAGCGACCAACAACCGCCTTGCTCCCGGGCCTTGGGCGCTCAGCCGGTCTTCCTTGTTGCGCAGCGGGCACTTGTCGATCGACATGCAGCCGCAGCCGATGCAGTCGGTCAGCCCGTCGCGCAGCTTCTTCAACTGGGCAATCTTGCGATCGAGCTGGTCGCGCCAGGCGGTTGAAAGCACATTCCAGTCCTCGCGCGTCGGCGTGCGGCCTTCAGGCAGCGATGCCAATGCCTCGCCAATCTCGGCCAGCGAGATGCCGACCTCCTGTGCCACCTTGATGATCGCCACCCGCCGCAGCACGTCGCGGCCGTAGCGCCGCTGGTTGCCTGATGTGCGGTGGCTGCGGATCAGTCCGCGCGCCTCGTAGAAATGCAGCGCCGACACTGCCACCCCGCTGCGCGTGGCCACCTGGCCGACCGTCAGTTCCGTCACCGGAGCCATTCGAATTTTCCGCTTGACCTCAAGTTAAGTTGAGCTTGTAACGAAGAAACCCTTGAAATGCAAACCGCAGGAGAAGGCGATGTGCGCCTGGGTGAGAATGACAAGTGACGGTGCGGTCGTCGGCGAGAAAGCCCCACAATCGCTGCACCCGCTGAGGATCTGCAAATCCTATCCGAGCTGTCGGATCGCCTCGCCGGCCACCATGGCGACGGAAAGCGCGACGTTGATGCTGCGCGCGCCCGGCTGCATCGGGATGATCAGTCGCGCATCCGCCGCCTCGTGGACAGGGTCAGGCACGCCTGCGGATTCGCGGCCGAACAGAAGAATGTCGGCACCGGCGAAGGCGAAATCGGTGTAGGCGGTCGCGGCTCTGGTCGACAGCAGTACCAGCCGCCGCGCTTCGCCTCTGCGCCAGTGCTCGAAGGCTTGCCATTCGACATGCCGGGTCAGCGCCGCCATTTCGAGATAATCCATGCCGGCCCGTTTCAGCGCCCGGTCGGAGAGCGGGAAGCCGGCCGGTTCGATGATGTCGACGCCGAGACCGAGGCAAGCCGCGAAGCGCAGGATTGTCCCGGTGTTGCCGGCGATATCCGGCTGGTAGAGCGCGATGCGGAGACGGTTGTTCATTTCCGCATCCTTCTAATAAGTGGCAGATCGGCCACAACAGGTTCGCGGTTTTGGAAATTTCTGGACCGGCGGGTGGTCATTTTCTGCGAAGTCGGTTATACGCCGGGCATTGTCAACCCGAACCGATGGAGGGGTAATTCATGATGATCATGCACATCCAGCGCCCCTCATGTGGGCTTACCAGCCTGCCGGCGGTTTCGGTTCGACGATTCTCCTGACCTTTTAGACTTCGATCGCACCGATTCTTAGCCGAAACCCTTTTTCGGTCTTCGAAGGAATCCTGCGATGTTTTTCAAGCTGTCGAAGGGGCTGAACGCCCCGCCTGAGCACGCCGCTGTTCAACCCCCGCCTTTCGCTGGCCATTCAGCTGCGAACAGGCCGGATTTTTCTCCCTATTTTCACATGGAGGACGGACCGATGTTCGATCCCTGCAAAATTCCCGGTTCAAGAAACCTGCACGAGCGCAGGATGGCGACCTGGGCGCTGTTGGTCGGCGAAACCTACTCGTCGGCGGTTCACGCCGAAACCCGCCGGCGCCCGCATCGCGGCATGCTGCCGGACGTCGACTTCTCGCGCGCGGTTCCCGACCGCAGCCGGCCGTCGCTGGTGCGCCGGATCATCAGGCTGATCCGCCCTGGCGCGAAATCCGGCGCGAAACTCCGGGTCGTCGACGCAGCGCTGTCAGGATCGTCAAACGAGCCTGTCGGCGAAAAGCCCGCGACATCCTATATTGCGCGAAGCAGGATCGGCGGCCCGGGTGATTCCGGGACGCCGGTCCTTGCTGCCACGCGACCCATGACGCCATGCGCTCCCAGGACGCTACACGCTCCCGCGCGGCGAGAGCGAAAACGAGCATGTGAGTACCAAGACAATGTTCCGCTGGTTTGAAACAAGGCTCGATCCGTTCCCTGCCGAGGAGCCGGTCGAGCCGCCGAAGACGCTGATCGCCTTCTGCGTCCACTATACGCGCGGCGCCTGGCCCTACATCGCAATCGATGCGATGCTGGTGACGGCTATCGCCCTTGCCGAAGTGTGGATGTTCGGCTTCATGGGCAGGATCGTCGACTGGCTGTCGGTGCAGAATCGCGAGACATTCCTGCAGACCGAGGGATGGAAGCTCGCAGGCATGGCTTTCATCGTGGTTTTCGCGCTGCCGGGGACGGTCTGGTTCCATGCGCTCCTCAACCAGCAGACGCTGATGGGCAACTATCCGATGCGTATCCGCTGGCAGGTGCATCGCTACCTGCTCAAGCAGTCGATGGCCTTCTACCAGGACGAGTTCGCCGGACGCATCGCGACCAAGCTGATGCAGACGGCGCTCGCCGTGCGCGAATGCGTCATCAAGCTCATCGATGTGCTCAATTATGTCGTGGTGTATTTCCTCGGCATGCTGTTCATTGTCGGCTCGGCCGACTGGCGGCTGGCGGCACCGCTTGCCGTCTGGCTTGCCGGCTATGTCTTGCTGCTGCGCTATTTCATCCCGCGGTTGGGCAAGGTCGGCGAGGAGCAGGCCAACGCGCGCTCGACCATGACCGGCCGCGTCGTCGACAGCTACTCCAACATCCAGACGGTCAAGCTGTTCTCGCATGCGCGGCGCGAGGCGTCCTTCGCCCGGGAAGGCATGGCCGGCTTTCTCGATACGGTCTACCGATCGATGCGGTTGGTGACGCAGCTCTACGGCCTGCTCTACGTCCTCAACTCACTGCTGTTGTTTTCGGTCACTGCGATCTCGCTGTGGCTTTGGCTCGGCCAGGTGGTGACGATCGGCGCCGTCGCCCTGGTCATCGGCCTCGTGCTTCGGCTCTGGGGCATGTCGCAATGGATCATGTGGGAGATGTCCACCCTGTTCGAGAATATCGGCACGGTGCAGGACGGCATCAGCTCGATCTCGCTGCCGCGCGTCGTCGAAGACAGGCCTGGCGCCAAGGACCTTGTCGTGACCAAGGGCGAGATCCGTTTCGAAGACATCCGCTTCCACTACGGCAAGCAGAAAGGCATGATCGAACGCCTGTCGCTGACAGTGAAGCCGGGCGAAAAGGTCGGCATCGTTGGCCGCTCGGGCGCCGGCAAGTCGACGCTGGTCAACCTTCTGTTGCGCTTCTACGACCTTGAAAGCGGCAAGATCCTGATCGACGGCCAGGAAATCGCGGCGGTGACGCAGGATTCGCTGCGCGCCCAGATCGCCATGGTCACGCAGGATACCTCGCTGCTGCATCGCTCAGTGCGCGAGAACATCCTTTATGGCCGACCGGACGCCAGCAACGAGATGCTGGTCGAGGCAGCACGCCGCGCCGAGGCGCTTGATTTCATATCAAGGCTTTCGGACGCCAGTGGCCGCACCGGTTTCGATGCGCATGTCGGCGATCGTGGCGTCAAATTGTCAGGCGGCCAGCGGCAACGCATCGCGATTGCCCGTGTTATGCTGAAGGACGCACCGATCCTCATCCTCGACGAGGCGACGTCTGCGCTCGATTCAGAGGCCGAGGCGGCGATCCAGGAGAACCTTTACAAGCTCATGCAAGGCAAGACCGTCATCGCCATCGCGCACCGGCTCTCGACGATCGCGGCGATGGACCGGCTCGTCGTTATGGACAAGGGCCGCGTCATCGAGGAGGGTTCGCATGAGCAACTCGTCGCCAGCGGCGGGCTCTATGCGCAGCTTTGGCAGCGTCAGTCGGGCGGCTTCCTGCTCGACGAGCGTGCGGCCGCCAACGATGCCATTGTGAAGGGTCAAGCAGCGGAATGATGGGCCGCAGAATGATGGCACCAGAATGATGATTGCCGTCTATCGCTGGTTCGAGAACTGGGTCTATCCGTTCAGGGAGCCCGCGAGCCTTCGGCCACCGGTCAGCGTCAGCGGTTTCCTCTGGCACTATGTCGGCCAGGCGAAGGTCGCCTTCTTCGCCATGCTTGTCATCGGCGGCATTGCGCCGCTGGTCGAGGCTGGGCTGTTCTACTTCGTCGGCAGGCTGGTCGACATTCTCGACCAGCTCCCTGGCGAGCGCAGCTGGGATGCGCTGTGGACTGCCGCCGGTCCCGAACTTGTCTTCATGGCCGCCGTGGTGCTGGTCGTCCGCACCATCGTCGTAGGCGTGGCGGCGCTGGTCGACGAGCAGACGATCACCCCCGGCTTTTACAATCTGGTGCGCTGGCAGGCGCACCGCCATGTCTCGCGCCAGTCCTACAACTTCTTCCAGAACGATTTCGCCGGCCGCATCGCAACAAAAGTCTGGCAGGCCGGGCAGGCGACCGGCGATTTGATGCAAAGCTTCATCGAGGTCGTCTGGTTCATGGTCGTCTATACGGTGACGACGCTGGTGCTGGTCGCCGGCCTCGACTTGCGGCTGGCGGCGCTGGTGGTGATCTGGATCACCGCCTTCGGCTGGCTGGCCAGGCGCTATCTGCCGGCGATCCGCAAGCATGCCGAGCAAACCGCAGAGGCCGGTTCGATGATCACCGGCCGCATCGTCGATTCCTATTCGAACGTGCAGACGCTGAAGCTGTTCTCGGCCGACGGCGACGACCGCTACATCAGGAGCGGCTTCGATATCTATCTTGACGCGCTGCGCCCGTTCACCCGCCGGCTAACCGGCGTGCGCATGGCGCTGACGACGCTGTCGGGGATGATGATCACCGCGATCGCCTGTTTTGCGGTCTATCTCTGGCTCGAAGGCTCGATCACCGTCGGCGCCGTCGCCTTCACGTTGTCGCTGGTGTTGCGGCTCAACATGCTACTCGGCCGGCTGATGATGCAGCTCAACGGCATCCTGCGGAATCTCGGCGTGCTGGAAAATTCCAAGGCGCTGATCTCGCAGCCGCTCGGCCTGACCGACGCGCCTGACGCCAGGGAGCTTGTCGTCGCCGGCGGCCGCATCGACGTGAAACAGGTCGAGTTCCACTATGGCAAGGGATTCGGCGTGCTCAACGGCATCGATCTTGTAGTGCGGCCGGGCGAGAAGGTCGGACTGGTCGGGCCGTCCGGCGCCGGCAAGACGACGCTGGCCAATCTGATCCTGCGCCTTTACGACCTCGAGGCCGGCAAGATCACCATCGACGGCCAGGATGTTTCAAAGGTGACGCAGGATTCGCTGCGCGCCAATATCGGCGTCGTTAGCCAGGATACTGCGCTTTTCCACCGCTCGCTTCGCGACAACATCAAGCTCGGCATGCCGGACGCGACCGACGCCGAGGTGGTCGCGGTCGCGAAGAAGGCCGAGGCGCACGACTTCATCCTTGACTTGCGCGACAATCGTGATCGCCAGGGCTACGAGGCCTTTGTCGGCGAGCGCGGCGTGAAATTGTCGGGCGGCCAGCGCCAGCGCGTGGCGATCGCCCGCGTCTTCCTCAAGGACGCGCCGATCCTGATACTCGACGAGGCGACGTCGGCGCTCGATTCCGACATCGAGGCGGCCATCCAGGAAAATCTGGCGAGGCTGATGGAGAACAAGACGGTCATCGCAATCGCGCACCGGCTGTCGACCATCGCGGCACTCGATCGCCTGGTGGTGCTCGACGGCGGCCGCATCGTCGAACAAGGCACGCATGACGAACTGGTCGCTATCGACGGGCTTTATGCGCGGCTGTGGAAGCGGCAGTCCGGCGGCTTCCTGTTCAACGAGGAGAGCGTGCTGGAGGAGACGCGGCCGGCGGAGTAGGGCCAGATTTCAGCAAAAAACGGAGTGAATCATGTCGGTGAGAATGCCATCGAATTTCGGACGGTCGGGAGCGCGGGAGAGCGCGCTCGACCTGCTCGGCCATGAAATCCTCGGCGAAAAGGCGGCGGCGCTCGGCCGCGCCGGCCGGCGGGTGGATGAAACGCTGGCGAGGTTGCGTGAACATGGCGAGGATGGCGAACGTCGTGCTCGCCTGCTCAGGGACGCGGCGGAGGCGGTCCATGGCTATTTCATCCAGCGCGAATTGTGCGGCTTGCGCAAGCACGACGCAGTGATCCGGGAATACAACATCCCCAAGGCCGTGCTGGCCAGGCTCGGCGCGAAATAGACACTAGTGTTGAAATCTGACGCTTGGTACCGAAGACGAAATAAATACCGATTTCGACCCGTTCCAGTCGTCCAGATTCGCTCGCGCTACGGAATAAGTTGACCCGAAGCCGCCCTTCATCAGCCCATTTCGCTGCCTGATAGCTGACATTTTTGGCAACCAGCACTGATGGCTCGGAAGCCTGCTGGCGGGGTTGAAGCCATGGACCAGCCAGCGCTCGTTCTAAGACAAACAGTATTTCGCTGATCGTATCCATGGCCCCCCTTGCTCAAAGAAATCCGTGACAATCCCGTTCTCTGGTTGTTGGCCTTTGCGCCTGCGGTGTTCGTCGCCCAAGCACTCGAGCCCGAAGCACACACGCTGCTTTTTGTGCTTTCCGTGCTGGCGATCGTGCCGCTGGCCGCGCTGCTGAGCTACGCCACCGAGTCGATGGCGACCAAAACGGGCGATACGGGTGGGCGGCCTTCTCAATGCGACGCTGGGCAACCTCACCGAACTGATCATCTACTCACTGGGTCTGGTATTCTCGCTTAAAACGCATCGGGAGTTTTTCGGCGGCGGGGATCCCCATCCGGACGCAGGCGAATCGATGTTGCCGGCGCCCGTAGCTCTGGGGACGGCGGCCTGTCTGACCGTCAAAGGTTCGGAGCGGCTTGAGACAATTTGCCGGTCTCGGGAACAAATTTGGATTCTTTCAGTTAATGACGACGTTTCGCATACGGCAAACATTGCCACCAGCGAGGGACGCGATCATGAGGTTCCTGTCAGGCATAGCGACCTCCCTGGTCGCCACTTTTGCACTTACAAGCACTGTTCCAGTTGATGCCGCACCGATCTTCGCGCCCAGGGCACAAAGCGCGCAGTCCGATGTCATCCAAATTCGAGATGGCTGGTACAGGGGTTATCGCGGCTATCGCCACTATCGTCCGGGATACCATAGGCACAACGACTTTTGGTTTCCCGCCGGCGCATTTGTCGCTGGAGCGCTGCTCGGCAGCATGATCGCCAACAACAACGGCTACTACGGCGGGTATTACCGAAGCGGCTTCTACGGCGATCCTTATTACGGCAGACCTTATTATGGCAGACCTTATTATGGCGGAGCCTATTATGGCGGATCCTATTATGGCGAACCGTATTACCGCGACCGGTATTACCGCAACCGGTATTATGGCGAACCGTATTACCGCGACCGGTATTACCGCAACCGGTATTATGGCGACCGGTATTATGGCAATGGGTATCACTCAAACAGGTCCTATCGCCCATGCTCGCCCCGGGAAGCCGATTCCGGTAATTGCTACTAGCGCGGCCTGTCGCGACACATTCTACCGCCTATCGCGAATTTGACCTTGATGTGCCACATGGCATCATGGGATGGTAGCTGGACTGCGAAGACAGACTTCTTGCCGCGGCGGCCGATTCCTTCAATGTGCGGCTGGCAGCCTGCCTCAGTCGACTACCCTGCTGATTTACTTCTTGCGGTTGGGTGGGCATGAATTGAGCCCAACGAACGAGATTGGCAAGACGTCGATCTGCCTCTGTGTTCTATTCTCGAACGGTTTCGAGTGGAGGAGAAAATGGCCAACATCAAAGACACAGCTTTAGACATAAATGCGGCGCCGCCGAGCGCTGAGCAACTGCGAATGGCTCTCCTAGAGGAGCAGATGGCGGAGGCAGACAAGCAGGAAAAGCTGCGGGCGAAAAAAAATCAGGAGCTCACGAAGTTCACAGAAAGTTTCCTCAAGGACCAGGTGAACGAGAATGAAATCGCGATGGTCCGCCGCCTGGTGATGAACGCTGTCAAGAACGGCAAGTACGAAGCACTAGTATATAGTTTTCCGTCGGCCCTTTGCACTGACAGCGGCCGAGCCATCAACAGCGCTGATCCGCAATGGCCCGAAACGCTCCAGGGCAAGGCCAAGCAGTTCTATGAGCGCTACCAGAAGAATGCGAAGCCGCAGGGTTATAAGCTTAAGGCCATGATTATTAACTTCCCCGGCGGAATCCCTGGCGACGTCGGCTTCTTCTTAAATTGGGAGCCCGAAACCAAATAGGAACCGGTAATGGTTCTGAACTGCGTGTCTAGCTGGGTCAAAGCACGTTCGGCACCACGTTGCGCGGAGTTGCATCGTCCACGAAGTTGTCGGGCCGCTTCTGGCGTTTGCTGAAGTTAGGTTTTTCGAACTCGACGCGCTCATAGGGGATGGAGCTCAGAATGTGCGAAATGCAGTTGATGCGCGCGCGCTTCTTGTCGTTTGACGGCACAATCCACCAGGGCGCATGCCTTGTGTCTGTTGCACGGATCATCTCGTCGTAAGCGCGGGTGTAATCCCACCAGCGGTTGTACGATTCGACATCCATCGGGCTCAGTTTCCACTGTCGAAGGGGGTCGTCGGCCCGCTGTCGGAAACGCCGCTCCTGTTCTTCCTCACTCACATCGAGGAAGTATTTGAGCAACGTTATGCCGCTTTCGACAAGGGTGGCTTCAAAACCTGGCGCCTGTTCGAGAAAGCGCCGCACCTGCTTCTCGCTACAGAAGCCCATGACGCGTTCAACGCCAGGACGGTTGTACCAGGAGCGGTCGAATATCACGATCTCGCCTCCGGCGGGCAGGTGCTGGACGTAGCGCTGAATGTAGATCTGGGTCTTCTCCCGATCGGTCGGAGCCGGCAGGGCGACGACGCGGAACACGCGTGGGCTGACGCGCTCGGTGATGCGCTTGATCACGCCGCCTTTCCCGGCGGCGTCACGGCCCTCGAAAATGATCAAGATGCGGGCACCAGACTTCTTTACCCAGGCCTGAAGGTGGGAAAGCTCGACCTGCAACCGGGCGAGTTCCTTCGCATATTTTTTTCCTCCCGATTTCGCTTCCTCCGCCGGTTCGGATATCGTAGCCGCCGCCCTGTCTCTATTCTTCTTACTCATGTCTTCCTCCACTCCACTGGCACGCAGCCATTAAAATGACAGTTAGGTGACAGCAGGAGAGTCCCTGAACTGTCACGCTTGGGCCTCGAACGCATGATACGCCTCTTCGGGAATGTCGAAGACCATGTCGGAGCCAATGCGCTCGATCACGCCGGCGCGAACAAGGATATCGCGCGCTTCGGCGTGAAGCTCCGCTACGCCAAGCCTGATCCCGCGATTGCGCAATTCGTCACATAGCTCCTCCAGCATTGCCGCTGCCGAGCTGTCGATCTGGGAAATTGCACTTGCATCAATCAGCAGCCAGCGTGTGTCGGCCGGCAATTCCTCGGCAATGGACCGCAGCCGCGATGCGACGTAGTCGGTGTTGAAGAACAGCAGGCTGCCTTGAATGAGGCATACGGCGAGGCCGGGTACCTGACGGGCCTCAGGCGTTCGATGCAGTTTGTAGAAACCGTCATGGCCTGGAACACGGCCGAGCATAGCGTCGCGGGGAAACATCAGCTTGCGCAAAACATAGACCAGCGTCGCGCCGATCGCGATGACAACCCCGTTAAGGACGCCCAGACCGATCGGACCCCACATCGCGATAAGGGCGAAGACGAACTCCATGCGGCTGATGCGCCAAATCTGCCTAAGGGCGGCGAGATCTATCAGGCTAATTGCAGTAGCCGCAAGAATCGCCCCGAGCGCAGGGATCGGGATAATCCTTAGGGTCGGACCGAGAAACAGCAGTGTCGCGATCAGGGTCGCGGCAGCCACGATGCTCGTCACCTGCGAGCGTCCGCCAACGGTAAGGTTGACCGCCGTGCGCGAGTCGGAGGCCGTCACCGGGAAGGCGCCGAAAAGGCCCGCCCCTATGTTCGCAGCGCCAAATCCGATGAGTTCGCGGTTTGGATCGACCGGGTAGCCGCCTATTGCCCCAAAGCTGCGGGCCGTAATGATGCCGGCGCCGTAGCTCACGAGGAAGATCGCCGCGGCGCCGAGGGCCAATGTCTGGATCGGAAGGTCAGCGATCGCTGGCAACGACAACGAGGGCAACCCTGTCGGAATATCGCCGACTACGGCGATGCCGCGTCCTTCAAAGTCGAAAACGGCCGAAAGCACTACGGAGAGGACCACGACCAGCACTGGCCCGGGAACCGGAAAACGCATGGCCCGCGCGATCTGCAACAAACCGAACATCCCCACGGCCAGCAGAAGAGACGGCCAATGTATCGATCCGGCCTTGCGCAGAAGTTCGAGGACCGGTGCGAGCAGGCCTTCCGCCTCGATCTTGAGTCCGGTGAAGCGACCGATTTGGCCGATCAGGATCGAAAGCGAGATGCCGATGAAGAACCCCGTCAGGATGGGACGCGACAGGAAGGTTGCAAGAACGCCGAGCCGAAGCACCCACGCCGCCAGGCAAAACAAACCGACGCCAAGCGCGAGGATTGCTGCGATCGCAGTTCGGTCCACTTCGAGCCCGACTGGCACGCTCGCGGTAACCGCGACCAAAACCCCCGCAAGCACCGTCATCGTAGCCGCGTCCGGACCGACTATGAGCTGACGCGAGGGGCCAAAGATCGCGTAGGCAACCAGCGGCGCGATGCTCGCGTAGATGCCGGTCTCAGGCGGCAGGCCCGCTATCGCAGGATAGGCGATAGCACTGGGAAGCCCAACCGCGGCAACTGCAAGCCCGGCAGAGACATCGCTCCGCACCCAGCCCGGTTGATAACCGGAAAGGCTCGTAAGCACGGGAAGGCGCAAGCCCACCGGGTTGAATCCTTAGCTGGCATAGCAATTTTATTAGCTTAAGCTACTCTATAGTCTTGCACCGGGCCTGACAACACTACAACACTCGGCCATGAGCGAGATCGAGCTAAAATTTCTCCTCGACGAACTGACGTCGAGCCAACTGGGCGTGCGCGCGAAGGCGTTGAAGCTGGTTACTGGCCGCCCGAAAACCAGGACGCTCAAAAGCATCTATCTCGACACCCCTGATCATGCGCTGAAGAAGGCAGGAATGGCGCTCAGACTCCGGCGCGACGGGCGGCGTTGGATACAGACCGTTAAGACCAAGCCAGAGCAGCATGGCGGCCTCTCGCAGGTTGGCGAGGTGGAGAACCCGGCTCCGGGCGGGCGGCTGTGTCTCGAAGCGATTCCGGACGCAGCGGTCCGAGAGGAGGTCGTTCGCCGCGTGAACGGCGCGCCGCTTGAGTTCGTCTGCGAGACCGTGATCAGGCGTTCCGCCAGCGAGTTGTCCCTTGAGGACGGCACGCGTGCGGAACTGGCAATAGACATCGGCGAAATCCACGCCGGGGGGCGCTCGGCCGAGTTGCGTGAACTCGAGATCGAACTCATCGAGGGCAGCTTGGGCGGACTGTTCGACATTGCACATCTACTGTTTCCTGAGGGGGGCCTGAGGTTCTCCCGCCTTACCAAGGCGGCGCGCGGCTATCTGCTCGCGGAACAGGGACGGATCGACCCGCCGCTCGCGCCCCGCAATGCCGAGGACGTTGCACTCGATCGGGCTCAGATCGCCGAGCAGGCGGCACGCGACGTCCTTCGCGAGTGCCTCGATCAGGTCGCCACGAATGTCGTAGTGATCCGGGAGCTGGACGATCCCGAAGGGCCGCACCAGTTGCGGATCGGCCTGCGCCGATTGCGAAGCGCGTTCTCTGTCTGCGCTTCCGTTCTGAAGAGCCCGGAAATGACGCGGCTCAGCATGGAAGCCCGCTGGCTTGGCCAGGAGGTCGGGCGTCTCAGGGATATCGATATGGTGACGAACAATATCGTACGGCGGGAGGCCGAGGCCCACGCGGATGAACCGGGTCTGCCGCCCCTTGCCGATGTTCTCTCGAGGCAGGCGGGGGGACTGCGCGATCACCTTCGCAAGGTTCTCCCCGACGCGCGCGTGCAGGCGTTCCTGATCGACCTGGCGCGTTTCGTGGAGGCGCGAGGCTGGCTCGTTCCTCAAGATTTTGGCCAGACCGAGCGGCTTGCAGCGCCGGTCGTCGAGTTGGCTGGCAAGGCACTCAGCAAGCGCTGGAAGAAAGTTAGCAAGCACGCACGTGGACTGGAGACTCTCGATGTGGAGCAGCGCCACGAGTTGCGCAAGGAACTAAAGAAGCTGCGCTATACGGTTGAGTTCTTCTCTCCCTTGTACCCGGCGAAACGTGCTGAACCGTTCCTGAAGCAATTGAAGAAACTTCAGGCGGTCTTCGGCGATCTGAACGACGCGGCGGTCGCCAGAGCCATGTTGACGGGAGCGGAAGCGCCCGGCGCCGGCGATCCGGCCGCGCAACGCGCCATCGGATGGGTGATCGGAGCGAGTCAGGCGCGCGCCGAATTTGGCTGGGCTGGCGCAAAAACCTTGTGGGGAAGCCTCGACGAGACCCGCCCCTTCTGGAAGTGACGGGCTGGTTTGTTGCCTGATGCTGCTATGTGGTAACTTTCCGAACACCGGCAAGGCCACAATGAGCAGCAATCGCAGCTTGATGCCGAACCGTACCTCTGACCGCCCGGCATAACGGGCACTAGCCTAAGATAGGCACGTTCTCGGAAGAGATGAAACCGACATCGTGGTGTGGCGCGAGCAGCAGACAGGTGCCTTCGCGCTTGAGCCACTCGCCGATGGCGGCGACTTCCTCTGGCGCATCGACCACGCGGCCCTGGAGTGTATCCTTCGGTGAGAAGGCGATCGAGTGGACGAGAAAATCGAGTTCGCCCCAGGCTTTCTCAATGCGCTCGAAGACCGCCTCTATCTGACCCGGCACACCGACGTCCAACGGCATCATGATCGGCGCTTCCAACTCCCGAGCTAGCGGTTCGACGTACTTTCTCGCCTTGTCATTCAGATAAGTGACAGCGAGCTCGCACCCAGTGCGCGGAAAGCCTTGGCGCAGCCCCACGCGATTGATTGGTCATTCGCGATGCCAACGATGAGCCCCTTCTTGCCTTCAAGCAATTGCGCTTTTGCGACGGGAATCATGCGACGGGCCTTTCCTCCGTGGGCTTGCCGGCGGGCAAGCCTTACTTTGCGATCGACAGTAGTGGTTCTAGGGCGAACGCTCCGCACTGATACGCGTGCTTTCGCCCAGACCGTCCTTTTTGTCCGCCCCGATAAGTTCCAGTGTGAGACGCGCGATCATCAGTTCTTCGTCTGTCGGGACCGCGAACAGCGCAATACGGCTTGCCTCGCTCGAGATCACTAACTCTCCGGCTGTATTGGCGGCTTGATCCAGCTCGGCGCCAAGCCAGCCAAGTTTCTCGACTATGCGCGCCCGGATCTCGGCCGAGTTCTCGCCGATCCCTGCCGTGAATACGAAGGCGTCGAGACCACCCAGCGCTGCCGCCAACGTCCCTGCGTACAGGCCGATACGGTAAACGAAATAGTCCAATGCGAAGGCGGCGTTGGCATCATCGCTCTTCAGCAGGTCGCGAACGTCATTGCTGATTCCAGACAGCCCCTTCAGCCCGCATTCACGGTACAGCAAATCCTGCACCTGCGCCGCCGTCATGCCCTTTTCCGTAATGAGGTAGAGGATCACGCCCGGATCGATCTGTCCGCAGCGCGTTCCCATCGGTAATCCGTCGAGCGCCGTAAATCCAAGCGTGCTTTCAACGCTGCGGCCTTCTGATAGCGCGCACATGGAGGCGCCGCTTCCGAGGTGCGCGATGATCACACGTCCGCTCGCGATATCGGGTGCAATCTCGCGCAGACGTCCGGAGACATACTCGTAGGACAGTCCGTGAAACCCGTACCGCCGCACCCCCTCCGCATAAAAGCGCTCAGGAATCGCATAGTGGTCGGCTAACGCGCTGTGGCCTCGATGGAATGCCGTGTCGAAGCAGGCAACTTGCGGCAGTTCCGGACGTCGCTCGAACAGGGCGCGGATAGGCGCCAGGTTATTCGGCTGGTGCAGCGGAGCAAGCGGGACGTAACGTTCAAGATTTCGTAGGACGTCCTCGTCCACCTGTATGGGCTCAGCATAGTCCGGCCCGCCATGAACGACGCGGTGGCCGACAGCGGTGAGTTTGAATCCCTGCGTCTTCCGCAGCCAGGTTCCCGCGACGTTTGTGGCGGCGGGAAGATCCGGGACATCGCCTGGGGAATAGGCTTGATCTACCAACGGCTTCTTGTCAGGCCCGATGGCAAGCAGTCGCGGTGATGTGCCGACGCCATCGATCTGACCCTTGACTTGCCTTTGCAGACCGCCCGACCCGTCAAATCCGAATACCTGGAACTTCAGACTCGAGGAGCCGGCATTGAGGACCAGGATCGCATCCATGGCTACGTTGCCGGCAAGGCTGCCGAGCGACGGCGCGCGTCGGCAAGGAGCACTGCGACTGCGCAGGAAGCCAGCCGCGTGCGAATGGAATCAGCCCGCGATGTGAGGATGATCGGGACGCGCGCGCCGAGCACGATGCCGGCGGCGTCCGCCTTGGCAAGGAAGGTTAGATTCTTGGCAAGCATGTTGCCGGCTTCGAGATCGGGGACCACCAGGATCTGCGCGCGCCCCGCCACGACGGACCGGATGCCCTTGATTCTAGCCGCCTCCGGGTCAATGGCGTTGTCGAAGGCGAGCGGACCATCCAGCACGCCGCCCGTGATCTGGCCGCGATCGGCCATCTTGCACAGCGCCGCGGCCTCGATGGTTGACGGTATTTTCGAGGTGACGGTTTCCACGGCGGAAAGTATAGCGACACGCGGCTCGCCGAGACCGACCTGAGTGAAGAGATCGATGGCGTTCTGGATGATGTCGCGCTTGGCGTCGAGATCGGGAAAGATATTGATCGCCGCATCGGTGATGAACAATGTCTCGGCATAGGCTGGCACATCCATCACAAACACATGGCTGATCCGCCGCGCCGTGCGCAACCCCGTTGCGGACGCGGTGACGGCCCGCATCAACTCATCGGTGTGGAGGCTGCCCTTCATCAGTAGCTCTCCCTTCGCCTCCTGGATCAGTTCAACACCCTTTGCGGCCGCGGCATCGCTGTGCGCCATGTCGACAAGCTCGAAACGACCGATGTCGAGACTGTGTTCCTCCGCCACCGCGCGGATTTTGCGGCATGGTCCCACCAGGATCGGTACGATCAGGCTTTCGTCGGCAGCCTCAACAGCGCCACGCAATGAAGTCTCGTCGCAAGGGTGCACGACGATGGTCTTCGTTGCCGGCACAAGCTTCGCGCGCGCAATCAAGCGCTCGTATTTTTCGTGAGCAGTTTCGGCTTTGTCTGAGTCAATCTGGACCAAAAGCGTGTCCTCCGAGACAGTCCTTTGAGGGCTTCCCCCGTCGCCAGGATACCTTGACCAGTCGGGCTGGCTTGATCGCTTTGCCCGACAGTTCGGAAACGGCCGCCTCCGCGTCGATGCCGAACAGGCCGATAATTCGCTGCCACCGCTCCGCCGCCTCCCCGGACATGTCACCGCGTGCACTGAGCACCTCGTGGAGCGCGGCGAGGCCACCGCGGCGGGTCAATGAGAACTATGCGGTGCCGGTGATGGCAGATTTGTGACGACACCCGCGGTCCCGCCAAGGTCAGAACGCCAGGCGAAATCGCGAGCATCCTTGCCCATTTTGGTCTATACTAGCGTCCAAGTCGGCCTCGGATAAGCCGTATCGGTTCATCGTTCTCATATCCATGCCAACTGCGCAGTAACTGCGGCTTGCCAAGACCGTGTCAACGCGACCGGTCCCGTTCTGGAAGAGGAGCGAACGATGGCATCGATTAAGACCGCAACGAAAAAGAAAGGTCGTTCTGGCGAAATTTCGGCGGCGGCCGTTAGCGCCCTCTCGACTGACGAATTACAGGCGATGGACGCCTGCTGGCGGGCATCCAACTATCTGTCGGTTGGCCAGATCTATCTTCTCGACAACCCATTGTTGAAGGAGCCGCTGAAACGCGAGCACATCAAGCCTCGCCTGCTCGGCCACTGGGGCACGACGCCCGGTCTGAACATGCTCTATGTCCACCTAAACCGGGTCATCAAACGCGACGACCTCAACATGATCTACATCATCGGACCGGGACACGGCGGCCCTGCCCTGGTTGCTCACGCCTATCTGGAAGGTACCTACAGCGAGGTATACCCAAATATCAGCCAAGACGCGGAGGGTATGAAGAGACTGTTCAAGCAGTTCAGCTTTCCCGGTGGCATTCCCAGTCACGTTGCCCCGGAGACGCCCGGCAGCATTCATGAGGGCGGGGAACTCGGTTACGCCTTGAGCCACGCCTTTGGTGCGGCCTTCGACAACCCGGACCTGATCGTCGCCTGTGTCGTTGGCGACGGCGAAGCCGAGACCGGGCCTCTCGCGACCGGCTGGCATGGAAACAAATTCCTGAATCCGGCCCGCGATGGCTGCGTGCTGCCCATTCTTCACCTCAACGGGTACAAGATCGCCAACCCGTGCTTCTTAGCGCGCATTCCGAAGGACGAATTGCAAAAGTTTTTCGAGGGCATGGGCTATACGCCTTACTTCGTCGAGGGACACGACCCGGAGGACGTCCACCAGCAGTTGGCTGACGCGCTGGACACCGCAGTGGCGGAAATCGAACAAATCTGGGCTGATGCCCGAAACAACGGCAACCTGAAACGCCCGGCTTGGCCGATGATCGTCTTCCGCACGCCGAAGGGTTGGACTTGCCCGCCGGAAATCGACGGCAAGAAGTGTGAAGACTATTGGCGCGCCCACCAGGTTCCCATGGGCGACATGGACAAGCCGGCGCACATCCGGATTCTTGAAAAGTGGATGAAGAGCTACCGGCCTGACGAGCTGTTCGATGCAGATGGCCGGTTCAATTCCAAACTGGCATCGCTGGCTCCGATGGGGCATCGCCGAATGAGCGACAATCCGCACGCCAATGGCGGTTTGAAGTTGCGCGACCTTAAGATGCCAGACTTCCGGGACTATGCAGTGGCGGTGCCCAGCCCAGGCGCAACCACGGTCGAGTCGGCACGGCTGATGGGCAAGTTTCTCCGGGATGTGATGAAATTGAATTTGGAAAGCAACAATTTCCGCCTGTTCAGCCCGGATGAAAACAACTCCAATCGTTGGCAGGACGTGTTGGAGGTTACCAACCGATGTTACATGGCCGAAATCTACCCGGAGGACGACCATTTGGCGCCAGATGGCCGCGTGATGGAGGTGCTCAGCGAACATCAGTGCCAAGGCTGGCTGGAGGGCTATCTATTAACCGGCCGGCATGGCTTCTTCTCCTGCTATGAAGCCTTCATCCACATTATCGACTCGATGTTCAACCAGCACGCCAAGTGGCTGAAGGTCTGCCACGAGATTCCCTGGCGCCGATCAATCGCATCGCTTAACTACTTCCTCAGCTCGCATGTCTGGCGCCAGGACCACAATGGCTTCAGCCATCAGGACCCGGGATTCCTCGATCATGTCGCCAATAAGAAAGCGGAAGTGATCCGGATCTATTTGCCGCCCGATGCCAACACCCTCCTGGCGGTGACCGATCACTGCCTGCGCAGTCGCAACTATGTCAATGTCGTGGTCGCCGGCAAGCAACCCGCGCCGCAATGGCTGACGATAGACCAAGCCGTCAAGCACTGCACTCAAGGTCTTGGCATTTGGGAGTGGGCCAGCAACGACAAGGGCAGCGAGCCCGACGTGGTGATGGCGTGTTGCGGCGATGTCCCGACCCTGGAGACGCTGGCTGCAGTGGCGTTGATCCGCGAGCACTTACCGGAATTAAAGGTGCGGGTGGTGAACGTGGTGAATCTGATGAAGCTGCAGCCGCCGGAAGAACATCCGCATGGCTTGCCGGGTCGCGATTTCGATGCGCTGTTTACCAAGAATAAGCCCATCATCTTTGCCTTCCACGGCTATCCCTGGCTAATCCACCGGCTGACCTATCGCCGAACCAACCACGACAACCTGCACGTCCGCGGCTACAAGGAAGAAGGCACGACCTCTACTCCCTTCGATATGGTGGTGTTGAACGACCTCGATCGTTTCCATCTGGTGGAGGACGTAATCGATCGCCTGCCGCAACTGGGCGCCCGCGCCGCTTACTTCAAGCAGGCTATTCACGAGAAGCTGATCGAACACAGACAGTACATCGAGAAGTATGGTGATGATCTGCCGGACATCAGCGGTTGGAAATGGGGCTTGATGGACAAGGGCGGCGAGTCTCGACGGACGTCAACGGAAAGCGACAATATTTGAGTTGAGCTGCAATCCAAATCAGTCTTTGAGGCGAACATGCCCGATGCCCCGGTAAACCTCGGTTAACGGAGCACTTACGCGCTATGCCCGACACGCTGTCGACGGATGCCGAGCTTGATCGGTTGCCGACCGATCAAGACCTGGCGCGGTTGCAGTTCTCGACATTGCTGTACTATCTGCATGAGACGAACCCCGACAACGGGCTGGTACGCGACAAGACGGAACCGAATGCTCCGGCAAGCATCGCCGCAATCGGCATGGCGCTCGCGACAATTCCCGTCATTGTAGAACGAGGAATTCTTATCCGCGAATTCGCGGCAAAGATCGCCCGCAAACGATTGCGATACTTGACGGATTGTCCGCAGGGACCGGAGCCAAACACATCTGGTTACAAAGGCTTCTTCTATCATTTTCTGGATATCGAGACGGGTCGCCGCGTTTGGCAGTGCGAGTTGTCCACGATCGATTCCGCGTTCCTGTTTGCAGGCGCCCTAACCGTCGCTACCTATTTCGATCGCGACACTCCGGATGAAGCGGAAATCCGCCACCT
Organism: Mesorhizobium sp. WSM4845; assembly: GCF_055811455.1. Taxonomy (NCBI): domain Bacteria; kingdom Pseudomonadati; phylum Pseudomonadota; class Alphaproteobacteria; order Hyphomicrobiales; family Phyllobacteriaceae; genus Mesorhizobium; species Mesorhizobium sp. WSM4845. The sequence continues at coordinate 167,253 of NZ_JBVVQA010000002.1, forward strand.
CGCTACTACGCTGTATGAGCGTGCCGACTGGAACTGGGCCTGCAATGGCGGTCTTTCGCTGACGCATGGCTGGCGCCCGGAAAGCGGATTCATCCCGCATCGGTGGCGGGGTTACGATGAGGGCTTGCTACTCTACATCCTCGGCCTTGGCTCGCCGACCCACCCGTTGCACCCGCAGAGCTATGCCGCCTACACCTCAACCTACGAATGGAAGAAAATCTACGGCCGCGAGCTGCTTTATTCAGGCCCGCTCTTTACTCATCAGCTGTCGCACATGTGGGTGGACTTTCGCGGCATCCGCGATGCGTTCATGCGTCACCACGACAGCGACTATTTCGAGAACAGCCGGCAAGCAACTTTCGTGCAGCAGGAGTATGCAATTCGAAACCCGATGGAGTTCGCCGGCTATGGCCAACATTGCTGGGGGTTCACGGCCTGCGACGGGCCGGGCTGGATCACGCGAACGGTCAATGGCCTTGAGCGGCAGTTCTTCGATTATATTGCCCGCGGCGCTCCGTTCGGGCCCGACGACGGGACGGTCGCACCTTGGGTTGTCATAGCCTCGCTGCCATTCGCGCCAGAGATCGTTATCCCCACTGCCCGCAATTTTGCCCGGATGAATCTCGGCATGACACGGCTTTACGGATTCAAACCGTCCTTCAATCCGTCATTCACGATAGAAGAAAGTCCCACGGGATGGTGGGTGTCCCCGTACCACTTTGGGATCGACCAGGGACCGGTCGTGCTTATGATCGAAAACTACCGGACTGGCCTGCTCTGGAAACTCATGCGCCGCTGTTCGCCGGTGGTAGAGGGATTGCGTCGAGCAGGTTTCGCGGGAGGATGGCTGTAGCGCTGTAGGACAACATCAGGGCATGCGAGCGCACTGAGCTGTCGGGTGCAGAGAGCGAGGCACACTTCAGCAGCGACCGGACTGCCGCCAACACGGTTGAGGCAGGCAATCCTGTTTGGGAAACCCGCTGACTTGTTGCGACACTCTTTCTCGTACTCTTGATCTCATCTGACTTGCGCCATATAATTTCTTGTTCGGATAAAGGTGCACGAGTACGACGGAGAGCAAACGGGAGGGCCCACGATGACCCACGATTTGGGGAGCATCGCAGCGGCGCTAGTCGCCGAGGGAAAGGGTATTTTGGCGGCGGACGAGACCGTGCCCACATTGATCAAGCGGTTCGATGCGCTCGGAATCCATTCCACCGAGCAAAGCCGGCGCACCTACCGTGAAATGCTCTTCACCTCCGCGGGCGCGGCCGAGTTCATCAGCGGCGTCATCATGCACGACGAGACCATCCGCCAGAAGAGTTCCGGCGGGACGCCGCTCACTCAGGTCCTCTCCAGCCAGGGGATCCTGCCCGGGATCAAGGTTGACACAGGCGCGAAGCCGCTTGCCGGCTCTCCCGAGGAGACAGTCACCGAAGGGCTCGACGGCTCCGGGATCGCCTCTCCGAATACCGCGGCATGGGCGCCCGCTTCGCGAAGTGGCGGGCAGTCATACGCATTGCGGAGACGCTGCCGAGCGCCGCGTGCGTGAGTGCCAACGCACACGCCTTAGGGCGGTACGCCGCGCTTTGCCAGGAGCAGCAACTCGTGCCAATCGTTGAACCGGAGGTGTTGATGGAGGGATCGCACACGATCGAGCGCTGCGAGGATGTCACTGGCGTGGTCCTTCACGCCGTGTTCCGTGCCCTGTTCGAACAGCGTGTCGTGCTGGAGTTCATGCTGCTCAAGCCCAACATGGTGATCGCGGGTGAGAACTACTCTCGTCCGGTTCCCATGCGGGACGTCGCAGGCGCCACGCTCCGCTGCTTGCGCCGGCACGTGCCCGCGGCGGTCCCCGGCATCGTGTTCCTGTCGGGTGGTCAGGACGACCGGGTGGCCACCGCCCACCTCAACGCGATCAACCAACTGCCCGGGCCAAAGCCTTGGAAGATCAGTTTCTCCTACGGGCGCGCACTCCAGGATCCGGCGCTGGAGGCGTGGCATGGACGCGACGAGGAGCTGAAGATGGGCCAACTGGCCCTTTACCACCGGGCTCGCTGTAACGGCGCGGCTAGTCTTGGGATGTACACCGATGAGATGGAGGCGGCATAGGTGGGCTTTGGTAGTCCGCCGCATCACGACCAGCCGGGCGGTGGAGTATGGGCACAAGCCGCACTACCTCGAGGGAGCGAAGCTGAACGAGATGCCCCCATGCCTTTGGATATGTCCGTCGTGAACGACCTGACCCGCTTCCATGGGCCAGGCGACGTCATCGACCGGTTGCCGCGGCTGGCAGCTTGAGCCGCTTACTTCAAGCAGGCGATCCGTCACGATCTGATCGAGCACAGGGGTACATCGCATTACACGGCGGCGACCTGACCGAAATCGCGGGCGGAGTGTCGGGACAAGCAACGGCCTTGGGACAGCGTCTAAGCCAGGAGAGCTGGACGTGAACGTATTCGTGATCAGGCATGGGGAGACCGAGTGGAGCCTGAGCGGGCAACACACAGGTTCAACAGATCTCCCCTTGACCGACAACGGACGACGACAGGCAGAACGGACGCGTCCGGTGTTGGCGCGGCAGACGTTCGCGCTCGTTCTCGTAAGCCCACTACAGCGCGCACGGGAGACTTGTGAGTTGGTGGGTCTCGGCGCCGGCGCCATCGTCGACCCAAGCTTGATCGAGTGGGACTACGGCGAATACGAGGGGCTGACGCCCCAGCAAATCCAGGCGAAAAGACCGGGCTGGTTGATTTTCCGGGATGGATGCCCGGGGGGCGAGACGCCGAGGCAAGTTGGCGCGCGTGTGGATCAAGTCGTGACGCGGGCGCGGGCTGCGAACGGCGACGTTGCTCTGTTCGCGCATGGGCACGTGCTGCGCGTGCTTGCGGCGCGTTGGATCGGGCTTCCACCGCGAGCCGGACAACATTTTCTTCTGAATACCGGTACGTGGAGCGTTCTCACTTACTATCGGGAGATACCCGCAGTAAGGATCTGGAATGGACATGTCGCCGATTAGGCCGCGGGAAAGTTGTCGGCGGTGGTTGCAGTGACGATTGCCTTCGAAGCCGGTGTCGTCGCTTGAGTGGGAAAACGTTGATGGCAAAATCAATCCACAGCGATAGCGCGCCCGAGCCGACCAGACACAGTAGCGCTCCTGAATCGATGGATCCGGCCCCCACCGTCGCTTTGCTCTCTAACGGTCGCTACAGTGTCATGCTCACTGCTACAGGAGCCGGTTGGGGCACATGGAAGGACCTTGACGTTACCCGGTGGCGAGAGGATGTCACCCGCGATTGTTGGGGCCAGTTTTGCTACGTCCGAGACCAGGCGGACAACACTCCATGGTCCATCGGCAAGCAACCACTTTTCCGACCTCATAATATCTACACGCATACGTTTCATGGAGACAGGGCCGAGTTTCGCTGTCGAGCCGAAGACATCGAAATTTCCTGGAAAGTATGCGTCGCACCAGATGTCGACGCAGAAGTGCGGGCACTTACGATTGTCAACCATGGCAGGAAGGCACGAACCCTCGAACTAACCAGCTATTCCGAGGTCTGTCTGAACAATCGCCGCGCGGACAGAGCACATCCGACGTTTGCCAAGCTCTTCGTGGAAACGCAGTACGACGAGGCGACCGGCGCCTTGTTTGCGCGTCGCAGGCCGCGCGATGCGAAAGAAAAACCGATCTGGGCGGTTCATGTTTCGTCGTCGAGTCAACAGGTCGGCCAAGTGGTCGAGTATGAGACTGATCGACACAAATTCCTTGGACGCGGCCGCACGGCAGAAAATCCCACCATATTTGACGCGGGGGCAGCTCTATCCGGCACGACCGGCCCGGTTCTCGATCCCGTCTTCTGCCTGCGAAGGACGGTCCATCTGGAAGCGGGTGATACGGCGCGCGTAGCCTTTGTGACGGGCGCCGGCGACAACCATCAGGCGGTCCGCGCGATCGCAGAGCGATTCTCAAGTATCGATGCCGTCGATAAGACGTTCCGCGAGGCATCGGAAACTTATCAAGCTGAGCTTCACGACCTAAAGCTGACTCGCGACAAGGTCTCTTTGTTTAATCGCCTGGTTGGAAGTATCGCATTTGCAAATCCGGCTTTGCGGCAGGCGACGGCGTTCAAGAAAAATCACTTCTTCGATCGCGCAGCTCTTTGGTCGCACGGGATATCCGGTGACCTTCCGATCGTGCTGGTTCGCATCGAAGGCAACGGGGATAAGACTCTCGTTCGCGAAGTGACAAAGGGGCACGGGTTTATCCGCCGCAGAAGTTTGCAATTTGACCTTGTGTTGCTTGATACACGTGGCGCCAGTAGCGCAAAGCAATTGGTCAAGAGACTGCAAGCCGGAAAGGCAGCCGAAACGCTAGGCAAACCAGGAGGAATCTTCGTCTTGTCGGCGGGCACGGCCTCAGACGATCAAATCACAGCGATCGCCGCCGCTGCGCGCGTCATCCTTTCAAGCAACTCTGGTTCACTGGCCAATCAGCTTGATCGACCATACGCAGTTGAAGTTGAAACGCCTCCGGGTCGAATATCCGCGGCTCGAGCGGGCGAGACACTCACGCGCCCTGCTGCGATCCCGCCCAAGGATTTGTTGTATTGGAACGGTTTCGGGGGCTTCGCCCCTGACGGGCGCGAGTACGTCATTGTGGTCGACGGCGTCAATTCGCGAGCGCCGTCCCTGCCGCCGGCGCCTTGGAGCAACGTCATCGCAAACCCGAGTTTTGGCTGCCTGACGACTGAAGCCGGGCTTGGGTACACTTGGTCGGGCAACAGCCAGATGAACCGGCTGACGCCTTGGTCGAATGACCCGGTTTCAGATACACCTGGTGAGGTCGTCTACTTGCGGGACGAAGAAACCGGAGAGATCTGGACGCCAACGCCCTTGCCACTGGGACATCGAGCCGTTGTGACCGTTCACCATGGCCAAGGCTACAGCCGGTATGAAAGTATCAGCCGAGCTTTGGATCACAGGTTGACGGTGTATGTCCCGCCTAACGGTGAGATCAAGATCGTGCATCTCGAATTGACGAACGATGACTCTCGACCTCGCCAAATATCGGCAACATATTTCGCCGAGTGGGTTCTGGGGACACATCGCGAAGACGCTGCGATGCAAGTCGTCTGCGAACGCGATGTCGAATCGGGAGCCATCGTGGCGCACAACGCATGGGGCGGTGATTTTGCCGGGAAACTGGCGTTCGTGGCCGCCAGTCAGGTTGCGAGTTCAGCCACTTCCGATCGCGCGGAGTTTCTTGGCAAATACGGCTCGGTGTCTCGGCCCGCTGCATTGCAGCGGACCAGTCTGGCAGAAAGATTCGGAACCCTGGAAGATCCCTGCGCCGCGCTGATGGTGGACATTTTGTTAGAGCCTGGCGACACCAAGGACGTTATTTTTGTTCTTGGACAAGCTGCCGGCCTCGAGCAGGTCCGCCGACTTGTTCGCGAACATGCAGACGTCGACCGCGCTCGCGAAAGTTTCGCCGCTTTATCTCGTCAGTGGGACGACATCCTAAATGCAACGCAGGTCTCAACGCCGGACATTGGCTTCAATCTGATGATGAACCGGTGGCTGCTTTATCAGGTCCTGTCTTGTCGCGTTTGGGCGCGCTCTGGCTTTTACCAGTCGGGGGGCGCGTACGGCTTTCGCGACCAACTTCAGGACGTCATGGCGTTGGTCCACTGCGCGCCGAACGAAACCCGCTCACACATCCTGCGAGCGGCGGCACGGCAGTTTGAGGAAGGTGACGTTCAGCACTGGTGGCATCCTCCGTCCGGCATTGGCGTGCGCACGCGCATGACCGACGATCTATATTTCCTTCCCTTTGTCGTTCACCACTATGTTTCGACAACCGGCGACATCGGTTTGCTCGATGAACAGATTCCGTTCATTAGGTCCCCCCTCCTGAAGAAGGACCAGGACGAGGACTTCAACCGGCCGGACACCAGCGAACAAATCGCTGCAATCTATGAGCACTGCATTCGAGCCCTGGAACACGGGTTCCGTCTAGGCCGCCACGGCTTGCCGCTCATGGGAACGGGCGACTGGAACGACGGCATGAACAAGGTCGGCGCGGAGGGCAGGGGTGAAAGCGTCTGGAACGGGTGGTTCTTTCTTACAGTCCTGAAGTCGTTTGCCACGATTTCGGCCGCTCGTGGGGATGAGAGCTGCGCCGCGTGGTGCCGCGAAAGAGCCGAAACCTTGCGCGTGGCCTTGGAAGCCAACGCCTGGGACGGTACTTGGTATCGCCGAGCCTATTTCGACGATGGCACTCCGCTCGGGTCGTCGCTCAACGATGAATGTCAGATCGATGCCATTCCACAGGCTTGGGCTGTCATTTCCGGCGAGGCCGATGTGGAACGTGCTTCAACGGCAATGCACGCGGTTCACGAAAGGCTTGTGCGACAGGAGGACAAGCTGATTGCGCTATTCGAGCCCCCATTTGACAATGGCCCACTGCAACCTGGCTACATCAAGGGTTATGTTCCCGGTATCCGCGAGAATGGCGGCCAGTACACCCATGCAGCCGCGTGGGTTGTTTGGGCGACAGCCTTGCAGGGCGATGGTGATCGCGCCATGCATCTGTGGAACTTGATCAATCCGATTTGCCACGGAGCGACGAGAGATCAGGTCGAACGCTACATGGTAGAGCCATTTGTGGTCAGCGCCGACGTGTATGGCGCGCCGCCGCATACGGGACGTGGTGGTTGGACATGGTACACGGGTTCAGCCAGCTGGTTATATCGAGCAGGGCTGGAGGCTATTCTTGGCCTTCGACGGGACGGTCCCATCCTTCGGTTTGAGCCGTGCGTTCCTACACGCTGGCCGTATTATGGGTTAAGCTACAGGTACGGATCGGCGTCGTACCGGATCCGTTTCGACAACTCAAAGAGTGTCGGCCGGGGAGTGCAATCCGTAATGATGGACGGGACTCTTTTGACTGACGGAAATGTGCCACTCACTGACGACGGGCTCACGCACGACGTCCGCGTCGTAATTGGTTAGATTATTACAAGTCAGGCCAGCTACAATCGATTGGCGTCGATATCGGCAAGGAGGTCTTTCACATTGTCGGCTTTGATGCCGATGAAAAGATCACCCTTCCGCCGATAAAGCGTCTGGCCTCGTCGATACCTAGAAGAAGCTACCGCCGCTTCGAACAGATGCGTTCCCAGTTGAAATAATTTCGAAGCGTTTGCGGCGCGTGTATATCCGATCAGTGAAGCCGCATCACTATCCTGCCGTCTATCTTGCCCTGTTCCATCCGGTGGAAGATATCGTTGATGTTCTCAAGATCTTCCCATGAGAAATGGGATGCCACCTTGCCGTCCGCCGCAAACTGCAGCGACTCTTCCAGATCTTGACGCGTACCAACGATCGAACCGCGCACCGTGATGCGTTTCAGGACGGTTTCGAAGACCGGCAGCGCGATCTTCCCTGGCGGGAGGCCGACGAGAGACATCGTTCCCTTCGACCTCATGAACCCGAACGCCTGTTCCATCGCCTGCGGAGAAACCGCCGTGACGAGGGTTCCGTGAACACCGCCTGTCGCCTTCTGAACCTGCTCGACGGCATCCTTGTCCTTTCCGTTGACGGTAACGTCGGCGCCAAGCTGTTTCGCCAAGGCCAGCTTGTCGTCGAAAATATCCGCCGCAACGACATGCATGCCCATCGCCTTGGCGTATTGGACCGCCATATGTCCCAACCCGCCTACGCCTGAGACTGCGACCCACTCGCCAGGACGAACCTCGGTTTCCTTGAGACCCTTATAGACGGTCACCCCGGCACAAAGCAGAGGCGCCGCCGGCCCGAATTCGAGGCTGTCCGGCAAGCTTCCGACGAAGTCGGGATCTGCCAGGCCGAACTCGGCGAAGGTTCCGTTCACCGAATATCCAGTGTTGGACTGAGATGCACAGAGGGTTTCCCAGCCGGTGCGACAATAGGGGCAGTAGCCGCACGCGGTGTGAAGCCACGGAACTCCAACCCGATCACCTTCCTTGACTCGCTTGACACCCTGTCCGACCGCGGAGACAAAACCGACCCCTTCATGTCCTGGTATGAATGGTAGTGTCGGCTTCACCGGCCAGTCGCCGCTTGCGGCATGAAGGTCCGTGTGACAGACGCCCGTCGCTTCGTATTTCACCAGGATTTGACCCGGGCCAGGAGTTGGGATCTCCATCTCCTCAATGACCAGAGGCGCCCGAAATTCCCGAACGATCGCTGCTTTCATATGACGTGCCATGTTGCTTCTCCCGTTGTGTCTTTGAAGGGAATGCAGCCAAGGTTTCGTCCCGCGACGGGCATCATGCTCGATTAGGCTCAAGCTTCCAAAATGGATCGAACTTTATAGGTCTTTAAGGTACGATAAACCGGTTGGGCTGGTTGGACAACTGGGATTGGCGTGATGAGGTGCGAGGCACTTATCGAGCGTTGGCGCGGTTGCAGAGTTCGACCCCACGCTGCAGCCCTGGAACATCGCCCGAGCCGAATTGGTGAAGCTATGCAATCCATCTTTCCGAAGACTGCCGTTCCGAAGCTAGAATCCAAGAATGCTTTCAGTTCCAGACCTCAGTCAGCCATTGACGCGGTCGCCGCGCGCGCGAAACCGCTGATCGCCCTGGTCCTTTGCAACAAGGAGATAGCCATGAACAAGAGCTTACCCTCGAAGGAGAATGAAGGAGTTTCGAGAAGAGAACTGCTCTTAATGGTGGGAGCAGCTGCTGGGGCCCTTGCAAGCTACAGCGATGCTGCCAAGGCGGCACCCGGCCAAGCAAACATTGCGATCGACCAGGTCCAGCCGGGAGAAGACGTCTTTGCGTATATCAACAGGGTCAAAGGAGACTTTGATCAAACAGTTTACCAGCAAGTGATTGGCGCTGCGAATGACTTTAAGGAAGGAGATCAGACCATTGGAGTGGGCGCTGTGGATGAGGCAACACGGAAAAATGCACGCGCCCTTTTGACAAATACGAAGATCGGGGATCTCCACCAGTACCCATTGCTCGAGGACGACCTTCAACGATTGATATGGCAGACCACCGACCAGGCCCAGTACGCAAAGGTCAAAGATTGGACCATGGGCCATTTGAAAGATTTTCTCCTGACTGAGCCAGAGGCGACGATTAAGGGCGTAATGCACGGACTCACCAGCGACACGATCGGCTGTGTCCCGAAACTGATGAGTAATGAAGAGCTGATCGCCCTGAGTCAGAAAATCTTCAATGTGTTGCCGGGCACCAACATGGGCGCAAAGGGATACATGGGTGCACGAATCCAGCCCAATTCTCCTACAGATCATCCCGATGACGTGGTTTGGCAGGTCTTCGATGCGTTCTCCTATGCAACGGGCGACATTGTCATCGGGACAAACCCCGTCGACAGCACGGTCAACAGCGTCGTGGGCGTTGAAGGGGCGCTTAGAGACATCGTCAATACCTTCAAGCTGGACGACGTGATCCCTTGGTGTGTGCTTGCGCATATCGACGTGCAGGCAGAGGTAAGCGAAATGTATCCTGGAACAGTTGCCACGATGTTCCAGAGCCTTTCTGGAACAGATGACTGCAACAAGATCTTTGATATCACGAATGAGACAATACTGAAGTATGCAAGCGCGAAGAAAGGGGAAAGATATGGCCTCTACTTCGAAACTGGGCAGGGCTCCGAATTTACAAATGGCGCGGCAAACGGCGTCGATATGATGGTACTGGAGTCCCGAAAATACGGCTTCAGCAGGGCGGTTGGAATTGAACTCGCAAAGGTGCAGCCCAGGGGGCCGTGGCTTCATGTCAACGATGTTGCCGGATTCATTGGTCCGGAGGTATTCAAGAACCGCGAACAACTGGTGAGGTGCTGCCTCGAAGATATGGTCATGGGCAAACTCCACGGATTGACGATCGGCCTGGATATCTGCACGACCCTACACATGACGGTCAGCCTTGAAGACTTGGATTGGTGCCAGGACCAGATAATGCCTGCCAATCCTGTTTACCTGATTGCGCTGCCCACCAAAAACGACCCGATGTTGAGCTATCTCACGACGTCCTTCCAGGATCACGTCCGGTTGAGGGAAAAATTCGGCTTCAAAGTCAATGACGCGATGTGGGATTTCTACAAGCGGATCGGGATTGTTGATCAGAACAACAATTACACCACGAACTATGGCGATCCTCTCTGGGTGTACTACCAGTACCGCCTCGCGAAGGGCGAAAAGCGGCCTAAAGACGTCGTCTACGCGGAAGGCAGGCAGAAGATTGAGGAGGTTGAAGGGAGAGGCGTCGACCTCGCTATTGGGCACGGCGAGAATATCTGGGATCTGAACCCAAAGCTCGCAGCCAAAGTGAAGGGATTATACGATGACGCCAAGCAGTCTCTCTGGGCCGAATTAACGCCCGAGTTTGTCGCTGCCATACCCGATGTGGTGCCGGTCCGCACGCTATCCAAAGACCGCAATGACTATATAGCTCACCCGAATACAGGTGAAACACTAAGCCCGGAAGCGATTGCAGAAATTGAAAGAATAAGGGATTCTTGGGGCGACGACTTGCCGAAAGGCCAGATCGTTATCTCGGATGGCCTAAACGCCAAAGCCATCATGGACGAGGGACATCTAGCACCCTATCTCGAAGAGATGCGCAGGTTGCTTGCCGACGCCAATGTCCCGATGAGCAACAAGAACATCCTGGTTACAAGCGGAAGGGTCCGGGCCGGTTATCGGATCGGCGAGGTGCTCTTTCAGAACGCAGATCCCAAGAGTTTCAGAGGGATTCTTCACATCATCGGCGAACGGCCGGGAACTACACATCATGCCTACTCGGTATACATTACTGTAGCCAACGGCATTCAATGGTCCGAAAAGAAAATAGACCATGACATTACAAGACTGGTGAGTAATATTGCAGATACAGCCCTGCCGCCCAGGGAGGCTGCACGGGAAACCCTAACGATTATCAGGGAAGTCGTTGGCAAGGGTGTGAGCGGCAGCCGACGTTTTGGGACATAGTTTGCTGCCTTGGTGATGTCCTTGGGCGGAACGAGGTGTGATCTACGTTAGGGGTCCGGATGCCATCATGATCGAACTCGTCGATCCCGGCACCCTTTCAGAAGGGCCAATTGCGGCAACGCGGCGAAATCCGCCAATGGAGTAGCAGAGGCAAGCTATTGGGTGAGTATGCAGTAGACTTCGGAAGGGAAACGCTGCGACGGCACAGCCATTGGACGCGCTTCGCGAGAAGTGAACGACCCAGCGGTGGATCGTCGAATGATCGATACTGATGCCGCGCTCGGCCATCATTTCCTTCAAATCGCGAAGGCTCAAGCCGTAGGCCAGATACCAGCGAACGCAAAGCAGAATGACGGACTGGTCGAAATGGCGGCCCTTGAACATCTGAACTCTCCGGCGAAACACCAGAGGCCATGCCATGCGCCTGGTACCGAAAGCTTTGCAACACAGCCCAATTTTGCAACGGAACCCGACAGAATGCCTCTCCCAACCATCAACCGACAGTTAAATTGGCTAGGTGTGTCTTTCCTGCACTAGCTGCGGTGTAGTCCCCCGTTAGTTTGCGTGTTGTAGCTTGAACCGATTCGCCCGAGGGGAATATGTGATGAGCAGAATTCTAATCGCAGTGGTCGCGGCGCTCGCCGTCGCCAGCCTAAGCGGCTGCGCAAATATGGACATCGGCAAAGGGAAGGGGAAGGCTCCGCCGCCTGTCGTCGTCGAAGAGCCTGCACCGGCGCCCGTGTACAAGTAAACCGGCCTAGGTCGGGATGGGGAAGGGCCGCTGGTCTTTCCCCATCAGCCAGCAATACGGATCGGGCGACTCTTCGGCTCGGTCGTGAGGTCACCAGTGGCGGGCAGGACCCGCTTTTGATCTGCGCTCCTCGGAGTTCGGGAATGAAATGACGCTTGTAAGTGGCCGTTCACTGTCCGTGGCCCTGCTCGCGCTCGCGGCGGCATCATGCCAATCGCAATCGCAGGATAAACCTCAACTGAATTTCACGTCCGATGAACGGACCCTAGCGGCTGCCGGGGCGCCGACGAGCACGGTGAATTCAGCAGAGGGCCGGTACTTCATCGAGTTTCGCTCCCGCTACGCCTATACATACGGGCACTCCTTCGTGATTTTCGGGCGCATGGACAAATCGGGAAAGATGATCAATGCCGAAGTCGCCGGGCTCGCGCCGAAATCCAACGATCCCAATATCTATATGCTCGGCCATCTCGCGCCGGTGCCGGCCTCGACCGGATGGACCGACGGCGATCTGGAAATCGCCTACCGGTCGGCGAGCTGGACAGTTCCGCTTACCGAACCTGAATACAGGAGGGTCGTGGCATATATACGCAAGCTGCAGGCCAAGTCGCCGCTCTGGCACGCGTCGCTCTACAATTGCAACGCCTTCGTGGCCGACATCGCAAGCTTCATGGGCTACAAGACGCCAGGTATCTGGCTTATGCCGCGTGATTTCATCACAAAGCTTCGACAGATGAATGGCGGGCCGAATGCGATCGGCTATACCGGCCCGCCGGGGGTTGAATCCGGAAATGCCGCCGCCGCAACGGCCCCCCGTTAGCAGATCGAGAATGTCGAGGCGGCCGCGGCTCCTCAAGACGTCCATACCGCCGTAAGGGCGCCGGTGAGCTAGATTGAGCATGGAAGCGAGTTCAGTCGGCGAGATCGTATGGGTGTTCGGGATCGTCGGCTGGTATGTGATTCGATATCCTTTCGAGCACCGGGCCAAGCGCGTGCTGCTCTTCGGCCTGGCGATTCTGCCCGGCTTCTATGTCGCGACCGGAATCCCCGAGTCAGCCGACTTTACGGCGAGATGATGGGCGGTCGCGCTCGGGGCTATCATCTTCGCCCTGTCCGCGCGCGGCATGGGCCTCCCGGACTTTAATGGCGCATCATTGCCATCCGAATCAAAGGGATGCGCTATGGGACAGGTTCTACACCGCCGCGCCACCATGCTGAAGCGGAGCCACTCGTTCGGCTCTGCCCAAAGCACGGGAACTCGGCAAGCGGAATTAGACTCCAAACGGAAATCGCTTGCTGTAAGGTGCGATTGCTCAAGTGTTGTCATGTGGCGGTTGTCCTGCCATGAACGGTCCCGATCCCGTTAGACCCGTGCTCGACCCCATCGACCGTCTGTCGGAGGTAATTTTCGGACTATTGATGGCGCTTTCCTTCACAGGCACCATGAGCGTCGCGGTTGGCGAAGGCGACAAGGTGGGGGCCGTGCTGATGGCTGCCCTGGGCTGCAACCTCGCTTGGGGAATTGTCGACGGCGTCATGTTTGCCTTGACGACAGCTGTGGAGCGGGTGAAGCGCCTAAATTTCTTTGAGGCCATCCGCGTGATGCCCCTGGCAGAGGCGCGGCGCGTCTTCCTCTCCGAGTTGCCGAAGGACGTCCGCCTGGTCACATCCGAGGCCGACGCCGAAAGTATCGTCACGCGCATCAGATCTCTTCCAGTATCCGACAATCGGCGCATTGTGAACATTCGGGATGTCAGAGCTGCAGTTTCAATCTGCTTGCTGGTCATCCTATCGACGCTTCCACCCAGCATGCCGTTCCTGTTCATCGACGATCTGCCGACGGCGATGCGCGCGTCGAACGCGGTAGCCGTCGCCATGCTGTTTTTGATCGGCGCACGGCTCGGCAAATATATGGGCAGAAGCCCTTGGCCGATGGCTCTGGCCATGGCGGCAATCGGTAGCGTCTTGGTAGTTACGACTATAGCGCTTGGAGGGTGAACTGCCGGGCGTGCGCATTGAGTCCACCCTACTAGCCGATTTGGCTCGCGGCGCTGCCGCCTAGCTTAAAAGCAGCAACGCCTGCCGGCTTCATCGCGTTTCCCCAGGAGGTTCTCTATCATCGCCATCCGCCATCCACGCATTGAGCAGCGTGTAGGCGACCGCGAGCACCGTAGGGCCAATGAAAATGCCCAGTATGCCAAACGCTACCAGGCCGCCGATGACCCCGGCCAGGATAAGCAGCATAGGCAAGTCGGCGCCTCTGCGGATGAGAACAGGGCGAATAAATTGATCCATCGTCGCGGCGACGATGGTAAAGGCCAGCAACACCGTCGCCCAAAGCGTGTCGCCCGAATAATACATCCAGATCACTGCCGGAGCCATTACCAGGACCGGACCGAGCTGGATCAGACACAAAATGAAGATCAATGCCATGAGCACGGCGGCATAGGGCACGCCGGCTACGGCCAGCCCGATACCCGCTACAGCGCTTTGCGCAACGGCGGTAACCACTACGCCTAAGGCCACACTTCGGATCGCCTGGCCGGCCAGCTTTACCGCGGTCTCTCCACGAACGCCGCCCAGCCGGCGACCGAAGAGAATTGCGGTGGCGGCGGCCCGTTCACCGCCCGAATACATGATCGCGGCAATCGCGGTCGTCAGCAGGAAATGTATGAACATGCCACCCAAATTTCCGGTGGCTGACGCGAACCAGTAGGTCAGCGTTCCGGCATAAGGGGTCAGTCTTTGGACCAGTTCCTGAGCGCCCGCCGAGTTCAGTTTCTGCCATGCTTCGGCAGCGCGTGCTCCAACCAGGGGCACTCCCTCCAGCCAGCTGGGTGGCGGTGGCAGTCGCATCGACAGGATAGTCCGGACCAGGTCGCCAACCTTGTCGATGTTCGCGATGACCGTGCTGAGCGCCAGCCAGAAGGGCACGATCACAAGCAGCAGCAAGGTCAGCGTCATGATCAGGACGGCAAGGCCGCGGCGGTTGCCGGTATGGCGCTGCAACCAGAGCATGAGCGGCCAGGTGGCAAGCACCAACGTCGTGGCCCATACGATCGCCGGCAGAAACGGCTGCATCACCCAGATGCTGGCGATGAGAAGACTGCCGATGAACAGCACCGCCAGCGTCACGCGGGTGAGATCCTGACGAGGATGGACGAGGGGACGCGAACCGTCCGAATCCATTATCTGCCCTCCCAACGCCGCTCGCCTATCTTTCTCACGTCATGTTCTCCAAGTCCGCTCCTGGCGCGCCCAAACCTGCGGTCAGCCCATCCTTGGTGTTCACCTATGGTATTCGCCCTGACGGAACCACGGCCCGCCTACCTGCCTAGATTTGCGGTGGCAGAAGGTAGATCGTCATGGCGAAGATCAGATAGACCATTAGCAGCAGCACTCCGACGAACCATGCGGAACGTCCGCTATTGGTCATCAGAAATGCCGTGATCGTCGCGATAAGCACCATGACGACCGCGCCCGGCCAGAACAGCAGGTCCATCGGAGCGGGGCCGATAACATAGCTGAGGAGTACCATCATCGGGGCGACGAAAAGCGCGATCTGTGATGCGGCCCCAAGCGCGATGCCCACGCTCAGGTCCAGCCGGTCCCTTCGCGCGCCGGCAAACGCCGCCGCCATCTCGGCAGCACCGCCTACCAACGCAACGACGATGAAACCCACGAAGGCCGGCGTCATGCCGAACGCCACCGCAGCCTCCTGCACCGACTCGACGAACACTTCGCTTACCAGAGCAACAAGCACTGTCACCGCTGCCAAAGTTCCGAGAGCCAGGCCCATCGGCCACGCTTCGCCTTCTTCCGCATGGGCTGTTCCGCTGAAAAGTTCTCGATGGGTCTTCAGTGAGAAGATCAGGCCCATCGCGTAGGCGCTGATGAGCAGCACCGACAATCCAACGCTCAACTGCTGGGTGAACGCGGACGTGGCAACGGAATCGACTTGCGCCACCATGGACGGGGTCACCATCGCGATCGTAGCGAGGAACAGCAGGCTGGTTTGCAGCCTGGCGCTGACCCTGTTGTACTCCTGCACATGATACTTGATACCGCCTAGCAGGAACGAGGCGCCCAACATGAACAGAGTATTGGCGACGATTGCTCCGGCGATAGAAGCCTTCACCAACGTGTACTGGCCGGCTTGCAGCGCAGCCAGCGCAATGACCAGTTCCGTCAGGTTTCCCAACGTGGCATTCAGCAGCCCGCCGACCGTATCGCCCGTCTTGGACGCGACCGACTCGGTAGCCGCGCTCAGCAAGGTGGCCAGCGGTACAATCGCCAGCACAGAGAGCACAAAGAGCAGCGTGTGCGCTTCCGGCTCCAATTGCCGGACGACGAATACCACCGGAACAAACGCCAAAAGCCAGAGAACGACGTTGCTACGGATCTCTTTGATCAAGGGGCCCATTTCCAGCCTCATTCAGGAGATTGCGGTCAGCCGCCCTCAGCGCCTGCACGGCGACCGCCGCAACGAGGCCTGTCATCACTATGCCGGCAAAACCGATTGCTATCGCCAGTAACCGCGTCAGAAGGTGCTGCGGCGAGAAATCGCCGTAGCCGATCGTAAGACCGGTCACGAAGGTGAAGTAAAGAGCTTCGTCGACGCGCCAATCCTCTATGCGTCCGATGACTAGTCCCGCTCCCACCATGGCGAGAAGGATTCCGGAGAAGATCGGCCAGACCACACGAAACTGCTGCACGAGCGCATAAAGGAACATGCGCCTCATTTGCCGCGATCGGGGCTTGCCGGGTAATCCTACTGCCACCGAAGTCCCTTTCTCAGGTCGGATTTCAGTTCGCCATCACGCCCACGATCACCGTCCCCAGGTTGTGAGCAGGATGTGGCCGATCGGAACCGCCGGCGTATAGCCAAGGACGGCAACCGGACTGCCCGAGCGGTCCTGCACCGCCGCCATGCCGGCGGGATTGGTCTGCGCCCCAGCCAGTCCTCCCAGGAGCAGTATGGGGTTCATACGGAGCAGGTCGTGCCCGAGGTACAGTCCCGGTCCCACCGAAGAGAGGGAAGCGCATACGCAGATGCCCGACGACCAGTCCTGCCAGCAGCGCCCTCAGCGACGGAGAAATCGTGATCCCAAGCTGCCTAACGATGACGGCTGCAATGGGGTCGCTGTCACCGCTCCTAAGCCGAGATCTTCATCCATAAAGGGGCAGAAATAATAGCAAATGGCTAGAGACATGAAGGTCGCGATTTCAGGACAGCTGCGAAGCTGTGCTCACGAACCCATTCAACCATGATACCCTCCTGTTGCAGGTTCAATACTAAAAGACGCGGCCAGAAGTTCTCCGATTGCTTCCGCCGATAAGGTAAATTGTATGATAATTATCTATGAAACCGCTGATTGCAATGTCAGTTAATTTGAAGTCGTACAATACACCCTTGCGTGCCTTATTTCAAGGTGTTATCATGACTGCATCGCTATGCTATTGAAGTCTCGATTTTTTGACGTAGACTACTGCTATGGTTACATTTTAACAGCAGACGTGAGCGAGCGCTGAGGGACGATAATTCAAAGCTTATTTTAATTATGGTGTGTCTAAGAACTGCGCGAGAAAGTAGTTTGACAATAGAGAGTTGAGGGCCATTGAAGGGATGTTCCTGTGGCGCATCAATTTTCCAGTGAGTTTGGCTCTGTTCCGAGCTTGAAGGGACGGCTCACCCCGTGTGACCGGTTAAACCATACCGATGCCGCGCAAACGGTTTCCAGTGCAAGCCATATTCGCGTCTCCAACAGCGGTGGCGCGGGCGGAATGCTGGACAGATGCAGATCGGACGCGCAAGGACCGCCTCTGGATGTTCAGCCCAACGCGAATTTTGCGGCTTACTATCGGAACCCCTCGATTTCGAATTCTGGCTGCGCAAATACCAAGGCGAGGAAATGGTTACATGGCTGGAGAAGAACGTTCATCCACTGGACCTGGTCTATCGCCTGGCGAAGGACCACTCGATCGTGCTGCTCAATGGCGGGGGTTTCGATGCTCCCAACTGGAGCGTGCGTGTCTCCATCGTCAATCTCCAGGACGATATCCATGACGACATAGGTCGCGCCGTCCGCGCGGTTGGGCGGAGCTACGTCGACCCTTTCGACGCCGCGCAAAAGAAATAGCTTGGCGATCGCAACTGTAGGAGCAGCCAGATGACCCATTGGTCCAGGTTCGGCCTCGTTTCAGTCGGCCTTGCGGCCCTTCTGCTTCTTTCCGCGCCGTTCGGTGCGCCTGCCTACGGCCAGACCCCCACTCCGACTCCGCGGCCGGCGGCCGACAGCGAACCGGCCGCCGTCACTGAGGAGCCTGCTCCTCTCACGCTCGACGAACTGAAGGTCCTGACCGCGCCGATCGCGCTTTATCCCGACGATGTCGTCGCGCTCACCATCGCGGCTTCGCTCTATCCGCTACAGATCGTGCAGGCGGCCCGCTTTCTCGACGAAAAGGCGAAGTCTCCCGACCTCGAGCCGAACGACAAATGGGATGGCAGCGTGATCTCGCTGCTCAATTATCCCAAGATCGTGAAGATGATGAACGACGATCTGGAGTGGACCGAACAGTTGGGCAATGCGGCCGCCAACCAGCAGAAGGATTTGCTCGTCGCCATCCAGCAGTTGCGCGACGAGGCGGTCGCCAAGGACTACCTGAAGACGACGGAGCAGGTGCAGGTTGTCAACGAAGGCGACAATGTCGTGATCAGGTCTGCCGATCCGCAGACCGTCTATATCCCGACCTATCCCCCCGAAATGCTGTACGAGCCCGACTACGTCATAGCGGGCGACCCGATCGCGTACGACCCGTACCCCTCCTATTACTATCCGACAGCGCCCTACTGGGCCGCGCTTGCTACCGGTGCGATGTGGGCCGCAGTGGTCGACTGGGACGACTGGGGAACCTGGGGCGGCGACGTGGATCTCGACGTCGATATCGGCGACAACATCGATATCGATTTCGACAATATCGACATCGACAATATCGACATCGACAGGCTGAAGGACCTCGACCTCAAGAACATCGACCGCGACAAGATCAATCTCAAGAACGCGAACATCGACCGCGACAAGCTCAAGCAGAACCTGAAGAGCAAGGACTTCAACAACATTGCCAGCAAGGCCAAGGACCGCCGGGAGTCGGGCAAGGGCAAGCAGGCGCGGGCGCATGACCTCAAGGGGAAGGATGTCCGCAAGAATGTCGCCGAAGGTTTGAAGGACCGGCCGCAGGCCAAGCTGCCGAAGTCGGGGACCAAGCGACCCGATGCAAAACGCGTCTCGGACCAGCACAGGAAGGCGAAACCGGCGGCCAACAAACCTGCGGCCAAGAAAGTCGCTCAGAAGAAGTCCTCCAGGAAAAAGCCGGCTGCGCGCGCCGACAATCGTCCGCGCAAGCCGTCGGCGATGGGGAATCCGCGACCTGGCAGGGTTGCGACCAACCATTCGAACCGCGGTGCCTATAGCCGGGGTGGCGGCCATCGCCAGGTGCAGAGCAGAGGTGGAAGAGGAGGGGGCGGAGGCGGACGAGGCGGAGGCGGACGAGGCGGAGGCGGACGAGGCGGAGGACGCCGGTAGCAACTGCCGTATCGTGTGCGACATCCGGCTTATTTCAGGAACATGATCATGATCCGATACCTCATTACCGCAACTCTCGCACTTTCGCTCGGCGTTCCCGCACTTTCGGCCGGCGGCGCCCAGGAAGCACAGACCAGCACCACGCAGGATTTCGATGCCTTCATCGGCGAGACGCCCACGCCGTTCGCAACAGTCGACGAACTCGTCGAGGCGTTCCGCAAAGCGCTGGAGGAAGATGACAAGGAGGCCGTCGCCTCGCTTCTCGGACTGTCGCCCAGCGAAGTGCTGAAGTCGAAGGAAGTGGAGGCGAGCTTTCCGGAAATCCGCGAAGAGGCGGCGAAGGGCATCGCCGTCAAGGAACTGGCACCCGACCGCCGCTCGCTTCTTCTTGGTAACCAGGTATGGCCGTTTCCATTCCCTGTCGTGCAGACAGAGGGCAAATGGGCGTTCGATACCATCGCCGGGCTGGAAGAAGTCATCAACCGCAGGATCGGCGAGAACGAGCTGACCACCGTCGCCAACCTGCGCGCCTATGTCGACGCCCAGGAGGATTACAAGGAAACCGACTGGGATGAGGATGGCGTCGGCGAATATGCTCAGAAGCTGATCAGTACGCCCGGGACATATGACGGGCTCTACTGGGAACCCGGCGACGGCGTGCCGGAAAGCCCGTTCGGTTCGCTGATCAGCCAGGCCGAGTTGGCGACGGCCGCCGAGGACGGCTATTTCGGATACCGCTACCGCATATTGAACGGCCAAGGCGCGAACGTCGCCGGCGGCCAGTACGACTACGTCATCAACGGCAACATGATCGCCGGCTTTGGGCTGATCGCGATGCCTGCCGAATACGACCGCACAGGCATCATGACCTTCGTCGTAAACCAGTACGGCACAGTCTACGAAAAGGACCTGGGGCCCGATACGGCGGCGCTCGCCGAAAAGATCACGGCGTTCGATCCCGACGACAGTTGGGCCGTGGTCAACGATCCGGGCGAGTGAGCAGGCCCATGCACATCGCGGATGCGTGCCTTGGGACTAGACGGCTGTCGCGTACCCTGCATTCAGAAGGGGGCCCCTAGTGAAAACGATAGCCCTGCTGCCTGTTATCACCTATCCCGAACCCAACCCTGAAATGGTAGTGCCCAGGGCGGTCGCGATGGCGGCGGCGCTCGGTGCGCAACTGCATGCGTTGGCCATCAACGTAGAGATCCGAAACATCTCGAATGCGCTGTCGCGGAGGCTGGTCGACGTCCCCAAAATGACGCGGGAGGCCGAAGCGCTGTGCCGGGATCGCGGCGAAGCGTTTCTAGCAAAGGTTGTGCTGGAAGCGAAACGGGCAGGTGTCGACACAACCACCGGCGCGGTCGCGTCGAACGCTCCCTTGCTGAATGACACCGCTGCAATTCAAGCGCGTTACTATGATCTCGTTCTCTGCGCCTGGGAGGCGAACAACCCCACGAGCAGGACGACCGCGCAGGCCATTATCTTCGGGTCGGGAAGGCCGACGATCCTTCTGCCAGAGGTCGAGCCTGTCACGAAGCTGCACAGCGTTGCTATTGCCTGGGACGGCAGCCGTGTTGCGGCTCGCGCCGTGGCGGATGCACATCAGGTGTTGCGCCGCGCTTCCAAGATTACGGTGCTCACCGTGACGGGCGAGAAGTCCCTGCAGGAGACGGACGCCGCCCAACGCTTGGCTCAAGGGCTGAACCTACGCGGGCTGTCAGCCGAGGCCATGCCATTCGTATCCGAGGATTGCCCGGTCGAGGTGTCGCTTCAGGAGCGAGCGATCGAAATCGGCGCCGACCTGATGATCATGGGAGCGTTCGGTCACACCAGACTGAGGGATTTCGTGCTCGGTGGGGCCACGAAAGGCATCCTGTCGGACGTCCGGCTGCCGATAATGCTTTCGCATTGATCGTGTCGGTGATTTAACTGAGAGAAACGGAGCTATGGCGTATTGCCTTGTCGGGATCAAATGAATGAAGTTGAGTTGACGATCGCTATTGAGCAGGTGCGGTTGTCGGGGCTTAATTGCAACCGGGTGCTCAAGGGACGGTAATCAATGGAAAATATTTGCCGGAAGGCGCGTTGGCTGATTACAGGGGCAGCTTTCGCTGTCATTGCGCAATTGTCGCTTGCCTGCATGTATAGCCCTGAAGCACATGCCCAAGAGGGATCGTTCGAGGACTTTCCTTTATTGGTGCGTTGTGAATTAAGCGGCGTCGTTCGTGCTTACTACTTGTCCAAAATTGGTCCAGACGGGGTTGCCGTTTATATAACCCCAGACAATCAGGCCGGCACAATCACCATAACAGGCAAGGCCGAGCCAGTTGGCGGAGATTGGTCGGGAAGTTGCGCCGGAAAAACACTTGAGCAACTAAGGTCGGCAGGCCAAGCGTATGACTTGCCGCATTGATCCCTTGAGACGTCGTTGTTGCTCCGCGTTATGTCGGTTCAAATCCCGTTCCATTTAAGCACAAACGGCCATAGCGAGCTTAGATCGCACTACGGTGCACATGACGGTATTTCCTTTGGCCGCATGTTCGACGGCGCGTCGGTTCCTCAATGCCCGCCCGAAAAGACGAGTGTTTGCACCGGAAGAAGGAGCGCCTGGAATCTCAATATGATCGCATGCACCAGCCCGACCGTATCTATGACGTGCAGGAACAGCCAGTGCGCTGTGCCCAAATCTTCCTCGGCAAGTCGGTCGTGATTGTTGGTGTAGGCGTTGGCGATGCAACTGCTGCCTGGAGGCACGCCATCGAACCCTCCCGCGAACAGCGGCTCCAGAAAGACGGTGATCGTTCCGGGCCGGACCACCTGTTGGGCGTCGATCAACTGATCCGACGCCCGAACCTGACCGGTCGCGATGAGATCCTGAACCTCGGTGACCACCATCGGAATGATCGTCAGAGGCATCGAAATACAAGTCGCTTCGGCAACCATGCCGACCTTCATCACCTGGGCTTCGAGCTGGCTGAAGCCCCCTATAAGAGCCTTCCGTCCGGCTTCCGCCGGTATCAGAACGCCGGCGGGCCGCATAAAGGGATTGACGATGTCTCCCTTGCGCAGGGTGAATTGCTCCAAAGTGCCGGCGACCCCGGCGTAGACGACGGTCTTGTCCAGTTCGACCTGGGCCTGGGCAAGCGCCGCCTCGGCGCTCTTTTTCTGCGCCGGCAGCACGGACGAAATCTGTGATTCGACTGACTGCTTGCTCGCCACGATGGCGGAAACGGCGGCCTGCCGCCCTTCCACGATATTGGCGAGCCTTTCGATCTCGCGCTGCGCGACAGTGCTGGCGTTTCGTCGTTGAAGCTCGCTCTTGGTTTCGAATTCGTCCAGGGCCTGCTGATAGGCGCTCTGCGCTTCCTGAATGCGGGCGTCGGCCCCAACCAGTTCGGTCTTGGCCAATTCGAAACCAGCGTCTATCTCCGATATGCGCCGTCGCGCGGTCTCGAGCGCCGCTTCCTGCTCCGAGCTGTCAAGCCTGAAGATGCGCTGGCCAGCCTCGACCTTGTCCCTTATGCCCACATAGACTTCCTCGACGCGGCCGGAGCCTTCGGGGAGGATGGGAATGGTGCGAAAGAACGAAATCGCACTCGACGTCGACGGATGATAGTAGAGAATGAGCGTCAGCAGAATCACTGTCAGAGCTATGCACGCCGTTATTCCGTATCGCAGCTCATACCATACAGAATAGAGCGTGATCTCGTGACCAATCCTCTTTCCCTGTACGAAGCGGCGGACGAGAAAATCGGGCAGGACGGTCAGGACCGAACAAAGCAGAACCTCGATCATCGTTCATGACCTCCCACTGACACCGGCTGGCGCTGATGGCGGTCGGACGGCTCCGGCGCATGCGTCTTGGCGATTTCGTCGCGCGGGTCGCTTCGGGCTTTCTCCAAGGGGGTCGGAGGAGGTACAGCCTCCACTTTGACCGGCGTATAGTTGGCAAGCACCTCGGGAGCCGGCTCAAACGGCGCCTCCGCGGCGGGGGATCGAAACCGCCCCGTCGCCATCCTGGCGAGCGAGTCGGCCATGCTGGCCAGGGGCGTCCAGAAGTCGGGCACAGGAATCAGCGCCAGAAACAGCGCGGCAATCCAGAACGCATGGATGTGGGTGAACAACGCCAGCAGCGACAGCACCGCCACAAGCTGGAACTGGATCTGACTGCCGCCGTGGGACATGCGCTCCGGCAAGGAATGGAGCCAGAAGTACAAACTTCCAATCCCCATCACGGCCAGCACAAGGAAGATGACCGACCCCGTGAACAACACATCGGTCTCGCCGGGGGCCGTTATGAAAGGCGGAAGATGATGCGGCGCCGCCGAATGCATTGCCTCGGACATGCCTGCCACTCCCCAATTTCGCTCGTGCGAGGACGCCCGAGCACTAGGCGCAGCAACGCGCCCAAACTAAGGATACTCCGTCCGCATCCGAATGCAACTGAAGAGGCCAGCAGTCTCGGAGCCGCCGCCCTACGCAGGACAGCCATCTCGTTGCTGTAGCAATGCCAAGGCGACCGCCAGAAGGCTAACGACCAAGGCGGCGAGGCTTGGGACAAGCACGGCGGCTCCCGAGTAGAAAGCCAACGCCGCCACCCAGTCGTACGGCCTGTCACCAGCTTGAGACATTGTCAAACCCTTCCGTCCGTTCTGCTCCTTGAGAAAACGCCGTCGGCGGTCGGCGCCTTCCCGCCCTTGGGGCGAGCCTCATGAGCGGCCGCCTCGCTTTTCCATCCATACTGACGAAGGGGAACGTCCGCGGCGTCTGAAACCAGCACCCTTTCGGCGGCTCCGTCGAGATCTTCATATTGGCCGCTGCGCATCGACCACAGGAACGCCGCGAGACCCGCGACGCCCATGCCCAAGGCAATTGGAACAAGCCAGACGAGATAGTTCATGCCGCCTCCGCCAAGTCGAGCCTGCGAAGAGCCGGAGATCCTGCGGGCGGAGGCTTTCCCGGAAGGCGCAATGCGTTGCCGACCACGAGAATCGATGACGTCGACATGGCGACAGCGGCCATAAGGGGCGTATGGCCCATCACAGCGAGGGGCACGACCAGAACGTTGTAGGCGATGGCAAGGGCGAGGTTCTGCCGCACCAGCCGGGATGCGTTCCGGGCGACTCTTATGGCATGTGGTACGGCCTCCAGGCTCGTGCCCAGGAAGACAAGGTCGGCAGCATTCCGCCCGATGTCTGCCGCCGACGAGGGCGCCATTGAGACATGCGCGGTGGCGAGCGCGGGGGAATCGTTCAGCCCGTCTCCAACCATAAGGATGCGGCGGCCGGGCCGCGCCAGCTCCTCCAGACGCTCGACCTTGTCCTCGGGAAGCGCACCGTGGCGGATTTCCGAGATGCCCAACGCAGCCGCCACCCTGCAAGCCTCCTCCACTCGATCGCCGGACAGCACCTCTGTCGCCAACCCGAGGTCAGCTAGCTTTCGGATGGCACGCGTCGCGCCAGGACGGATTTCGTCGGCAATCGCAAATGAACCCGCAAGCTTTCCGTCTTTCGAAAGCCACGTGGCGGCTTCACCCGGAACGTTGGCCACGCTTGCGGAGACCCAATCCTTCCTTCCTAGCCTGTAAAACGCTTCGCCAACGCGCCCTTCGATCCCGTACCCGGCAACTTCGCGGAACCCTTCAATAGCCACTCTTGCGACTGTCATCGCGGCCACCGCGCGCCCCACCGGGTGCCTGGAAAAGGAGGCGAGTGCTGCGGCGGCCGCAACATCTTGCGGAGCTACCGTGTGCCGTTCGACGCGGGCGGCGCCCGTCGTGAGCGTGCCCGTCTTGTCGAAGACCACGGTGTCGGTCTCGGCAAGGCGCTCTAGCGCGCTACCATCCTTGAGGGTGACGCCGAGATCGAACAGCCGGCGCGCCGCCACGACCTGGACCATCGGCACGGCAAGGCCGAGCGCGCACGGGCAGGTGATGATGAGGACGGAAATCGCAATCGCTTGCGGTACCGAAAACTGGATCTGGAAAGCGCCATCCCCCATGTCGCGGCTGGCGAGCACGATTTCGCGCTCGGCAATCTCCCGCCCTGGCGCCAGCAGCAATGCGGCTTCGGCTCCCGGCGCGCAACAACTCATGGTCTCACCCTTCTGGACGTGCGACCGCCCTGTACGCATGCCAGGTTGCGTGCCCCAGCAGAGGAAAGATGACGATCATCCCGATAAGCCCTGTGACCACGCAGACTGCGAAGAGCAGGAGCACCAAGGCGCCCCAGGCCAGCATCGGCGGAAGGTTGTTCCACACCAGTTTCGCGCTGATAGCCATAGCCGTCAGCGCGTCCACGCGCCGGTCGAGCAGCATCGGCACTGCAAAGACGTTGATGGCGAAAGCGAAGGCCGCGAAGAGGCCTCCTATCGCCGTCCCGATAGCAATCATCGCCCACCCATATGCGGTGCCGAAGAGCACTTCGACTATGCGGTCGAATCCGGGAAAGGGCGTCACGCTGGAGAAGAGCGCCCAGAGGAGCACCGCCGCACGCGTCCACAGAAGCAGGAGCAAACACAGTAGTAGGCCCGTGAAGAAGACCTGTGCGCCGCCGGTGGGGCGCACCAGGAGCATCGAGGCGAGGCCGATGGCGCGTCCTTCCTCTATTGCCCGGCTCTTTTCATACGGGCCTAGCGCCAAAAAGGGGGCCACGATCATGAACCCGGCAAGCGCCGGAAACAGAATGTAGTCACGACCGAATCCGACAAGCGTCCAAACGAAGGCGACGGACCGGAGAAAGACGACAATCCCATAGGGCAGGCTCGGCGCGGGCCGGATCCAGAAATCCCGCCAGCCCGCAGAGAGCCAGCGGAGTCCCCTCGAAAAGCGGCAGTCCCCGGTCGAGGCGCCGGTCGCGCGTTTCGCCAATGCCCGAGGTCTCGCTGAGCAGCCAATACGACTTGTCGGTCTCGCTCATCTCACTCCTCCTCTCCTGTCGAGACAAACGCCGGCGCTGCTTCGCGGGTTGATTTCGCTCGTTTTCGCCGTGTTCGACATGTGCCCGTCGCCACGCCGTCCGCCGTCGAATTGCGTCCCCGCGACAATCTGCCCTTGTGCCTTCACCCGTCTGGACAAAAACGGGCTTCACGCATAAACCGAAGGCCAATTGCCGGAGGAATTCGCTAGCCTGTTCGCCATGCGCTGTCGGGTTGGCGTGAAAGAGCGGGGAACAAGCCTCGGCCACCGGCACGGAAGAGGCGAAAGGATCAGGCACCCGTGAGCGCAACCGACATCCAGGATCCCAACCGTCGTGATTTTCTCTACGTCGCCACGGGCATGGCCGCGGTGGTCGGCGCGGGTGCCGTCGCTTGGCCGTTCATCGACCAGATGCGCCCGGATGCCTCGACGCTGGCGCTGGCCTCGGTAGAGGTCGACGTCTCCTCGCTGACTCCGGGAACGTCGCTTGTCGTGAAATGGCGCGGCAAGCCGGTGGTGGTGCGCAATCGCACCGAACAAGAGATGAAGGACGGCGAGGCGGTCAATCTGGCCGAGCTCAAGGATCCGCTCGCTCGCAACGCCAATCTGCCGGCCGATGCGCCGGCGACCGACGCCAACCGCACCATGCCGGGCAAGGAGGCCTGGATGGTGATGGTCCAGGTCTGCACCCATCTCGGCTGCATTCCGCTCGGCCAGGAAGGCGAGTTCGGCGGCTGGTTCTGCCCGTGCCACGGTTCGACATACGATACCGCCGGCCGCGTCCGCGGCGGACCGGCGCCGGAGAACATGTCGGTGCCGGTATTCCAGTTCATTTCCGACACCAAGATCCGTATCGGCTGAGGCGAGGGGACATTTCGATGAGCGAGGGACACTCGACCTATACGCCCAAGACCGGTATCGGACGCTGGGTCGACGCCCGCATGCCGCTGCCGCGGCTGGTCTATGACAGCTTCGTCGCCTATCCGGTGCCGCGCAACCTCAATTATGCGTGGACCTTCGGCGGTATCCTGGCTCTCATGCTGGGGGCGCAGATGCTGACCGGCATCGTGCTGGCCATGCACTACGCGGCGGACAGCAGTCTCGCCTTCGATTCGGTCGAGAAGATCATGCGCGACGTGAATTCGGGCTGGCTGTTGCGCTATCTGCATTCGAACGGCGCGTCGTTCTTCTTCGTCGCCGTCTACATCCACATCTTCCGCGGCCTCTATTACGGCTCCTACAAGGCGCCGCGCGAGCTTCTGTGGATCCTCGGCTGCATCATCTATCTCCTGATGATGGCGACAGGCTTCATGGGCTATGTGCTGCCCTGGGGACAGATGTCGTTCTGGGGCGCGACCGTCATCACCGGCTTCTTCACCGCCATCCCGCTGGTCGGCGAATGGATCCAGCAGCTTCTGCTCGGCGGCTTCGCCGTCGACAACCCGACGCTGAACCGCTTCTTTTCACTGCACTATCTGCTGCCGTTCATGATCGCCGGCGTCGTCGTGCTGCATATATGGGCGCTGCATGTGGTCGGCCAGTCGAACCCGACCGGCATCGAGGTCAAATCGAAGACCGATACCGTCGCCTTCACCCCTTACGCGACCATCAAGGACGCGTTCGGGATGCTGGTGTTCCTGTTCATCTTCGCCTATTTCGTCTTCTACCTGCCGAACTTTCTCGGCCATCCGGACAACTACGTCGTCGCCGACCCGCTGAAGACGCCGGCCCACATCGTGCCGGAATGGTACTTCCTGCCGTTCTACGCGATCCTGCGCGCCATCACCTTCAATATCGGGCCGATCAACTCCAAGCTCGGTGGCGTGCTCGCGATGTTCGGCTCCATCGCCATGCTGTTCCTGGTGCCGTGGCTCGACACCTCGAAAGTGCGCTCGGCGGTCTACCGGCCCTGGTACAAGCTGTTCTTCTGGCTGTTCGTGATTGATGCCGTCCTGCTTGGTTGGCTGGGCTCGCAGCCGGCCGAGGGCAGCTATGTCTTCATGGCGCAGATGGCGACATTGTTCTACTTCGCCTTCTTCCTGGTCGTGCTGCCGGTGCTGGGCCTGGTCGAGAAGCCGCGGCGATTGCCGAACTCGATCACCGAGGCAGTTCTCGAGAAGAACAAGGCTGGCGGTGGCGGGCATCCGGCTCGCGCGACAGCCGCGCCGGAAACCAAGGGCTGAGCATGACCCCGAAAAGTGGAGACCGGTTTTCGGACAAGATCATGCTCGAGACGACGACAGCGCGCCAGAGAATCTCAAGGGGATTTGGTATGAAGACGATTCTCACCTCGCTGGCGCTGCTCGGCCTTGTGCTGGCAGGCACTGCGGCCGCGACCACCGGGGCGATCGCCCAGGAGGAGGCGCACAGCGAAGCCGCGCCGACGCATTTCCCGATACACCAACCGAAGGAGATGGACTGGAGCTTCGCCGGACCTTTCGGCACCTACGACAAGGCGCAGTTGCAGCGCGGGCTGAAGGTCTTCAAGGAAGTTTGCGCCACCTGCCATTCGATGAAATTGGTGGCGTTTCGCACGCTGGAAGATCTTGGCTATTCGGAAGCGCAGGTCAAGGCGCTGGCCGCCGAGTACACGATCAACGATGGTCCCAACGATGCCGGCGACATGTTCGAGCGTCCCGGCATACCGTCCGACCATTTCCCGGCGCCGTTCCCCAACGATCAGGCAGCAGCGGCCGCCAATGGCGGGGCTGCGCCGCCCGATATGTCGCTGCTGGCCAAGGCGCGCGGCGTCACACGCGGTTTTCCGCGTTTCGTCTTCGACATCTTCACGCAATACGCCCAAGGCGGTCCCGACTACATCCACTCGCTGCTGACCGGCTATGACGAGCAGCCGCCGGCGGGCATGGAGATACCGGAAGGCACCCACTACAATCCGTACTTCATAGCCGGCGTCTCGCTGAAGATGCCCAACCCGCTTTCCGACGATCAGGTGACCTATGACGACGGCTCGCCGCAGACGGTCGACCAGTATTCCCGCGACGTGTCGGCCTTCCTGATGTGGGCAGCCGAGCCGCATCTGGAAGCCCGCAAGAAGACCGGCTTTCGCGTGCTGGTTTTCCTGTTGCTGTTCGGTGCGCTGGTCTACTTGACCAAGCGCAAGGTGTGGGCCGGCGTGGCGCACTGAGCTACGGAAAACCACGAAATCGAAAAGGGCGTCGAAGGGGCGCCCTTTTTGCATGTTCTGAGGACTGCCTCCGAAGACGCCTCCGAAGGTAGCCGGCTCCAGTCCTTTGCCGGACAATTTTGTTCCAGGCGCCACATCGCGGTAGCCGTCGCCGGCCGCGCCGGGTTACGATCGGCCGAAATTCCCCCTCACGTCTTCAAGTCGGACGAACGCCCGGAGAGCCGCCCCATGAAACCTTCGCTCGAAGACACGCTGCTTGCCGCGATCCGCACCATTCCAGACTATCCGAAGCCGGGCATCCTGTTTCGCGACATCACCACGCTGCTAAGCAATGCGCGTACCTTCCGCCGCGCCATCGACGAGCTGGTGCATCCCTATGCCGGCCAGAAGGTCGACAAGATCGCCGGCATCGAGGCGCGCGGTTTCATCCTTGGCGGCGCCGTCGCCCACCAGCTCTCGGCCGGCTTCGTGCCGATCCGCAAGAAGGGCAAGCTGCCTTACGAGACGGTGCGCGTCGCCTACAGCCTCGAATACGGGCTGGACGAGATGGAGATGCACAGGGATGGCGTGTCTCCGGGTGAGAAGGTGATCCTCGTCGACGACCTGATCGCCACCGGCGGCACGGCAGAGGCAGCGGTCAAGCTGCTGCGGCAGATCGGCGCCGACATCCTCGCCGCCTGCTTCGTCATCGACCTGCCGGACCTCGGTGGTCGCGAGAAGCTCGAGGCGCTCGGCGTGCCGGTCAGGACGCTGATCGGGTTCGAAGGGCATTGAAGTGCTTTTTCCTTCTCCCCTTGTGGGAGAAGGTGGCCTCGCGAAGCGAGGTCGGACGAGGGGTGCTGCACGGAGTGCCGCAGTGCCAAGCTGGAGCACCCCTCATCCGTCTCGGCGCTACGCGCCGATCGACCTTCTCCCACAAGGGGAGAAGGAAGAAACTATTCCGCCTTCACCAGCACGGCGCTTTCGAACTCGATGACCTTGTCGCCGGTCGAATCGAAAGCTTCCGAGCGCAGCGTCAGCACTCGCCAGCCCGGCCGCGATGCGATGGGGCGGTGGGCAAGCGCGGTGCGGGTGAAGGTCACGGTTTCTCCGGCATAGACGGGTTTTAGCCATTTGAGGTTCTTGAAGCCGGGCGATGGCCCGAATTCGGGGGCGGGCCCAGCGCCGGCCCAGCTGATGCCTTCGGCCTCCACGCCGGTCTCGAGGTTCAGCTTCATCCAGGTTGCAGCTGTGTGCCAGCCGGAGGCGCACAGGCCGCCGAACACGCTGTTCTTCGCCGCCTCTTCGTCGAGATGGAATATCTGCGGATCGTATTTCCTGGCGAACGCCTTGATCGCCTCGGGCTCGAATCTATGCGACCCGAGGGTGACGGTGACGCCGATGCAGAAGAACTCGTCCAATGTCATGAGCGGCCCTGTGCGGCATCACGGGCGAGGAACATGACCGTGTTCTCGAGTTCGAAGACGCCTTCGCCACGCTGGTTGAAAAGCTCGCTGCGCAAAGTGACGAGACCGAGCTGCGGCTTGGACCTGGACAGACGCTTGGCAAGGACGGTGGTGCTGCCTTTCAAGATGTCGCCGGCCAGCACCGGCCTCTTCCACCGGACCTGGTCGACCCCGGGGGCGCCTTGCGAGGTCGAGTCCAGCAGGAAGGCGTCGCACAGCATGCGCATGAACATCGCGCAGGTGTGCCAGCCGGAGGCCGCCAGCCCGCCAAGGATGCTGGCCCTGCCCGCCGCCTCGTCGAGATGCATCGGCTGCGCATCGAACTCTTGCGCGAATTCAATGATCTCGGCCGCACTCACCAGTTTCGTGCCGAGGTCGAGCGAGGCGCCCTCGATGAAATCCTCATAGGCCCAGGTCTTTTCATGGGCCGAGGTCTTTGCGTTCTTTCCGGTCATGGTCTGGAATCCGGTTCAAGATTGTACGATCGCCACGGATCGTGGTTTCCCGGATGCAGGCGGGGCGGTCAAGTCATTTCTGGTGCGCCAGGCCATCACGCTCAACCCAATAGAAGCTCCGAAGCCTCTACAGCCAGCCGCGGCGGCGGAAATACCAGAAGGGCAGGATCGCCGAGAGGATCATCAAGCCGATGGCGAAAGGATAGCCGAAGTTCCAGGTCAGTTCGGGCATGACATTGAAATTCATGCCGTAGATCGAGGCGACCAGCGTCGGCGGCAGGAAGATGACCGCGGCGACGGAGAAGATCTTGATGATGGCGTTCTGCTCGATCGAGATCATGCCGAGCGTCGCGTCGAGCAGGAAGTTGATCTTCTGCGACAGGAAGGTGGCGTGGTCGGCGAGCGACAGCACATCGCGCGACAAGGTCTTGATGCGGGCGCGGATGTCCTTGCTCATCTTGGTCTGGGTCGAGGCGTGGGTGAGGAAGCCGGCGAGCCGCTGCAGCGAGATCAGGCTGTCGCGGATCGAGGAGGCGATGTCCTCCTTGCGGCCGATCGCCTTCAGCAATTCCTGAAAATCGCGATTGCGCTTCGACGCCTTGGTCGAGCTTGGCTGGAAGATGTCGCGCGAGATCGCCTCGATGTCGCGGCCGGCACGCTCCAGAATGTCGGCGAGGCGGTCGACGATCGCCTCCAGCAGACCGATCAGGATGGTGTCGCCGCTGGTGCAGCCGGTCGCCACCTTCTCGGCACGCTGCGGAAAGGTCTTGAAGGCCTTCGGTTCGTGGTAGCGCACGGTGATCAGCCTGTTGCCGGCCAGCACGAAGGTGACCGGCGACATCAGGGGATCGTCGGCCTCGGTCTGGGCCGGCAGAATGGCGGTCATGAAATAGGCGCCGTCCTCGACATAAAGGCGGCTCGAAATCTCGATCTCCTCCATCTCCTCGCGCGTCGGAATGGCAACACCGAGCCACGCCTCGATCGCCACTTCCTCTTCCTTTGTCGGGCTCACAAGATCGGCCCAGACGACCTGGTCGCTGTTTGCTAGGAGATCGTCGGCAAGGCGCAGGCGATCATTGTCGACGACGAATGCCTTGATCATCGCCGGGTCTCCCTTGCTGAGGCCAAAAGGATAGGTTGGAGCGGGCGCGTCGTTTAGGATTGCACGCGCTTTCGACGAAAGCAGGGCCGGTGCAGACGCCCCTTAGACCGGGCGTTGCGGGCAGTCAAGCCGGGCGGAAAGGGCCCGTGCGGCCGTACACGAGGCTGTGATCGCGCTGGCGGCCATGAAGGCGCGGGCGGCCTTTATGAAGCCGAACAACGCTTGGCTTTGTTCATTTTTCGCCTGTTCTAAACGATCTAGACACCCGTTTAATTCTCGGCTTGGATATACGCTGGGGATTGGGGTATCGAAAATTGGCAAAGCATGTCTTTGGTGGACCCGATACGTCTAAAAAACTTCGGTGTTTGCAAGAGTATTTACAGTCATTTTCCGTTGCGCTTCGAAAGCAGCAGTTCGCCTGCATCTACATTGATGCCTTTGCTGGTTCTGGTACCCGCACGGAGGTGCGCCCTGGTTTGCCATTGTTCGGACCAGATTTCGCCGAGCCGGAGGAAGTCACGACACCAGGATCGGCGCGGATCGCGATCGAGATCGACCCACCTATGCACTCGGTCGTTCTGATCGAGCAAGACGCCTCTCGATTTTCAGAACTTCAAGCTTTGGTTGACGAGTATCCAGATCGCAAGATTATCCTACGAAATGGCGACGCTAACCAACTCGTGCAGCGTCTGTGCACGAACATCCACTGGCGAGGTCCTGACACCGTTGGTCATGGAATACGCGGGGTCATCTTTCTTGACCCCTACGGAATGGAGGTATCGTGGCAAACAGTGGAAGCGATCGCCAAGACCAAGGCGTTGGATTGCTGGTACTTCTTTCCGTTGTCGGGCCTATACAGGAATGCTCCGCACGATCCGGCGAAACTCGATCCTGGCAAGCAAGCAAGTCTAGATCGCGTCTTAGGCGCGACCGACTGGCGTTCCCGTTGGTACAGTCACGAAGTTGCGCGGGAAGACATTTTCGAGACGCAAGGGCAGGCTGTGCGCCGAGCTGACGTAAACGCAATCGAGGCCTATGTGAAGGGGCGGCTCGAAACAGCCTTTAAGGGCGCCGTCCTTGATCCAGTCCGGCTCCACCACAAGAATGGTGCGCCGCTGGCGTCCCTTTTCTTTGCCGTATCGAATACCAGCTCGGCAGCAGTGAAGCTGGCGACAGACATGGCATCTCACATTCTCAATTCTGGTAGGCCATCCCACAAGCGCTCGCGATAGGTTCGACCCGTCGCTTTCTTGTTCTTCCCGCCCCATTGTTTGAAAAAGAAAGTTGCATCGGCATCGGTGCACTGATCGAAAATATCATCGATCCACTGCGGGTCCATCGGACGTGCGTTGGGTCCGCTCTCTCCGCCGACTATCGCCCAATGAATGCCTGCCAGGCTTGCGCCCGCCACAGAGCCGATCAGCGGCTCATATGAGACAAACCTTATGGCCGCTGGAACGGCTCGAAGTTCATCCAATCTGTGAAGTACCCGGCTGTCCTCGACGCTTGTTCCAAGCCAGACGTTCGGCAATACTTTAAAGCCGTCGTTTGACAGGATTTCCGCCATCCTATCCGGCCGCTTGGTGAGGATTTGAAAGGTGTGGCGCGAGGTTGCGCCCATGACACCCCAAACCTCGTGGATAAAGTCCGCCGGCACATCGGCGTGGAAAAGATCGGACATCGAATTGACGAAGACGCGGCGCGGCTTCTTCCACGAAGCGGGAATGTCCAGAGAAGCGCGATCAAGCTTTATCTTGCCGGTCCACTTCGCCCGTCCACCGCTTTTCCGTGTCAGTCCGACGTATTTCTCGACGCCCATCGCTTCAAGGCGGGCTGCCATGCGCATAGCGTAGCAGTTGGTGCACCCCGCCGTGAGGATTGTGCATCCTGCGACCGGGTTCCAAGTTGCGTCAGTCCATTCGATTGATGTCTCGGCCATTTCCGCTCTTCTCTTCGTCCACTTTAAGACTGCCTGAAGATCGTAAATACCCCAATAAGTTCACCATAGGAATTTTTTCATATCAAGCGATGTCAGCTCAAGTATTGAACTTGAACAGCATGATGTCGCCGTCCTGGACGACATACTCCTTGCCTTCGTCGCGCGCCTTGCCGGCTTCCTTGGCCGGCACTTCGCCGCCCAGCGTGACGAAGTCGTTGTAGGCGATGGTCTGGGCGCGGATGAAGCCGCGCTCGAAATCGGTGTGGATGACGCCTGCTGCCTGCGGCGCCTTGGCGCCCTTGTGCACGGTCCAGGCGCGCGTCTCCTTCGGCCCGACGGTGAAATAGGTGATGAGCTGCAGCAGCTCGTAGCCGGCGCGGATGACCTTGTTCAGGCCGGGCTCGTCGAGCCCCAGCGTCGCCAAAAATTCCATTTCCTCTTCGTCGCTAAGCTGCGCGACCTCGGCCTCGATCGCCGCTGAAATCACCACGGTGCGGGCGCCCTGCGCGGCAGCCATCTGTTCGACCGCTTTGGTGTGTGCGTTGCCGGTGGCAGCATCGGCCTCGGCGACATTGCAGACATAGAGCACGGGGTGCGATGTCAGCAGGTTCAGCCCCTGCAGGATGCGCAGATCCTCCGCGGAGATATTTTTGAGCAGGATGCGGGCCGGCTTGCCGGCCTGCAGGAGTTCAAGGGCGGCTTCCATCATCGGAAGCACGGTCAGCGCCTCCTTGTCCTTGCCGGAAGCGCGCTTGCGGAACTGCACGATGCGGCGCTCGAGGCTGTCGAGATCGGCGAGCATCAGTTCGGTCTCGACGGTTTCGGCGTCGGCGACGGGATCGATGCGGCCCTCGACATGGGTGATGTCGTCATCCTCGAAGCAGCGCAGCACATGGACGATGGCGTCGACCTCGCGGATATTGGCCAGGAACTGGTTGCCCAGCCCTTCGCCTTTCGAGGCGCCGCGCACCAGGCCGGCGATGTCGACGAACGAGATGCGGGTCGGGATGATCTCCTTCGACTTGCCGATCGCCGCGATTTTTTGCAGGCGCGGGTCGGGCACCGCGACTTCGCCGGTGTTCGGTTCGATGGTGCAGAACGGATAGTTGGCGGCCTGCGCCGCCGCCGTCCTGGTCAGCGCGTTGAAAAGCGTCGACTTGCCGACGTTGGGCAAGCCAACGATGCCGCATTTGAAACCCATTTTTATCCGGTCCTATCGGGAAATCGAAATTTGATGAGGGCTATGGGCGAAACGGGTGACGAACGTCAAGCCCTGCAGCCCCGATCCGTGGCCAGGCTCAACCCTTGCCGCCAAACAGCTTCTTCAGCATGGCGGCCATCGGGCCGGTTTCGGGCAGCTTGGCCGCCGGCTGCTGCGGCCGCGCCTGGCGAACGTGGCTTTGTGCTTTCGGCGCCTTGGGTGGCGGGCGGTCGTCGTCGCCCGTCGGTGTGAGCTTGTCGCGCAAGGCTAGCGTCACGCGATTCATGAAGGAATTGTCGTCGCCCTTGGCAAGCAGTCCGGCAGCGTCGGCGATGGTGTCGAGCAGCACGTCCAGCCACTCGCGGTCGCTTTTGGCGAAATCGCCAAGCACATGGCCATGCACCATTTCCTTG
The DNA here is from genome assembly GCF_055811455.1 of Mesorhizobium sp. WSM4845. NCBI lineage: Bacteria > Pseudomonadati > Pseudomonadota > Alphaproteobacteria > Hyphomicrobiales > Phyllobacteriaceae > Mesorhizobium > Mesorhizobium sp. WSM4845. The sequence goes on from NZ_JBVVQA010000002.1 coordinate 203,217, forward strand.
ACGCCGGGGCGGCCGACGCCAATGCGCACACGGCGGAAATCCTTGCCGACATGCTGCTCGAGCGAGCGGATACCGTTGTGGCCACCGGAACCGCCGCCGACCTTGACCCGCACCTTGCCGGCGGCAAGGTCGATCTCGTCATAAAGGACGGTCAGCGCCGAAGCGTCGAGCTTGTAAAAGCGCAGGGCTTCGCCGACCGACTGGCCAGACAGGTTCATGAAGGTCTGCGGCTTGATCAGGATGATTTTTTCGCCGGCAAGCGTGCCGTCGGCGATCAGGCCCTGGAACTTTTTCGACCAGGGCGAAAAGGAATGGCGGCGGGCGATTGCGTCCGCCGCCATGAAGCCGACATTGTGCCGGTGGTTGGCGTATTTCGCGCCCGGATTGCCGAGGCCTGCAAACAGCAGCATCGTCACCTCCGGGCGGAAAGGATTACTTCTCTTCGTCGGCAGGAGCCGCTTCGGGTTCAGCCGCTTCGACCGTCTCTTCAGCCTCCGGCTTCATCGCCGAGGAGCCGGCAATGGTCGCGACGGTGAAGTCGCGGTCGGAGATCACCGGCTTGACGCCGGCCGGCAGCTTGACCGCCGAGATGTGGATCGAATCGCCGATATCGGTGCCGGTGAGATCGACGGTGATGAATTCCGGGATCGCATTGGCCGGGCAGTGGAACTCGACTTCGTGGCGCACGATGTTGAGCACGCCGCCGCGCTTGAGGCCGGGCGACTTGTCCTCGTTGATGAAGTGGACCGGCACGTCGACATTGACTTCGGTGTCCCTGCCGATGCGCAGGAAGTCGACATGGACCGGAAAATCCTTGACCGGGTCGAGCTGGTAGTCCTTCGGCAGGACCTGGATCTTCTTGCCGTCGACATCGATCGTGGCGATCGTGGTCAGGAACCCGCCGCCATGGATCTTGTAGTAGATGTCCTTGTAGGTCAGCGCAATCGCCAGGGGAGGCTGCTTGTCGCCGTAGATTACTGCAGGCACTTTACCGTTGCGGCGAACTGCACGGGCGGACCCCTTACCGACCTGTTCGCGCGCTTCGGCCTTGAGCTCGTAAGAAGCTTGGCTCATGGCATTTCCTTTCGCGTTGTTCTGGAGCGTTCGCGGCCGGCGAGATGCCTGGGCCGTAAACGTCGAAAGCCGTCATGGCCCTACATGATCTGGTCCAAAATCTTTTTGGGATCACGTGAGGCCGGACAGCCTTCCGCCGCGTTGCCTCCAAGGGTGTCTACGCGGGTGGCGGCTCTATAGCGGAAGGTGGGGCGGGGTGCAAGCCAAAGGCGGGTGGCCAAAGGCGGATCGGCAGTGTCAAGCTTTTGAATTTCGTGCTTGCTCTCCATTTTCAAAATTTGGGGTTGTGTCCTGAAAGCCGACCGCGATCGACCAGTGTCAGATCGGGAACAGGTGTGCGGAAAGCAACGCAGCGCCGTACAGCCCGACCCCGAAGGACAGGTGAGTGATGAGGCCGCGCAGACGCGCAGTGTTCGGTTGGGGCGTCTTCGAGGCTGCAATTCCGGCTCCGAAGGCTGGCTGCATTACGAAGAACGGGGCGACGGCAGTGGACATGCCGACAACAAGGGCGGGAAGCAATATCGGGTGTCGTGCCCAGTCGAGGCCCCATACTGCCATCAGCAAGGCAGCAAAGACGATGCCGATCGCGTAATGCGCGACCCATCCAATCGGCGATTCGCCGCGAATTCGGGGCGCCTGCGCGATATTCGCATGTGCGAAACGTCCTCGCGGAAAGTGGCCGATCCAGCGGCCGACCCAGGCATAATCAAGCGGCGGAATCGCGAACGCTCGTTTCAGAAACAATCCCCAAAGATCCATCACCGCCGTCGCCCCCGTTCCGATCGCGGCTGCGCGGACAACGAACTCCAACTGCTCGTTCATTTCCATGCTCCTGTCTGGTCCATGCTCCTGTCTTGGGCGTTCGACACTAGCCGGTTGAAATAAGATATTCAATGTATTGATTGATCGTTTGATTGATTGTACCATGCGATATGAAAAACGCAGATGTCCATCATCCGATCTTTGACGAGATAGCCGATCTCGCCCGCACGCTGGGGCATGCACACCGGCTGGTTCTTCTGCGCCACATTGCCGACGGCGAACTGGCCGTGGAGCAGCTGACGCAACTTTCCGGGATCGCCTTGGCCAACACGTCGCAGCATCTTCAACAGCTCAAGCGGGCCGGCTTGGTGCAGACCCGGCGAGACGGGAAACGCGTGCTTTATCGTCTGGCCGATGGTCCGATCGAAAACGTGCTTGGGGCCCTGCGCAGCCTTGCGAACCACAGGCGCGAGCAAATCCGCGAGCTTATCGATGACACAATGAGCCGGCCGGACAGGCTGGAGAACATCTCACGCGAGGAACTGGTGCGCCGCATACGGGACGACGAAATCGTGCTGCTCGACGTCCGGCCGCAAGAGGAATACGCGGCCGGGCATTTGCCGGGTGCGATCAACATCCCCGTGGGTGAGCTGGAAGAACGACTTGCGGAGCTTCCACGAGAGAAGGTCATCGTCGCCTATTGCCGTGGTGTCCAGTGCGTTCTCTCTGCCGACGCGCTGGCAATCCTGAGGGCGCGAGGCTGGGCATCACGTCGGTTCGAAGGTGGCTTTCCCGAGTGGCTGGCCTCAGACCTTGATGTCGACGGGATGAACTACGAAAGCGGCTGACAGAAGCCGAAGCCGGCGTCGCCGGGGCACGCCCGAGTATCGCTGGGCACTCCCGGTCACAATCTCGCCAGACCGAAGCCGGCCACCAAGGCTGCGCGTCGGGCACAGATCGAGCGGGCAGCCTACAAGCTTCTCAAGGAGAAAGGCTACGGCGGGACTTCCATGCTTGGCATAGCCAAAGAGGCAAGGCGTCAAACGAAACCCTCTACCGCTGGTATAGCGACAAGAAGGGGCTGTTCAAGACGATGATCGAAAACAATGCAAGGGCGACGAAGGCGGCACTGGATGAGGCAATCAGGGACGAGGCCGATCCCCTGGCAACCCTGGAAGATGTTGCTCCGGTCCTGCTTTCGATGTTGCTTGGCGAGCGGGCAATTTCCCTGAACCGCGCGGCTGCATCTGACGAAAGTGGCGAATTGGGTGCGACGATTGCCGCAGCCGGGCGCGATTCGGTATTTCCGCTGATCGAGAAATTGATCCAGCGCGGCTTGGAGAGCAGTGCGCTGGCCGCGCCATCTGCGCGGATGGCGGCCGATTGGTTCTTGAACCTGCTGATTGGTGATCTGCAGATTCGGCGGGCCATTCACGCTCTGTCGGTTCCTTCAGACAGGGATGTCCATTCAAGAGTGGTTGCCGCGATCAGTGCATTTAAAAAGCTTTGCGGCACGTGATGGCAAAAATCGATCTGTGCCTGTTCTCATGCGTTGGGTGAGTTGGAAGCGTGGCTTAAGGCCGAAATCCAACTCAACCTCACTCGATCGTGGGCTCTTCCTCGAGCTTCCTCGCCTCCTTCATGTTTGGCAAAAAAACCGTCAGCAGCCCAAGCAGCGGCAAATACGAGCAGACCTGAAAGACGAAGTCGATGCCTTTCATATCGGCGACGACGCCGAGCACGGCGGCGGCGATGCCGCCCATGCCGAAGGCGAAGCCGAAGAAGATGCCGGCGATCATGCCGACGCGGCCGGGCACCAGTTCCTGGGCGAAGACGACGATGTTCGAGAAGGCCGAGGACAGGATCAGGCCGATCAGCACGGTCAGGATCATGGTCCATTCGAAATTGGCGTAGGGCAGGGCCAGCGTAAAGGGGAGCACGCCGACGATCGAGAACCAGATCATCGGCTTTTGTCCGTAGCGGTCGCCGAACGGGCCGCCGAGCAGGATGCCCAGCGCCGAGGCGCCGAGGAACAGGAACAGCATGACCTGCGACATCTGCACCGAAACGCCGAATTTATCGATGGCGTAGAAGGTGTAGTAACTGGCGAGGCTGGCAACATAGGCGTTTTTTGTCAGCACCAGCAAGGTCAGCACCGCCAGCGCGCTCATCACCTTGCGGCGCGGGAAGGGCGAGACGAAGCCTGCCGCCTTGCGGTTGGCGAGCGAGGCGCGCAGCCGGCTGTACCAGCCGCCGACCCGCCACAGCACGATGATGCCGATCAGCGATCCGGCGGCGAACCAGGCTATGCTGGTCTGGCCGAACGGCACGACGATGAAGGCGGCGAGCAGCGGCCCGATGGCCTGGCCGAGATTGCCGCCGACCTGGAACAGCGATTGCGCCAGGCCGAACCTGCCGCCCGAGGCGAAGCGGGCGATGCGCGAGGATTCCGGGTGGAAGATCGCCGAGCCGATGCCGATCAGCGACGCGCCGATCAGCAGCAGCCAATAGTGTCCGGCATAGGCCAGCACGACCAGGCCGATCAGCGAGGACGCCATGCCATAGGGCAGCGAATAGGGCATCGGCCGCTTGTCGGTGACCATGCCGATCAGCGGCTGCAGCAATGACGCCGTCACTTGGAAGGTGAAGGTCAAAAGACCGATCTGCCAGAAATCGAGATGGTAATTGTCCTTCAGCAGCGGATAGATGGCCGACAGCAGCGACTGCATGATGTCGTTGACACAATGGCAGAAGCTCACCGCAAGGATGACGGTGAAGGCCGTCGCTTGCGAAGAAGTGTGGCTGGCCGTCGCCGGCGTGGCGGCGGAGGTGGCTGTCGTATCGGTCAACGCAGGCTCCATGGTCTTTTCGGCGGACGCTCCCGCAGGCGGCCCTTATGGGCCCGCTGCCTTATAAGTTACTTGCCGGGCGACTTCTTTCGTGGTTTGGTCCAATAGTTTCGCGAGTGGGCCAATAGCCAATGCCGCATGGCAAAGAAATCTTCAAAGCGGGCGACACCGATCTCGGCCAGTTCACCGATCTCGGGCTGTTGCGCCGCTGGCAATGGCTGGAGCAGGCTGTCGGGCCGGCGGTGGCCCTGCCGACCGAATTTCCCGACGGCTACCACGTTCCGCAGCACCGTCACAGCCGCAGTCAATTGCTGCATGCGCTTATCGGCGTCGTGCTGGTGACGACGCGGCATGGGCGCTGGATGGTGCCGCCCGATCATGCGATGTGGATACCTGCCGGCACCGAGCATTCCGTCGAGATGCTTGGCGACGTCAGCATGCGCTCGGTCTATGTGATGCCGGACGCCATCGCCGGGCTGCCGGATGGCTTGCGCGTCGTCGGCATCACCGATCTGATGCACAGCCTGATCGTGGAATCGGAAAAGCTGCCGCAGGGCGCCGAGTTGGAGGGGCGCGGCGGGCTAATCATGAGCCTCCTGCTGCATGAAATCCCGAACCTGCCGGAACGGCCGCTTGGCCTGCCTTTTCCTTCGGATCCGAGGCTTGCGGCACTGTGCCGGCGCTTCGTCGCAGCGCCCTCGCCGCACGCGACGATCGACGAATGGGCCGATATCGTCGGCATGAGCCGGCGTTCCTTCACCCGCGCCTTTCATCGCCAGACCGGATTGTCGTTGTCGACATGGCGCCAGCAGGCCTGCCTGTTCGCGGCCTTGCCGAGGCTGGCGGACGGCGAGCCGATCACAAGGGTGGCGCTCGATCTCGGCTATGACAGCGTGCCGGCCTTCATCACCATGTTCAAGCGCATGCTGGGGGCGTCGCCACGCGGCTATATGCGCGGCTCAAGGGACAACATCAGGGTGTCGAACGCTAGCGCATGACCCCGAACCTTTTCGGAGAGGATCATGCGCAAAATCAAGGTGCTACAGCGTCCTTGGCGCGTCTCTGGACGCGCGGCGTTGTATCGCGGGCAGATTTCAGTCGAACAGGCTCGACACCGACTCTTCGGTCGCCGTGCGCGAGATCGCCTCGCCCATCAGGTCGGCGATGGAGACGACGCGGATGTTGCTGGCGTCGAGCACCGCCTGGGTCGGCTGGATGGAATCGGTGATGACCAGTTCCTGCAGCTTCGAGGCGCCGATGCGTGCGATGGCGCCGCCGGACAGAACGCCATGGGTGGTGTAGGCGGTGACGCTGGTGGCGCCGGCGGCAAGCAGCGCATCGGCCGCATTGCACAAGGTACCGCCCGAATCGATGATGTCGTCGATCAGCAGGCAATCCTTGCCGCGCACGTCGCCGATGACGTTCATGACTTCCGATTCGCCAGGGCGCTCGCGACGCTTGTCGACGATGGCAAGCTGGGCGTCGATGCGCTTGGCGAGAGCGCGGGCGCGGACCACGCCGCCGACATCCGGCGACACGACCATGACATTGGCAAGCCGCTTGTATTTCGCCTTCACATCGCGGGCCATGACCGGCACCGAAAACAGATTGTCGGTCGGGATGTCGAAAAAGCCCTGGATCTGGCCGGCGTGGAGATCCAGCGTCAAGACGCGATCGACCCCGGCCCGCGTGATCATGTTGGCGACCAGCTTGGCCGAGATCGGCGTGCGGCCCGAGGCGCGGCGGTCTTGCCTTGCATAGCCGAAATAGGGAATGACCGCCGTGATGCGCTTGGCCGACGAGCGCATGAAGGCATCGATCATGATGAGCAGTTCCATCAGGTGATCGTTGGTCGGGAACGAGGTGGACTGCAGGATGAAGACATCCTCGCCACGCACATTCTCCTGGATCTCAACGAAGATTTCCTGATCGGCGAAGCGCCTGACGCTGGCTTTGCCCAGCGGGATGTTGAGATAGCGGGCGACCGCTTCGGCCAGCACCCTGTTGGAATTGCCCGCGAAAAGCTTCATGCACCGTTCCTGGTGAAGGATGGAGACTCTGGCAGACTCTCTTGAGCCCCTTAGTCGGGGCTTTTAGCGGCCCGTGCCGGTATTGCAAGCGTCGTGATCGGGAATCCGCCGGCTAATCTCAATAAACGTCGACGGCGAGGGAAGCCGGCAACATGTCAGCCCGCCGGTCAGCCCGCTTGGCCGCCAAGCCATGTGGCGAACTGGTCGATCGTCTGGTCGGCGATCGCCTGCATGGTTTCCGGCGCGACCGCAGCCCACCCTTCGCCACCATTGACCGAGGCCGCCTTCTGCTGGCCGTTGATGCGATGCAGCCGGTTGCCTGCCGGGTCATAGACGTCCCAGACATAGATGACGGTGGTATCCTTGCCTTCCGACATCGTCGAGAAATAGCCTTTCAGCACGTGCGTCGGGGTCTGGCCGGCGCTGCCTGCCAAGGTGATGCCGCGCTGCTTGGCTCGCGTCTGAAGCGCCGCGGTCAGCGGTGTCGCGGCTTCCACCGAGGCGCCGACGATCGGCGCTACCTGCAGGCGGGTTCGTGCGATGACGGCGGCGCTCTTTGCGGGCGGCGCGGTCGTGGTTGCAGGCTGCGCAGGGGCGGAAGGCTGTGTTGCTGCGGGAGGCTGCGCGGTCGTCGCAGGTGCGGTGGGTGTTGCAGCCGTGCCGCTTCCGGCCGTTGGCACGGTCTGTGTCGACTGCGGGGCGATGGCCGAGGGTTCGAGAACGTCCTTCGCGTTGGTGCAGGCGGCCAGCGCCAGCGCCGCGAGCAATGACACGGTCGTCGCATGCGATCGCCTCATTTGCCTCAAAACTCCCTGGCGATGAACGCCTCTTGCATTCTTACCATTATGGATTCATTGCACAATCAAGTCGAGATCATGGCGGGACAGCGGCTTCGGCTGCGATTCAGTCGTCAGATAGGTGCGGCCAAGCGTCATTGCCGTCTCGGTTTCGGAGTCCATGATGATCATATGGGCGAACAGCGTCATGTTCGGCGCGATCGGTTCGGGATTGCCCTGATAGAACATCGGCATGTCCATCCATGATGGGGTGAAGCGGGCGCCGAGCGAATAGCCGCAGGCGTTGAGCCGGTGCTTGGTCAAATTGTGGGTTTCGAGCGTGCGGGCATGCGCGTCGAACACGTCGCCGAAGGTATTTCCGGGCGTCATCGCCTTTTCGACCGCCAGAAGTGCGGCGCGCGCAGCATCGAACAGCTCCTGGTGACGTTTCGACACCTTGCCGGTCAGCACGGTGCGCATCATCGCCGCATGGTAATGGTGGAAGACGCCGGCCCATTCGAGCGTCAACTGGTCGTTCTTGCTCAGCTTGCGACGGCCAGCCTTGTATCGGCAAAGCAGTGCGTCCACGCCAGAGCCGATGATGAACTCGTTGGCCGGATAGTCGCCGCCGCCGGCAAAGATCGCGCCCTGCATGGCGGCGAGGATCAAGGCTTCGTCGCCACCCTGCTTGATCAGCGGCAGGGCCGCGTCCAGAGCGTCGTCGGCGAGATTTGCGGCCTTTTCCACCTTGGCGATCTCGGCCGGGCTCTTGAACAGGCGCAGCCGGCTGATGATGCCGGACGCGTCGGCGATCTGGCCAAAGGTCTGCAATTGCTCGTCCAGGCGCCGGCCATTGTAGGCGGTCAGGCCGTGGGTGTCGTATTCGACGCCGATGCGGGCGCCGAGCAGGTCGAGGTCGTTGAGCAAATTGCGCAGGTCGATCGCCGGATTGGCGCCGTCGCGGTCGGTCCACAGCACGATGTTGTCGATGATCGAGGTGTGGCGCGCCTGGCGCAGATCGGCCGAGCGCGTGAGCAGGATCATCGAGCCGTCCGCCTTCACCACCAGGCACTGGAAGAAGCAGAAGCCGAACGTATCGTAGCCGGTCAGCCAGTACATGCTCTCCTGCGCAAACAAAAGGACGGCATCGAGCTTCTTCTCGGCGATCTCGATCATCAGCCGATCGCGCCGCGCGTCAAATTCCGACCGTTCGAAATGCAGCGCCATTATTCTGTCTCCAAAACGATTGCCGAAATCTGCCGCCCGTAATCCGGCTCCTTGCGATGGGTGCTGCGCCGGTAGGAATAGAACAGATCCTCCTCGGCGTAGGTGCAGCGGCCGAGCCCATCGGCGGTGACGCCGGCCCGGGTCAGCCGATCGACCGTATAGCGGTTGAGGTCGAACATTGCATGTCCCGGCTTCGCCGATGGCGCGAAATAGCTGATATTGTCGGCATCGGCCTCGACGAAACGAGCGATGAATTCCGGGCCGACTTCATAGTTTTCCGGGCCGATGGACGGGCCGAGAACCGCAACGATGCGCTCGCGCCGGGCGCCGAGGCTTTCCATTGCCGCAATGGTGTTTTCCAGCACGCCTGACAAGGCGCCCTTCCAGCCGGCATGGGCTGCGCCGACGATTCGCGACTCGGCATCGGCGAACAGCACCGGTCCACAATCGGCCGTCGAGGCGCCCACCGCAATCCCCGGCCGGTCGGTGACGACGGCGTCGGCCTTCGGCCGCTCGCCGGGAAAGGGCTCCCTGGCGATGACGACGTCGGGCGAATGGATTTGGTGGGCGGTCAACAGATGGCTTGATGGCACGCCCATCCAGTCGGCGACGCGGCGGCGGTTCTCGGCGACCTGCGTCTGGTCGTCGCTCGAGCCGGTGCCGATGTTGAGGCCCTGATAGATGCCGCTGGAGACGCCGCCGACGCGGGTGAAATAGCCGTGGCGAATGCCTTGCGCCCGCGCTTTCTCCAGCAAGGGCGACCGAACGGGATCCGGTTTGGACTGATTCAGCATGGCTGCGTTGTTGTCCGTGAGAGCGATTTCGTCAAGCGACAGTCGAAAGACGGCGACAGTCGGAAGGCGGGAGAGTGGGAGAGGCGGCAGTGAAAAGTCAATCCGCCGTTGCAAAGGGCGGAACGGCGATGCCGTCAGGCAGGACAGCAAGCACCTTGAACAGGTCGCCCATGGCTTGCGGGCCGGCGAGGCGTTCCACCTCGCCCGCAATCTTTTCGCGCGCCGCCTCATTGGCATTGGCGCCGAGCTGACCGGCGCGTTCGAGAAGCCCCATTTCCACCAGGAATTCGCCTTGCGTGGAGAGATGGGCATCGAGGCCATGCGCCCGCACTATCGCGGCAAGGGCGGCGAAATCGACATGGGCGGTGAGGTCGGCTTCGCCCGGATTGGCCAGCACATCTTCGTGATCGTGCTTGCGCAAGGCCTGCAAGGTGTCGCCGATCCCCGGCTGGAGGTAGCCATAGTCGAGGAACAGGCCGGCGCCGCCGAGCCCGGCCAATCGCTCGGCGATGGTCGCCATCAGCGCGGCTCGGGCCGGCGCGACCTCGACGATCGCGCCCTGTGGCGCGTTTTCGGCATCGTCCGGCAACAGCGTTGGATCGACCGAGCCGGCGCCGGCGAAGACGTGCAATTCGTCGGCGCCGTCGAGGCCGATCATCCGTTCGCGCCAGCCTGTTCCGGCGCGGACGAACTGGCGGATCGGCACCGCGTCGAACAATTCGTTGCCAACGATGAAAAGCGGGGTTTGCGGCAACGTGTCGATGCTTTCGTGCCAGCCGATCGCGGCCGGCGTGGCGGCAAGCGTTTGTTTCTGGACATCGGCCAGCCGCGGGCTGGTCTCGATCATGGCGAACGATGCACCGGCGGTCAGCGCCGGATCGAGCCGCGCAAGCGTGCGCAGCATGTCCTTCATCAGCGTGCCGCGGCCGGGGCCGATCTCGGCGATGGTGGCCGGCATCGGCCGGCCGGTCGCCAGCCAGGCTTCGTAGAGCCAGACGGCGATCAGCTCGCCGAACATCTGGCTGATCTCCGGTGCGGTGACGAAGTCGCCGGCAGCCCCGAACGGCTCGCGCGTCGTATAGTAGCCGTCCAGCGGATCGAATAGGCAAAGCGCCATGTAGTGGTTGACGGGGATCGGCCCCGCCGCACCGATCAGCTCGACAATGCGGGTTTTCAGCCGGGTCATACCGGCTGTGGCTGTGTTACCGCCCTAGGGCGACGTGCGTCCATTTGGAAAGTACGCCCTGGCACTTTGATTCTACGCATCGTGCTTCCCCAAAATCGATTCCGATTTTTGGGCCGATGCGGTAGCAGTCACCATCGCCCAGATGCCGGCCAGCAGCATCGGCAGCGACAGCACCATGCCCATCGTCAGCCAGTTGGTGCCGAGGAGGTAGCCGAGCTGCTGGTCGGGCTCGCGGAAGAATTCGACAAAGATGCGCGAGAGACCGTAACCGGCGATGAAGGCGCCGCCGACGAAGCGCGGCGTCTTCAGCTTGAGCCTGGAATGGGTGAAGAAGCGCAGGACCAGGAACAGCACCAGGCCTTCGAGCAGCGCCTCGTAGAGCTGGCTCGGATGGCGCGCAAATGGCCCGCCATTGGGGAATTCGACCGCCCATGGCACGTCGGTCGGCCTGCCCCAGAGTTCGGAGTTGATGAAATTCGCCATGCGGACGAGGCCAAGGCCGACCGGCACGCCGGCCGCCACCACGTCGAACAGCGACCAGGTGCGGATGCCGCGCGACCAGGAAAACAGCGTCATGGCGAGAATGACGCCGAGCAGCCCGCCATGGAACGACATGCCGCCCTGCCAGACAGCAAGGATATCAAAGGGTTGAGCGATGTAGCGCGGCAGGTCGTAAAACAGCACGTAGCCGACACGCCCGCCAAGCACCACGCCGATAGCCGCCCAGACGATGAAGTCGTCGAGATCCTCGGGCTTCATGGGCACGGTGCCGTCGGGCCAGAGCCTTGCATTGGTGACGAGCCGCTTGGCATACCACCAGGCGAAGAGAATGCCGACGATATAGCCGACGCCATACCAATGCACCGCCAGCGGTCCGATCTGGACGATGACCGGGTCGATGTTGGGGAAGGGCAGGGCGGCCAACGGCAGCATAAGATATTCGCTCAACAGGATCTCCCGGTTGCGATCACGTTCGGGCGCGGACCATGCGGCAGGGTTTTGGCCCGGTCAAGGCGACGCTGGCGCGGCAAATACGGCTTCGGGAAGCAGGCTGATCGTGCCGGTACTGCCGCCTCACAGCTTGGTCCCGGCCAATGCCCTATATTTGGCCTCCAGGCGGTCAAGCACCTCTTCCGCAGGCTTCACCCGCCCTGCGTCGGCATCGCCGAGGCCCTTGGCGAGCGCGGCGTCGCGTGCGGCAAGACGCTGGTCCAAATTCGCACTGAAAGCCATTGCAGTCCCCGTCAGAATGCTCTTCCTTGGATGGTACCAGCTATGGCTTGCGAGACTAGGTCAAATTGCATCGACTTGATGACGCAGCAGCCTCAACGTCCTTGCATTCCGCGTCGCGCGCCACTACGTCAAATCGAGCAAGCGAGGATTTGCCATGTCGACCGGACCGAACCGCATTCTCGATGAGTTCGCCAAGCTGATGACCGACGCTGCGGGTGCCGCGCAAGGCGTGCGCCGCGAAGTGGAAACAGCCTTCAAGGGGCAGGCCGAGCGTGTTCTCAACTCGATGGACCTGGTGCAGCGCGAAGAATTCGAGGCCGCCCGCGACATGGCGGTAAAAGCCAGGGAAGAAAACACCCGTCTCGCTGCGCGCATCGAGACGCTTGAGGCAAAGCTCGCCGATCTGACCGGGCAGGCCGCGCCTGCGGCTGCGGCAAAGCCCAGACCAAAAAAATAACGTTAAACTTTTCCACAAAGCACAATCGCAAAAAGCGCTTTGTCGTGAATCGCTTACCGGCATTGCGTGAATCTTTGTGACAGCGGCTTTCCACATGCGAATGACGCAGTGCGAAAAATTGGGCTGGTCACGCGACTCCCGATCAATAGACTGAATTTGTTGCATGATTCGGAGCAGGGTCATGCGCCGGGCGGTGGGGTCCGGTCTGGGGTCTTTGTGCGTTGACGAAGTCCCGGCCGTCCGAGTTCTAGACAAAATTGTTCGTTGTGGGTGCCCCGCCGGCCGAGGCGAAGGAACGACAGGAAGCATTCATGGAACTTCTCGAACTCGAATTCTCGCGCGAAATCCATCCGGTGGATGTTATCGAGCAGGTGGCGCACAACAACGACTGGTCCTTCGAACGGGCCGGCGACGACGAGATTTCGATTTCGGTTGCCGGAAGCTGGACCGACTACCACGTCTCATTTTCCTGGATGGAGGATTTCGAGGCGCTGCATCTGGCCTGCGCTTTCGACATCAAGGTGCCGGAGGCGCGCGCGCTCGAAGTGATGCGGCTGCTTTCGCTGATCAACGAGCAGATGCTGTTCGGCCATTTCGACCTCTGGGAGCAGGAGGGCGCAATCATGTTCCGCCAGTCGCTGCTGCTCGCCGGCGGGGTCGAGCCCTCGAGCCAGCAGGTCGAGGTGCTGTTGTCGTCGGCGCTGGAAGCCTGCGAATGCTACTTCCAGGCGTTCCAGTTCGTCGTCTGGTCGGGAACCTCGGCCAAGGATGCGCTGGCCGGCGTTCTGTTCGAGACCTACGGAAACGCCTGAGCCAGGTCCTGAACCGCCATGAGTTCGAGCAGCCAGCGCAAGCCCGAGATCAGCTTCGCCGATTTCGACCGTGTCGACATTCGCGCCGGCACGATCGTCGAGGCCGAGCCGTTTCCGGAGGCGCGCAAGCCGTCGATCAAGCTGAAGATCGATTTCGGCGCTGACATCGGGGTGAAGAAATCGTCGGCGCAGATCACCAAATACTATGCGCCCGAGACGCTGCTCGGCCGGCAGGTGTTCGCGGTGGTCAATTTTCCGCCGCGGCAGATCGGCCCCTTCATGTCGGAAGTGCTGACGCTTGGCTTTCCCGACGAGGAGGGTGCGGTCGTCCTCGGTGCGATCGAACGCAGGGTGCCTGACGGCGGCCGACTGTTCTAGCTTCGTCATCCACGGGCGGAGCGGGAGCGAAGCCGACGCGCAGACTTTCCTTGGCCGCTCCAGGGGTTTGATCTCAAGAAGCGCGTGGTTTCCCCAAAAGTCGTGATCACCAGAAACCTCGGCCGCAGTATCGCGACCACGCCGAATGCCCGCGAATGAACCAAGGGTGCCCACAGGCTTGACCTGCACGTGATTGCCGTTCTCGGCGACTACATCGATTGAGTTTTCGTTGTGGGCGGCCACCCAAAACGGATTAGTCGACAGCCCAACGGCCCAGGCGTATTGTTTTGACGCGGCATCTGTCGGGCTGTGCCGCCAATTCTCGGGAGGATACGATGGTTCGACTGCTGACTGCGATTTTCGCTGTGCTTTCCCTTTGCCTCTTTTCGTGGTCGCCCGCCAACGCTGACCCCGTCGACGATCAGGTGAAAGCCGCTTACGTGGCCTGGGACGCTGCGTTCAACAAAGCAGACGCAAAGGCGGTTGCGGCGTTCTACACCGACGACGCGATTTTCTTGCCCGCCACCCATGACGTCATCAAGGCACCGGACGGGGTCGAGAAATTCTTTGGCGGCCTCTTCGGCATGGGAGTGACAGGCCACAAGCTCGAACTGATCGAAGCAGGAGGTGACGGCAACCTGCTGTTTGGCACGGCGAAATGGTCGGCCAAGGGTAAAGACGCCAATGGTGCGGATCAGCCGTGGGCCGGGGTGGCAACCCACGTCTTCGAAAAGCAGGCAGATGGCAGCCTGAAACTCCGGCTGCACACCTTCAACTGATCGACGGCGTTCTCTGCTTTCCGACGGGAGGGGTCCGTTACCGGGCCGCTGCCCCAGCTAGCGCAGTCACGATCCAGTCGGACGCCAAGAGCTGCACCCTGGCTCGCGCAAGTAATTGAGATCGATCAGCGCCTCCGCTTCCCTGGTTTCGGCAAAGCGTTCCGGATGGACCTGTGGAGCCGCCGCCGCCTCAACCCAACAAGTTCTTCACCGAAGGGGCCGCTCGCAGGTCACGAAATGGATCCTCGGGTCTGCGCGCCGGCGTTGCCGCCGCTTCGCCCGTGGATGACGAAAGGTGGTGTCAGTTTTCGCTGGCTGCCCAGCGCCTCTCCAACCGTTTCCAGGAACATCTCCGCGCAGGCCTTCCAGCTGTAGCGCATGGCCCGTTGGCGCGCCTCTTCGCGGTCGACGTCGAGCGCGGCGAGCGCGGCCTCACGCAAATCGTTCGACACCGCTCCGCCGACGCCGTCGCCGACAATGTCGATCGGCCCGGTCACCGGATAGGCTGCGACCGGCGTGCCGCTGGCCAGCGCCTCGATGATGACATTGCCGAACGTGTCGGTGCGGCTGGGAAAGACGAAGACATCGGCCGAGGCGTAGATTTCGGCCAGTTCGTCGTTCGGGCGGTGGCCAAGAAAATGGGCATCGTTGTATCTGGCCTTGAGCCTGGCCAACTCCGGCCCCTCGCCGACGATCACCTTGCTGCCGGGCAAATCCAGGTCGAGGAAGGCAGCCAGGTTCTTTTCGATCGCGACGCGGCCAACGCAGAGGAAGATCGGTCGCTCGAGCCCCAGATCCTTTTTCTTGTCCGGCCGGAAATGGTCGGTATCGACGCCGCGCGTCCATGGCCTGAGCTTGGTGAAGCCGCGCGCCGCCAGATCGTCCGCCAGCGACTGGGTGGCGACCAGCGTGCCTTGTCCGGAATTGTGGAAATCGCGAAGCCAGCGATAGGCCCAGGCTTCCGGTATAGGCAGCCGTGCGCTCAGATATTCCGGAAAGCGCGTGTGATAACTAGTCGTGAACGGCCGGCCTGCCTTGCGGCAATAGCGCCGCGCCATGATGCCGAGCGGGCCTTCGGTGACGATATGGATATGATCGGCATTGCGCGCTTCGATCAGGCGCGCGACGCGGCCCGGCGTGGTCAGCGCCAGCCGGATGTCCGGGTAGGTCGGCAGCGGCAAGGTGCGAAAGATATTCGGGGTCAGGAAGTCCGTCTCGACGTCGAAGGATTTCAGGGTTTCTGAAAGCCGTTCCAGCGTATGGACAACGCCGTTGACTTGCGGGCGCCAGGCGTCGGTGACCATCAGGATGCGCATAGCAGGCCTTTGCTTGAAAGGTCGTCGGTTTCCTTGATGCGGGGCCGCAAGGCCGAATCAATCGGGATCACGCGCTTCATGCGCGCTCTTCAGCATGGTTTCATGACGGGCCGATGAAGGCAGTACGTCCAATTGGGCGCACCTCGCTCTAATCAGGCCGGAACCTTGATGACGGCGCGCAAGCCGCCGAGCGGGCTCTTGTCGAGCATGATGTCGCCGCCATGGCTGCGGGCAATGTCGCGTGCGATGGCAAGGCCAAGGCCGGTGCCGCTGGCATCGAGGTTGCGGGCTTCGTCAAGCCGCACGAAAGGCTTGAACACGTGCTCGCGCTTTTCAGGCGGAATGCCCGGACCGTCGTCGTCGATGGTGACGAGCAGCGAGCCGCGGCCGTGGTTTGCGTTGATCTCAACCGTCTTGGCATAACGGAAGGCGTTGCCGACGACATTGGACAACAGCCGGGCAAAGGCGTGCGGCCGCACATGCACATTTGGATCGCCGGCGAGCGAGGTCGACAGTTTGCGCTTGCGCAGCGTCGCCTCCTCGCCGAGCTTGTCGAAATAGGCTTCAAGGTTGAAACGGCCGGCGTCTTCCGTTGCCTCGCCGCGGGCAAAGGCGAGATAGCCTTCCAGCATCGACTGCATGTCGTCGATGTCCTGGCCGAGCGCCTCGGTGTCGGCCTTGGTCCCGGTCAGCGCAAGCTGCAGCTTGAAGCGCGTGAGGATGGTCCTCAAATCGTGACTGACGCCGCTCAGCATGGCGGTGCGCTGTTCGAGCTGGCGTTCGATGCGTTCGCGCATCTGGATGAAGGCAAAGCCGGCGCGGCGAACCTCCTCGGCACCGCGCGGACGGAAATCGAGCGGCATCGGCCGGCCCTTGCCGAAACTTTCGGCGGCCTCGGCCAGCGTCAGGATCGGCCGGATCTGGTTGCGCAGGAACGGGATGGCGATCATCAGCAGCACCAGCGAGGTGCCGACCATCCAGATCAGGAAAATGTGCGTGTTCGAGGCATAGGCCTGGCTGCGGCGCACGAAGGCGCGCAGCACCTTGCCTTCGAGCTGGACGCGGACCTCGATGATATTGGAATTGCCGACCGTATCGATCCAGAACGGACGGTTGATCTGATGGGTGATCTCGGACGAGAGAATTTCGTCGAGGATCGAGAAGAACGGCTTTGGACCGGGCGCCGGCAGAGGATCGGGCGGCAGCAAGTCGATCTTCAGCTGCATGCGATCCTGCGCGATGCGGATGATGTTGGCGTAGTCGGCGTCGTGCGGATAGGTTTCCACCAGGTCGACGATCGCGGCAATGTCGCGAACCGTGGCCTGCGACAGGCGCTGCGTCACGGTCTGCCAGTGGCGTTCCATAAAGACAAAGGCGAGGACCGATTGCAGCAGGATCATCGGCGCGATGACGATGATCAGCGAGCGGGCATAGAGCCGCTTCGGCATGTAAAGCGAAACGAGGCGCCAGAACCGTTTCCAGGCAAGCGGCACGGCCTTCAGTGCCCGCCTGGCGCGAGCGCTCAAGCCGCGATCTCCCGGCCGTTCCAGTTGCGTGGTCGCCATTCGCCCTTTTTGCGCATCCGCAGCCGCTCGACAAGGGGCTGCGGGCGGCAGTCTATTCCACGCTGAGCCGATACCCAATACCGCGCACGGTCTGCAGCCAGACCGGATTGGACGGATCGCGCTCGATCTTGCGGCGCAGCCTGTTGATCTGGACGTCGATGGTGCGCTCGCCGACTTCGGATTCGTCGCCGACAAGTTCATGACGCGGTATCGTTTCGCCGGCACGGGCCGCGAAGATCGCCAGGATCTCCTGCTCGCGGTCGGTCAGCTTCAGAGCCTCGCCGCCGCGCTTGAGCTCGCGCCGGGCGATCTGGAACGTGTAAGGCCCGAAGACCAGCTGCTCGACCTTGGGCGTCGTTGCCGGACCGCCGCGGCGCAGGATGTTGTTGATGCGCAGGATCAATTCGCGGGGATCGAAAGGCTTCGGCAGATAGTCGTCGGCGCCGGCCTCGAGCCCGGTGATCCGGCTGTCGGTCTCGGACAGCGCGGTAAGCATCAGGATCGGCACGTTCTTGGTTGCCCGCAATGCCTTGGCGAGATCGACGCCGGTTTCGCCCGGCATCATGATATCGAGCACCAGCAGATCGAAATCGAGGCCGGCGAGCTTGCGCCGCGCTTCGCCGGAATTTCCGGCAACGGTGACACGAAAGCCGTTTTCGGTCAGATATTGTTTGAGAAGATTGCGGATACGGGTATCGTCATCAATCACCAGCAAATGCGGCGCATCGTCGTCCGGTGCTGCCGGTTGATCAACCTTTTCAATGGTCTCCATGGCTTTTCCCTGACGTTTTTGCGGGCACAATGTCGATCTGCGCCCTTAGTTCCGGATTGACCATCGCTTCCAGGAAGCGCTCGATCAAGGCGCGTTCGGTGGCTCCGGAATCTTCCAATGCAGCATGGATGCGGCGTGACTGTGGCCGTGCCAGCGCCAGCGCCAGGGCGCGGCCCTTGGCTGTCGGATAGAGCTCGCGCTGGCGGCGGTCGCGCGGACCCTGCAACTGGACGATGTGGTCGGTGTCGATCAGTTGCTTGAGCACGCGCGCCAGGCTCTGCTTGGTGATCTTCAGCACGTCGAGGAGTTCGGCGACCGTCAGGCCCGGCCTGCGATTGACGAAATGCAGAACCCGGTGATGGGCGCGGCCGAAACCATAGTCGGACAGGATCTGGTCCGGATCGGAGGTAAAATCGCGATAGGCGAAGAAGAACAGTTCGATGATGGCAAAGTCGATGCCGTCCTCGTCGGTGATCGCCGTCCTGATCGGTTTTCCGGCTGGGTGGCTGCGATCCGTCATCATTTCTCCGTGGGAAAGGGAAATTATGTCAGTACTATTGACGTAATTTCCCGGCAATGGTAATTTTTGACAAGCTTTTCGGCGGATTGCGAACGAAAAGGCAAGGGAAAGCCGTTTTTCCGGAACTTCCTGTGTTTGCCAGACCTTATATATCCGCCTACGCTTCGAGATAGCGGCCGCCCGGTGCGGCTGACAAGAAACGCGCAACGATGTGCGGGCGGCCGCCCGCGGGAGGTTACCATGGCATCCGTTCCCTTTGACCAAATGGACGGCTTTATCTGGATGAACGGCGAGTTCGTCCAATGGGCCGACGCCAAGATCCACGTGCTGACCCATGGCCTGCACTACGCCAGCGCGGTGTTCGAGGGCGAACGCGCCTATGGCGGCGAGATTTTCAAGCTGACCGATCACAGCGAGCGCCTGCACGAATCGGCACGCCTGCTCGGCTTCAAGATTCCCTATTCGGTTGCCGAGATCGACGACGCCTGCCGCACGCTGTTGAAGAAGCAGGGTTTTCGGGATGCCTATGTCCGGCCGATCGCCTGGCGCGGCAGCGAACAGATGGGCGTCTCGGCGCAAAACAGCCGGATCAACTGCGCCATCGCCATCTGGCAGTGGCCCAGCTATTTCGATCCGGCACAGAAGCTGAAGGGCATCCGCCTCGATCTGGCCGAATGGCGCCGCCCCGATCCGCGCACCGCGCCGTCGAAATCGAAGGCCGCCGGCCTCTACATGATCTGCACCATGTCCAAGCATGCCGCCGAAGCCAAAGGCTATGCCGACGCCATGATGCTCGACTGGCGCGGCCAGGTTGCGGAAGCAACCGGCGCCAACATCTTCTTCGTCAAGGACGGCAAGATCCACACACCCACCCCCGATTGCTTCCTCGACGGCATCACCCGCCGTACAGTCATTGGTCTTGCCAAGGATCGCGGCTTCGAGGTGATCGAGCGCACCATCATGCCGGAAGAACTCGAAGGCTTCCAGCAGTGCTTCCTCACCGGAACGGCGGCCGAGGTGACCCCCGTTTCAGAGATCGGTCCATACCGATTCGAGGTGGGCGAAATCGCCAAGACTCTGATGAACGACTATTCTGCAGCCGTTCAACCCAAGCATGCGATTGCCGCAGAATAACGAAAGTCACAACTTTTTTAACAAGTAGGGGCGGTTTTCGGACTGCCCCTTTTATTTAAGCACCTCGGCATTTGACTTTCGTCCAGTTCGGCGTCTCATGATGCTGTCGGCCCGGGAGGCTGGCAGCTATGGAGGGACTGGCAATATGGACATGAACACGCTTCTTCAGATCATTGTTCAGGTGATTATGGGTGTCATTGGTGGCCAGGCGGTGGGCGCCGCGCTCAAGACAGCGGCAATGGGGCAGCTTACCAAAATCCTCGGCGGCGCCCTTGGCGGCGTCGGCGGTGCGGCCATCCTCGGCAGCCTGCTCGGCGGCGGCACGATCGATCCGGCTGCGGCCGCAGCGGCAACGGGCGGATTGGGCAGCGCGCTGAATGTGCAGAACATCCTCGGCGGTGCCGGTGGTGGCGCCATTCTGACGGCCATCATCGGCGCGGTCATGAACGCGACGAAGAAGTAAGCTTAATGCAAGTCGCGCAAAAGCATGCCCCGGGCTTGACCCGAGGGTGCGTAGCGGTTTTGCGATAACGACATGCATAAAAACAATAACTTAAAGCGCGTCGCATGAATCCATTCAGCCGCGACGCGCTTTAGCGGTTTCAGGTTTGCGTGGGGGGGGGGGGGGGGCCCCCGGGATTTTTTGTTTTTGGGGGAGCCCGGGGGGGGGGGGGCCCGTGTCGGGTGTGTGTAAAAAAAAAAACGCCCCCCGGAAAGGCGCGGA
>NZ_JBVVQA010000002.1:223614-384133 GCF_055811455.1 Mesorhizobium sp. WSM4845
GTGCTTTGTTTTTTTCAAAAAAAAAAAAAAAAAAAAAAAATAACTCACCCCCCCCCCCACCACCCCCCCCCCCCTTCTTTTTTTTTTGGGGGGGGGGGGGGGGGGGCCCCCCCCCCCCCCCCCACTTCATTTTTGCGTTGTCGCGACAGCCGGATGCGGTGGACGACGTTCGCGTGTGTCTCTAAATCAGAAGCGACACAGCGAAAGGACGATCATGGGTCAGCTCAACGCCGGCATCGTGCCGGTCACGGCCTTCCAGCAAAACTGCACCATCCTCTTCGACATGGACGACAGGCAAGGCGTCGTCGTCGATCCCGGCGGCGACATCGACAAGGTGCTGGCAGTGCTCAAGGACAATGCGATCAACGCCGGCGCGATCTGGATCACGCATGGTCACATCGACCACGCCGGCGGCGCCATGGAGCTGAAGGACGCGCTCGGCATCGAGATCATCGGCCCGCATGAGGCCGACCGTCCGTTGCTTACCAATCTCGAGAACCAGGCGAAACACTACGGCATCACCGATCCGGTGCGCAACTGCGTGCCCGACCGCTTTCTCGGCGAAGGCGATACCGTCTCGTTCGGCCAGCACGCGTTCGAAGTCTTTCATTGCCCGGGCCACGCGCCCGGCCATGTCGTCTTCTACAATCGTGCTGCGAAGTTCGCCCATGTTGGCGACGTGTTGTTTCGCGGCTCGGTCGGGCGCACCGATCTGCCGGGCGGCGACCACGCCGCGCTGATCGCCTCGATCAAGGACAAGCTTCTGCCGCTCGGCGACGACATCGGCTTCATCTGCGGCCATGGTCCCGGCGGCCGCTTCGGCGAGGAGCGCCGGAGCAACCCCTTCCTGATCTAATGCATGTCGCGCAAAAGTGTGCAGCGGTTTTGCGATAACGACATGCATAAAACAACAACCTAAAACGCGTCGTGGCTGCGGAGCCTCACGCGGCGCGCGTCGGTCTTTCCTTTCCCTATGACGCCGAAAAAAAAGCGCTGTCCTTGCGGACAGCGCTTTTTTGGGGGGCAGGGAAGCCTCAGTTCGCGGTGCAGAAATGCTGTTCGCCGTCATAGCCGGTGAACGTGCCGGTGCGGCCGTTGAAAGAGCGATAGCGATCCGAACAATATTCATACCAGCCACGGGTCCATGGCTCGGCATAGCCGTCATTGTAGACGACCCGCGGTTCCGCGTAGTGGCGGCGCACCGGGGCGGGCCGTGGATAGCGACCATCATCGTCATAGCCGGGGTCGTAATAGCTGGGCTGCGGGTTGTTGAGCGCACCAACGATCAGGGCGCCGGCCGCGAGGCCAAGGACGCCTGCCGCGATCGCATCGCCATTACCACGATGGTGGTGCCGGTGGCGCCAGTCACCAGCGCTGGCCGCCGGCAAGGTCGCGAGCGTGGTTGCAACAATTGCGGCGGACAGGACGGCGGTCTTGAAAATTCGGTTCATCTCGGTCTCCTTCATGCCGGCCCGGGTAATCTGCGGCCCAGGTAATCTGCGGGATGCGGTCCGGCTTTACCGAAGGTTAATAGGTGACCCTGGCTGAACGGGGGCTGAACGAAATTGGCGGGCTGGGACCAGTCGATTCATCGATCAGGCATGGCGCAAGGCACAAATATCGTACGCTCGACAACGAGCGGAGCTGCGCCAGCGGACCGTCCGACGCTGTCTCGAACTCGGCTCAGCCGATCGACAGGTTGACGGCTTTCGGACCCTTGCCGCGCTTGTCCGGCTCGGTGTCGAATGTTACCTTCTGCCCATCCTCAAGACCGGGAAGACCCGACGCCTGCACGGCCGAAATATGGACGAAGACATCCTTCGCGCCATCATCCGGCGTGATGAAGCCGAAGCCTTTGGCATGATTGAAGAATTTGACGGTGCCGGTCTGCGGCATGGGAAGCTCCTTTGATCCCATCAAGTCCAGTCTCGGGCCGGCAAATGCCCGAGTGGAAATTTGTCGTTTATTTTAGCGCCATCGGCAAGAGAAAGTTTTGCGAGCAGTGGCTTGCCGCCCTGGCACGAAAAAAGGCGCGACGAAACCGCCGCGCCTTCGAAACTCGGGTCCGGCGCTGAAAGCCGGTTCAAGGCCTTTGGAGGGGCCTCGGGCTCATTCCTGGCACGTCCGCGCGGACGTGCGCGCGCCGACGATTCAGTCCGCGCGGAGATTGACCGCCTTCGGTCCCTTGCCCATGCGGTCGGGCTCGACATCGAACGTGACCTTCTGGCCATCGACGAGCGTGCGCAGGCCCGAAGCCTCGATCGCGGAGATGTGGACGAACACATCCTTGGCGCCGTCATCTGGCGTGATGAAGCCGAAGCCTTTGGTAGCGTTGAAGAATTTAACGGTGCCGGTCTGGGCCATTGGGGAAACTCCTTCACCCGTGTCAGTCTTTGTGGTTTGCCCGCCGCCTGACGCCGTGGGCAAGTCCCGGTGGTTGCTTCGGCAGTCATGCATTGGCGCATGGTCAAAACCCCCCGCCGAAAAACGGGGCCGTCAGAGATTCACAGTATCGGGGAAAGGTCGTCCAAAACGTTCCGCTCTCCGGGTCGCAAATGCCCGAACACAAAATTTATCGCACGGAAACGCGGTGGTTGCAAGGTAGCGCCAACGGCCGCTCATGGACGCCTTCGCACACATGGCATCGACAAAGCGGGGGTGCTCGCCCGGTGGTCATCGGCCATAGCCCGGCCACGCATGGTCCAGCCTGCTGGGAGCCTGCAAACAGGGGTTGCATTCGGCGGGTGGAATGGCGAGGATCGGCTTGGCGTGTAGGCGCATTTTGCATCTTTTGCGCATGCCGTTGTCCCAAACCGCTTCGCACCCTCGGGTCAGAGCCCCGTGGGCATGCTTTTGGGTGACATGCATTCGAGCGGGGGCTAGAGGGAGGTCTGGTGATGAAATTTCCTGCGGCAATCTTCTCGCGACAGGGTTTTGCCATCCTGTTGCTGTCGGCAGTTCTTGCAGCCTGTACCGCGGTGGTGGTGGAGGAGGACGGACCGGGCTACCGCCCGCCTCGGCCCGAGCCGCAATATTGCACCAGACAATATGATCCGGTCTGCGCGCGGCGCGGTGGCGACCGCCAGACCTTCGCCAATGCCTGCCTTGCCGAGCGGGCCGGATATCGCATCATCAGCGACGGCCAGTGCCGCGACGGTGGCGGTGATGGAGAGCAGACATTCTGCACGCGCGAATACCGCCCGGTCTGCGCCCGCCGCGGCAGCGCGTTGCGCACCTTCCCCAACGCCTGCGAGGCTCGCGCCGCCGACTATCGCATCGTCGACGACGGTCCCTGCTGAGAGGCTGGTTTCCTCCCCGTCTCCGGGCGGGGAGGCTCATCCATCAACTGGGCGCAGCCGCGCGAGGGCAGCTGGCGGCTCTTGCTTCTACGTCGGCGGCCTGGCCTTGCGGCAATAGGCGATGAACTCGGCCGCGGGCATAGGTTTGGCAAACAACCAACCCTGACCATAGTCGACATCGCGTTCCATCAGGTAGTCGACCTGTGCCTGCGTCTCCACGCCCTCGGCAATGATCTTCAGCTTCAGCGTCTTGGCCATGTCGATGATATGCGGCGTGACGGAACTGGTGGCGGAATCCGTAGCGATCGTGTCGATGAACGACTTATCGATCTTCAGCGCATCGAGCGGCAGGCCCTCGAGATGGGACAGGCTCGAATAACCTGTGCCGAAGTCGTCGATTGCGACCGCATGGCCAAGCTCGCGGGCGCGAATGACGGTCGAACGCGCTGAATCGACGTCGACGAAACCGCGCTCCGTCGCCTCCAGCCAGATCTGCCGAGGCTGAATTCCGGTGTGCTGCAGGGCCTTTTCGATGACCGGAAGGACCCTTGCCGTTCTGACGTCGGCCGGGCTGAGATTGATCGCGATGTGGAGCGAACGATTGGCGATAAGAAGTTTTTTCAGGTCCAAAACAACAAGGGCGATGATCTGGTCGGTGATTGCCGCGATCAGGCCGCTCTCTTCGGCCAGCGGGACGAAAAGATCGGGCCGGACCAGCGTGCCGTCGGGTCGTCTCCAGCGCACCAGCGCTTCGGCACCCACGCAATTGCCTGTCCTGAGCGCGACGATCGGCTGATAGTGGACGATAAACTCGTGCTTGCGCACGGCAATCTGTAATTCTCCAAGCGGCGACAGCCGCCGTCGTGACAGCCAGACAACCATGCCGATGATGAAAGCGGCGATGAAAGCGCCGAGGGGAAACAACAGCAATTGCCGCCTGCGCACGCTGTCGACAATCTGGCTTTCCGGTTCGGTGGCGACGGCGATCCAGTCCGTCCCGCGCACCGCGGCAAACAGATGACCGTCATCCAGGCCTTTGCCCGGGTCGGCGATGATCTTGCCGATGCGGGCAGGATCAGGCCC
The DNA here is from genome assembly GCF_055811455.1 of Mesorhizobium sp. WSM4845. Lineage (NCBI taxonomy): Bacteria > Pseudomonadati > Pseudomonadota > Alphaproteobacteria > Hyphomicrobiales > Phyllobacteriaceae > Mesorhizobium > Mesorhizobium sp. WSM4845. Next base: position 227,997 of record NZ_JBVVQA010000002.1, read on the forward strand.
GTTCAGCGCGCTGAGCAGGACGCCCGTGTTTGTCGCCAGGGCAAGCTGAACGTCGGGATCGACGACGATGTCGACAAAGCGCAGGGGGTCGATAAGGACATTATGGCGCTTGTACTGCAGGGCCATCAGCGGATGGTCCAGGTTGGCCAGGGGCCGTATCCGGGCAGTGACGGCAACGCCGTCTGCAGCGGTGAAATCCGGTGCGGCTTGCGTAACGCGTCCCTCGGTCGGTCCCCAGGATGTGCATTTGAGCAGGCCGTTTTCGAAATAGCCCATTTCTTCGATCGAGCGCGTGTTGATGGTGAGCCGCCGCATGCGGGCAATGTGGTCCACCGAACAGCGGTCGCCGGTGAACCGGTCGATCTCCCGCAACGCGCCGGCTGCATCCATGAGGGATATGCTGGCCCTGGCGATCGCGCGGTTGGCGAACAGCTCCAGCCGCTCGTGTTCTTCTTGAACCGCCAGGACCCATGAAAAGTGGAACATCGCCGCGATGGGCACTATCGCGCCGAGCAGGGCCAGCACCACCGCTGTCACGATGATGCGCGACCTGTCCATGTGCGCCTCCCTGCCTTCGGCTGCGAGCGACGATTTCGCGCGCGGCCCGCCAGGCAGCCAACCGTGATCGGGCCCGGTTCCAGCGGACCTTATAGGGCTTCGAAATTACGTGATCTTTAATCCGGCCCGCGATGGCTGGATGAATGCAGGGCTGCTCATCCGTCCGCCGCTAGCCCTTGGACTTCGGTTTCAAACCGGCTTCCGCCTGCTTCACAGCCGAGCCGAAGGGGGAGACCGGTTTTGCCGCCGTCTTGTCCTTCTTGGGCTTGCGTGTCTCGCGGTTGCTGCGCTGTTGACCCTTGGCCATTTCCTGGTCCCTCGTGATTGGTGAACATGGTGGCGACGGTTGATGGATGGCTAGCTGTTTGGATCGTCGGCCACTTCGAGATTGTCTTCCGTGGTGACCCGCTCATGGGTCTCCTCGTCGCTACGGATGCGGTATTGCGGCGAGCCGTCCTTGACCGGCAGCTTGCTTTTGATCTGGAACAGCTCGGCGGTCTTCTGGACAAGGCCGGTGCGGCTCTTCATGCGAACGGTCTGGCCGATCGCGAAAAGATGCGCAGGCGTGTCGGTGCGCGGGCGCGCGTTCTGCTGGAAGCGGATCATGCGGCATTCTCCTGGTCGCGCCTCAGCGCGGTTTCGAGTTCGGCGAAGTCGATGGCGACCAATTGGCTGGTCTGGCTTTTCACCGTTCTCGCCGGCAAATGGATGAAAGTGGCGACACGGCGCCAGGCAAGCCACGAGATGCCATCGACAAGCTCCTCATCGTGGTCGATGTCGTAGTCGCCGGCCGGCAATTGTCCGTCCAGGCCGCCAATCATGAAGGGTGCCTCGAAATGCGCGATGGAATGGGTAGTTCGGCCAGACATTCTCGTGCCTCGAAGTGTCGTCTTGGATCCGATAGGGTGGTGCCCGCTTCGCGGCACCGGGACTTAAGGTCGTGGGTCCCTGTTCGGCAATTTGGGTATCGGCAATTTGGGTATCGGCGATCTGGAATGAGTTTGGCGGGTCGAGAACTTCTGACGCCGCGAGATGCCAAGCTTGGCCCAAAAAACGATCTCAATTCATTAATCCCAAAATGCGGTTTATTCAAGAAGATTCCCGCCCGTCGCCGACCTCGTCGTAAATTTACTTTTCTAGGGCTATTTGGGAAATGGTGATACGGTCCGGAAACTTCACAAGAATTGTTTGAGATTGTGCCGGAAAAATTCATCCCGGCATCGATTTTTATTTACATCTGAAAGGAAAAATCATGTTTTCCGTGAAAACACCTGATGGTACGACCGTAACCATCAAGCCGATTGTCAAGCAGATCGCCGGGCCTGCGAAAGTCGTGTCGGCACGGCTGACGATACGAAGTGACGAGGCAGCCAGGCGCAGGATCGCCGATACCGACGGCACGCTGCGGCGGGCCAGACAGGTTGCGGAGACCAACCGCCTGATCTGACCTGGCCGGGCCATGAACCAAGGATTTCCGGCAAGCTGGCCTGAGAACCCTTGAACCTGCCGCGCCGATGGCCTAGATCGCGGCAGGCGGACAAAACACGGCAGGTTTCCCATCAACAGAGATCCGAGAAGACCGGCAGGCGCGGGCGGCAATTTCGGCTCAGGCGGACAGCCGCCGCTGGGGCTCGACCAGCGCGTGCAGCAGGCACTGCAATTGCATCAGGCGGGGCGCCGGCAGGAAGCCGAGATGCTCTACCGGCAGGTGCTGGCGCAAAAGGCCAATCATGCGGCGGCAGCACATTTCCTCGGTTTGCTGCTGCACCAGACCGGGCGTAGCGCCGAAGGACTTGATCTCCTCGAGCAGTCGGTGCGCCTGCAACCCAAGAATCCAGATTTCCTCAACAATCTCGGCACGGTGATGCGCGACCTCGGCCGTGTCGGTGCAGCCGTCGATTTCTTCCGTGGCGCGGTGGCAATCCGGCCGGAGCAACTCGCGGCGCGCGACAATCTCGGCTCCTCGCTGAAGCAACTCGGCCAGTTCGAGGGCGCGGAGGAGATCTATCGCGGCACCATCGGCCGCAACCCGTTCCATGTCCGCGCCCGCATCGGGCTTGCCGAAACGCTGCAGGAGGCTGGGCGGCTCGACGAGGCGCTCGCCGTCTTCCGCGAAGCATTGGCAATTCGGCCGAAGGACGCCGACCTGCTGCACGGTCTGGGCGTCGGGCTGATGGAGAAGGGCAGCCTCGCAGAGGCAGCGGAGCATTTCCGGCAGGCGCTGGCGGTCGATCCCGGCGTGGCCAGGGCCTGGCTGATGCTCACCCAGGTCAAGCGCCAGCAGGAGCGCGACGCCGAGCTTGCCGGGATGGAGGCGCAGCACGCCAAGGCGCCGGAAGGCAGCCTGGCGCGTATGCAGCTTTCGTTCGGCCTCGGCAAGGCCAATGACGACCTCAAGGATTATGGCCGTGCCTTCGATTATTTCGCCGAAGGCAATGCCATCCGCCGCATGGGCATCGACTATGATGCGGACAAGACACGCGCCGAATTCGAAACGATGAAGGCGGTGTTCGACAAGGCCTTCTTCGACAAGCACAGACCGAGCGGGATTGCCGACGACACGCCGATCTTCGTCGTCGGCATGCCGCGCTCCGGCACCACGCTGGTCGAGCAGATCATCGCCAGCCATCCGCAGGTCTATGGCGCGGGCGAGCTCGGCATATTGAAGACGGCGGTGGGAAAACAGTTTCCGCCTGGTATGAAGGGAGGTTTCCCCAGCGGGATCGCTGACCTGCCCGACAAAGCCTTTGCCGAGGCAGGCCAGGCCTATCTGGACCTGCTGCACGCCCGCTATCCGGGTTTCCGGCATGTCACCGACAAGATGCCCGGCAATTTCCTTTTGGTCGGCTTCATTCATCTGATGCTGCCCAAGGCCAAGATCATCCATTGCGCCCGCGACGCGGCGGCGACCTGCCTGTCGATCTACAAGGTGCATTTCCGTGGCGACAGCCACCGCTACGGCTACGACCTCGGCGAGCTTGCCGATTTCCACAATCTCTACACCGACATCATGGCGCATTGGCGCACCGTTCTGCCTGATGTCGTGCATGATGTGCGCTACGAGGATTTCGTCGCCGACCAGGAAGGGCAGACGCGGGCGCTGATCGCCTATCTCGGCCTGCCATGGGACGATGCAGTGCTGTCGTTCCACGAGACCGATCGGCCGGTCCGCACGGCGTCGGCGGCGCAGGTGCGCCAGCCGATGTACCAGGGCTCGGTCGATCTGTGGAAGCGCTATGGCGACCGGCTCAAGCCGCTGCTCGACCGGCTGGCGTAATGCGGGCCTACAACTCAATGAAGGGCTGAAAGCCGCCGAAGATCATGCGCTTGCCGTCGAACGGCATCGCCGACCAGTCGGACTTCAGCCGCTCATCGGCCATGACCTTGGCCATCACCGCATCGCGGCTCTGCCGCGATTCATAGACGACCCACGAGAAGACGACGATCTCGTCGTCCTTGGCCTGCACGGCGCGCGGGAACGAGGTCATTTCGCCATAGGGCACGTCGTCGCCAATGCACTCGACATAGGCGAGCGCGCCATGCTCCATCCAGACGGTGCCGCCCAGCTGCGCCATTTTCTTGTAGGCATCGAGATTCGCCTTGGGTACGGCGAGAACGAAACCATCAACATAGGACATTGTGGGTTCTCCTTGTTGGATTTTCCTTCTCCCCTTGTGGGAGAAGGTGGCCGAGCGAAGCTCGGTCGGATGAGGGGTGTTCCAGGGAAACACCAACGTCTCGTTTCTTCCAGCACCCCTCATCCGTCTCGGCGCTGCGCGCCGATCCACCTTCTCCCACAAGGGGAGAAGGAAGAAACGGTGGCGCTACGCCGCCTTTACTGGCGCGTTCATCGCCCACTCCACGCCGAAGGGATCAGTCAACTGACCCCAGCGATCGCCCCAGAACATCACCTGCAGCGGCGTGCCGACCTTGCAACCGGCATCGATGGCGCGCTGCCACCAGGCGTCGATGTCGTCGCTGCCGAGATGCAGCTGCATGGTGAAGCCCTGCGGCTTCACCGGGGCCATTCCGTGCTCGGGATAGAAGTCGGAAATCATCAAGGTCGAACCGTTGATGTGGAGATGGATGTGCATCGTCCGGCCCTGCTCGTCCGGCGGGTAGAAGAACACCTGCTCGGCGCCGAACGCCTTCTGATAGAATTCCGAAGCCTTGAAGGCGCCGTCCAGTTGAAGGTAGGGCGTCAATCCGCCGAGGACTTTCGCTTTAGGCTGGGTTTGGGGCTGGTCGTTCATCTTTTTGCTCCTCTCTGCGTTTGGTTTGACCTTGCGGACCACAGGACGAATGAAGCGGCGGCGATCCTACACGTCAGATGCTTTTTTTAATGCCGGGACCAGATGCGCCGGGCCGTCGGCGGTTGGAGTGACCCTGGGCGACGCGCAAGGCTTATGACGGCGCCGCTGCGGCCGGTTGGTCTCTTCAACTTATCATCTTGCCTCGGACAAGGAGATTGCAATCCGGCGGCTGTTTTGCGCGTCGACGACGATCTCCGGCCAGCCGATGTCCTTGCGCAGTTCGATCGGCAATGAAAGCAGGGCGCGCTCGCTGCGGTAGCGGGCGCGAGCCGCCGAGTAACGGGTCGCGATGCGACCTACGGATGACAGAATGGACATGATGCTCTCTCCTCGATTGGCGCCGGCATCACCGTGTCGGCATCCCAAGGACGTGGCACGCGGCCATGATCCGACAGAGCGTCGGATTTTTTTGCCGCAAAGCTTCAACCGCCCGCTTCTGCCACCGATCGGAAGAAGTCTTCCGGGCTGTCGATCTCGGCCAGCCGCCGCTTCTCGATCAGCCAGAAACGGTTGCCGATCGCCCTGATGAAGGAGCGGTCGTGCGATGCCAGCACGCAACTCGCCTGATGGCCGAGCAATTCTGCCTCCAGCGCTTCCTGGCCGTCGATGTCGAGATGGTTGGTCGGCTCGTCGAGCAGGTAGAAATTGGGATTGGCGAGCCTCAGCGCTAGCATCATCAGCCGCGCCTTCTGTCCGCCCGACAGCACGCCGATCCTGCGCTCCTGCATGTCGATGCCGACGCCTGCGCCCGCCAGCAGCGAGCGGGCGCGCTGCTCGCCGACGTCGAATCTGCGCGAGAGCATCGCCAGCGGCGTGTCGTCGCCGCTGATGCCCGACAATGCCTGGTCGCTGTAGCCGAGCACCGTCGACGGAGTCACCTTCACGCCTTGTGTTGCCTTCTCTGGCTCGACGACGGCATTTCTGATCAGGCTGATCAGCCGCGACTTGCCGACGCCGTTGCGGCCGAGCAGCACGATGCGGTCGCCCTGGCAGATGTGGCGCTTGCCGGTCCTGAACAGCAGCGTGCCGTCAGGCGTTTCGACCGCCACGTCGTCAAGCGTGATCAGCACCTTGGCATGGGTGCCGCGATTGGCGAGCCTTATCGCGCCCGCCGATTTTTCGCGGTGCGCCGGCGCTGCGACCTCTTCGAGGCGCTGGGCGCGCTGGTTGAGCTGCTTGGTCTTGACCGTCAAAAGGTCGCTGCCCGAATTGATGCCGATGTTGTTGAGCTTGGCCGCCTGCCGGCGCAATTGCTGCGCCACCTTCATGTCGCGCTGGAACTTGCGCTCGGTCGAGGCGTCGACTTCGCTCAACGCATCGCGTGCCCGCGAATAGGGCAACGAAAATACCGGCGACTGTTCGGGGCGCAGGAACAGCGTCCGGTTGGTCGTTGCGTCGAGGAACGCCCGATCGTGGCTGGCGATCACCACCGGCGCCTCGCGCGGCAGTGCGTTCAGCCAGGTTTCGAGCTGGCTGATCTTGGCGAGGTCGAGATGGTTGGTCGGCTCGTCGAGAAGCAGGACATCGGGATCGGTGACCCAGACGCGTGCGATCAGCGCCAGCCTTTGCCAGCCGCCGCTCAAGGCCCGCATCGGCCGCTCGCGCATCGGCTGCGGCACGTCGAGTGAATCGAGAACGACATCGACGCGCCATTGCTCGCTTTCGGCCTGCTCGGCCGGCAAGGCGTCGGCCACCATCTGCTGAAAGCCATGCTCGGCCAGTGCTGCGGGAACGGCTTGCTCGACATAGCCGACGCGCAGGCCGCGCGTGCGGGTGATGTCGCCTGCTGTTGGCTCCACCTCGCCGGTCAGGCATTTCAGCAAGGTGGACTTGCCGCGGCCGTTGGCGGCGACGATGCCGAGCCGGTCGCCGGTGCCGATGCTGAGATCAAGGTTGGAGAAGAGCGGCGCACTCATGGTGACGCCGAGGGACTTGAGGCTGATCAGGGCCATGTTGGTTTCTCTGGTCTGCCCGGAATAAAGGTCCGGTTCGATGCACTTTGACGGTGCGCAGGCAGGCCAGCAGGCTCGGCGTTGCGGCACCACGAAGGGCAGACCAAGAAAATCGAAGCGGGAGAACCCGGACCGTCTCTGGTCAGCCCTGCAAGCAAGCTCGCAGGGCAGGGGCAGGGCCGCGCTGACGGTGGTGGGAAAACAACACGCAGCCCTCCTTTCAAGACGTTCGAGTTGTAGAACTGGCTACACCAGGGGAGGGGCCGATGGCAAGGGGGCGTGTAAAAGTGAGCTAAGCGCTGAAGTTGCTAATCTCCCCCCTTGTGGGGGAGATGTCCGGCAGGACAGAGGGGGGTGCGAAGGAACGCTACCGTCCCGGCCGGCCGGTCTTGCCGGGTCGGCGCTTTTCACGGCGGGCATCGGCCGGATCCTCGTAAGAGCCGATGCCAGCGCGCTGGCGGATAACTGGTTTGGCCGAATCGTCGCGTTCCTCCGCGCCCGTTTGGCGGGAGATCGGCTGTGGCTTGGCCGGCACTTTGCCCTCAACTGGCTTTTCAGTCCGTCGCACCGTCATTTCATCGAGCGAGTTCTTCTTGAACAGCGGCTTGGTCGGCTCGCCGGGGATGCCGAAATCGGAGCCGTGCGCCTCTTCGGCCGACTGTTTCTTGAACAGCGAGCGTGACACCGCCCCGGCGGGCGTCGGCATGTCGGTGCCCGGACCCATCGCATCGAGCGAAGGCTTGGCGAATAGCGGCTTCTTGACCGGCACGGCCCCGTCGGCGCCCATCTCGTCGAGCGCGGGCTTGCGGAACAGCCCCTTGCCGTCGTCATCCACCGTGCGGTGGATGGCGCGGCCCTTGTTGTGCTTGCCCTTTTCGCGGCCCGAAACCGGGCTTTCCATGTCGGCATATTTGGCCAGCGGATCGTCGGAGATGGACAGTTCCATCTCGCGCAGCCGCTTGATCTCGTCGCGGATGCGGGCCGCCTTCTCGAAATCGAGATTGGCGGCTGCGTCGCGCATCTGCTTGTCCATCGCGTCGAGATGGGCTTTCAGATTGTTGCCCATCATCGCGCCGGCGCTGTCGGTGAACTGCGAGATGTCGGCGCGGACGTGGTCCTTCTCGTAGACCGAGTCCAGGATGTCGGAGATGCGCGACTTGACCGATTCCGGCGTGATGCCATTGGCCGCGTTCCACTCCATCTGCTTTTCGCGACGGCGGTTGGTCTCGGCCATCGCCCGCTCCATCGAGCCGGTGACCTGGTCGGCGTAGAGGATGACCTTGCCGTCGACATTGCGCGCGGCGCGGCCGATGGTCTGAATCAGCGAGGTTTCGGAGCGCAAAAAACCCTCCTTGTCGGCATCGAGAATGGCGACGAAGCCGCATTCGGGGATGTCGAGGCCTTCGCGCAAAAGATTGATGCCGACCAGCACGTCGAAGGCGCCGAGGCGCAGGTCGCGCAGGATCTCGATGCGCTCCAGCGTGTCGATGTCGGAGTGCATGTAGCGGACGCGAATGCCCTGCTCGTGCAGATATTCGGTCAGGTCCTCGGCCATGCGCTTGGTCAGCACGGTGACCAGCGTGCGGTAGCCGGCTTTTGTCGTTTCGCGGATTTCGCCGACGACGTCGTCGACCTGGGTCTTGGCCGGGCGCACCTCGACCGGCGGGTCGATCAGGCCGGTCGGGCGGATGACCTGCTCGGCAAAGACGCCGCCGGACTGCTCCATCTCCCAGGCGCCGGGCGTCGCCGAAACCGCGACCGAAAGTGGGCGCATGGCGTCCCACTCCTCGAAGCGCAGCGGCCGGTTATCCATGCAGGACGGCAGACGGAAACCGTACTCGGCCAGCGTCGCCTTGCGGCGAAAGTCGCCGCGATACATGCCGCCGATCTGCGGCACGGTGACGTGGCTTTCGTCAATGAAGACCAGCGCATTGTCGGGGATGTACTCGAACAGGGTCGGCGGCGGATCGCCCGGATGGCGGCCGGTGAGATAGCGCGAATAGTTCTCGATGCCGGCGCAGGAGCCGGTGGCTTCCAGCATCTCGAGGTCGAATCGGCAGCGCTGCTCCAGCCGCTGCGCCTCGAGCAGGCGTCCTGCCCGTTCGAGTTCCACCAGCCGCTGCTTGAGCTCTTCCTTGATCGACTTGATGGCCTGGTTCAGTGTCGGGCGCGGCGTCACATAGTGCGAATTGGCATAGATCTTGACGCTCTTCAATTCGCCGGTCTTCTGGCCGGTCAGCGGGTCGAATTCGGTGATCGCCTCGATCTCGTCGCCGAACAGCGAAATGCGCCAGGCGCGGTCCTCAAGGTGGGCCGGAAAAATCTCGATCGTGTCGCCGCGCACGCGGAACGAGCCGCGGACGAAGTTGATGTCCTGCCGCTTGTACTGCTGGGCGACGAGATCGGCGAGCAGCGCGCGCTGGTCGAGCCGGTCGCCGATCTGCATCTGGAAGGTCATCGCCGTGTAGGTCTCGACCGAGCCGATACCGTAGATGCAGGACACCGAGGCGACGATGATGACATCGTCGCGCTCCAGCAGCGAGCGCGTCGCCGAATGGCGCATGCGGTCGATCTGCTCGTTGATCGACGATTCCTTTTCGATAAAGGTATCCGTCCGCGGCACATAGGCTTCCGGCTGGTAGTAGTCGTAGTAGGAGACGAAATACTCGACGGCGTTTTCCGGAAAGAATTTCTTGAACTCGGAATAAAGCTGCGCGGCCAGCGTCTTGTTGGGGGCGAGGATCAAGGCAGGGCGCTGCGTCTCCTCGATCACCTTGGCCATGGTGAAGGTTTTTCCCGAGCCGGTGACGCCGAGCAGCACCTGGGTGCGGTCGTTGTCGTTGACGCCTTCGACAAGATCCTTGATCGCCGTCGGCTGGTCGCCGGCCGGCTCGAAATCCGACACCATCTTGATGGCGATGCCGCCTTCGGATTTTTCGGGCCGGGCCGGGCGGTGCGGTGTCCACAGCACGCCGTCCTTGTGCAGCGGGTTGCCGGATTCGATCAGCGCCGACAGCGCCGCAACGGTGGCGGTGACGCCGCCGGAGGCCATGGTCTCGGCTTCCTCCAGCGAAACATCGAGGCCGGCGACAGGATTGAGGCCAGCCGCAGTGCGCTCCCTGGCAGACGCCGCGCCGCCCATCGAGGTGCCTCGCGCCGTGCGGCCCGGAGAGGAGGAGCGTTCGGGGATCTTTTTCGCCTTGGCGACTTCCCTCCCCCTTGAGGGGAGGGTGGCGGCGGAGCCGCCGGGTGGGGTCGGTGCGGCCGGGCTCGACGATGCCTTATGTTGGGCGCTTCCTTTGCCGACCCCCTCTGTCGCCTTCGGCGACATCTCCCCCTCAAGGGGGGAGACTTGGCGCCCTTCCTTTTCGGCCTCCTGCTCGATCTGCTCGGCCCAATCGGCGATCGAGCCGGTCAGCGGCGTGCCTGACAATTCAGCCTGCGGCGCCTCGGCAAAACCGCGCTTGTGCAGCGGCTCGGACGCATCGAGGAAATCGGTCAACGGGCTGCGCCGCTTGGGCGGCGAAGCACGATCGTCACGCGCCGGCGGCGGCGTCTTTTTGTCAGGAAGTTTGGCCATGCCCCAAATATGGGAGGTATCGGCCAAAATGGAAAGAGCGGAGTGGCGCGCGGTTCGAGACGAAACCAGGCTGCTGACACAAGGGTGTCAGGAGCGATGTCGAAACGCCCTCAGTTGAACCACAGCGCAAAGGTCAAAAACCCGGCGCCGCCGAACTGGCGCCGGATCTGGTCGAACTCTTCGCTGGTTAGGATCTTTCCGCTCTCGAGATAGGGCGCGATGGCCGGGCCGGTGATCGACAGCACCAGGTCGAAGGGCTTTGGCTCGTCGAAGAAGCGCTTCATGTTGATGCCTTTGTCGGCGAAGCGGAAATGCGGCAGCAAGGTGCGGCCTTCGAGCAGGTCCTCGGCCATATCAAGCGCGGCGTGCCAGGCCTGGACCTGCTCCTCGCCGACCTCCAGGCCGGTGAGCGGGCTGGCGCCTTTCTGTTGCGGGCCGGGCAGCCATTCACGGTCGTTGTCGGTCTCGGCGCGGATCGCCTTCCAGTCTTCGCGGGACAGCCGGATCATTTCCATGAGGTGGCGGCGCGCCGCCTGGCGGCGCTCCGGCTCGACCACCGGCCAATTGACCAGATGAACCAGCGAGATGAAGTCTGCGATGCGCCACTCGGCCGACAACATGCCGCCGCTCATGCCGCCGTCCGGCGGCACGAGCGTGTCCTGCAGCGGCAGTTTTGCGCGCGGAAACAGCATGTGGAACGAGCCGTCGAAGGCGTTGCTGAAGTCATGCGCCAGCCAGAAATCCGCCTACGCCATCAGGAATTCGGCATAGCCCTGCAGCCAATAGCCGTCGGAGCGGTCGAAGCGGAAGGTGAGGGCGGGTGCGGCCGGGTCTGGCGCACCGCCGCGTGACAGGGACGCCATAATTGCGGCGGCACTTTCGTCCAGCGCGATCTGGCCGTCCTCGTCGAGGTCGATGCCGAGACGGGTGAGGTCGACCTCGATGCCGATGTCGGCATCGGCAGGCACGGATCCAAGTGTGGCGGCGGACTTTTCCAGCCGATCGCGGAAGGCGACCAGGATGGCGCGGAAGCCGTCGTAGGTCAGCGGCTCGGGATTGGAATTGTCCGGCACCGGCAGCCGCATCAGCGGCAGCATGAAGGATTGCGGGCTTTCGAAACCGTGGCGGTGCAGGCCGCCGGCCAGGATCTCCAGCGCGGAAAAGAATTGGCCGGCGCCGGCGGCGTAGGCCGACGCAGGATCAGTGGGCGCAGCGGCTTCCAGCGCGGCAAGCGTGCTGTCGCGGTCGGCCACGGTTTTTGCCTCGAACAGGGCGGCCGGTTCGCGGGCCGCGGCACCGGCGGAAGCAGCCGGCAGCAGCAGAAGAAGGGCGGATGCCAGCAGGCTCGGAAATCGCGTCATCTTGGTCCTCCGGTATGCCGTTCGGCGGCAACCATATACGCATCTTGTGTGTTGCGCCTACTGCGGGGCATCTGGCCGCACGATTGCGAACGGAGGCGCTTCGCTATATCGGGCGCATCGTCTACCGTGGCCATTCATCCCGGTGCAGGCTGCGCGTGTCGAATTATCCGCTTTCCTACAAACTGTCCTGGCTGCCACGCTTCTTGAAGCCTTCGCTCAGCGGCGATCGCCAAGGCTTTGCGCCAGCGGCAGGAATCATGATCGAGCCGCCACCGGCGCGGACGGTGCGGTTCGCCTTTGTCGGCGATATCTCGGCGGTGGCCAATCGCAGCGCGCCGCAATGCGACCCGGCGATCGCCACGCTGCTCGGCTCCGCCGATCTGGTGATCGGCAATTGCGAAAGCCCGGTGGTGGAGCGACCGAGCGCGGCGATGGGCACGAAGCTTGGCACCCGTCATGCCATGACCGAGCGGTTTCTTGCCGAGGCGCTGGCCGCCGTCGGCGTCTCGCGCGATAGGCTGGTGCTGTCGCTCGCCAACAACCATGTGCTCGACCAGGGCGTCGAGGGTTTTGACGAGACCGTGGCAGCGCTGGAACGGCTTGGCATCCGCAGCATCGGTACCGCGGCCGCCGGTCCGGTCGAACGCGTCGCAGTCGGGCCGCTGACAATAGGCTTTGCCGCCTTCACGCTGTGGCGCAACGCCGGCGCGGCGGCGTTCGCCGGCCGTGTGTCGACGCAAGGCGAGCCGGCACGATGGCCGCGCCGCGCCGCCGTCGACCTCACCTGTGCCGTGCCACATTGGGATTGGGAATTCCGGCATTTTCCACAGGCTGAAACGAGGGCGCTGGCCCGGCGTTTGGCCACGCAGGGCGTCGGGCTGATCGCTGGCCATCATGCCCATGTCGTGCAGCCGGTGGAGCGGATCGGCAAGGCGCTCGTCGCCTATGGGCTCGGCGATTTCCTCGGCACCGCCTTGGCGCGGCAGCCATGGCCCGGCCGCATCGGTAGCATCCTGACCGTCGATATCAGCGCCGACGCCGGCACGCGTGGCGCCATTGCCGCCTACCGGCTGCATCCCTTCATGCGGCTGCGCGCCGGCGACCATGAGCATCTGGTTCCCGTCGAGGCGCTGGAGGGCGTATTAAGGCAAAACGTTACGAACCGTTTCGTTGCGGTTTTTGGTAACGGGAATTGATGGCCACAGTTGACTGATGGCTCGGATAAATCGTGTGGGCTCACCACCATCCCAACGCTGTAGTCGCGCGACTTTCCGCAAAATCGGCTATTGTCCAAGCTGGGTGTTCGATCATTTCGACGGTGGGATGGCGATGGAAACAGCGGATTTCATGCCTGACGAAGCTGACATCGCCGGCATCAAGAGCAATCTGGCGGCCTACGAGGCCGAAAGGGCTTCGGCCTACCGGCAAGTCCGCTGGCGGGTGCCGCTGTTCATCGGACTGGTGCTGGTGTTCGTGGCGCTTGTCGCCTGGCTTTTCAACAGGATCGCCGATCCCTACGAGCAATGGCTCTCGACGCCGCATGTGTTGCTCTATGTCGTCGGGTTGGTGGCGGCGATCCTGCTCTATTTCCAGGCGATCAAGCCGACGAGCAGGTTGCAGCACCGCAAGACACTGCTGCCGATCATCTTCGGCTTCATCAGGGACCTGCGCTACCAGCATGAGGTGACGCCGAATTCGTTCGACCGGCTGCCGCGCGAGACGATCGGCACATTCAACACCAAGCGCTTCGACGACATCGTCTCCGGCCGCTACGAGGGATTTCCGTTCGAGCTTTATGAAGCCGATCTCCGGCAAGGCACCGGCGGCACGATAGCATTCAAGGGGATCGTCGTTGCCTTCGAGACCATGGTGCCGTTCCCCGGCATATTGGTGGCCGCCCGCCGGACTGACATGGCCGCCGGGTTTTTCCGCGGCATGTTCGCCAGCAAGATGCAGGAATTGTCATGCGGGGTGCCCGAGCTCGATGCTGCCTACGACTTCCGCACCGACAATGTCGAAGCGGCGCACCCGCTGGTGAGCGGCCGGCTGGCGCAGGCACTGACATGGCTCAAGGAGACATGGCCTGATGATCCGGCGCGGGTCGCGCTCAATGGCAGCGACGGCTTTTTACTCCTGCCGCAGACGAGGAATTTTTTCGAGCTGCCTGATATCTCGGTGGCGCTCGACTACGCCAAGCATGTCGCGCCTATCATCGCCGACATCGGGGCGATGCTGGCGACGGCGGCGCTGGTGCGCAAGATCGGCGCAACGGACGCGGCGGCGGGTTAGCCCTGAGTATCTTGGCCGCCAGTTCGCCGACAGCTAGGTGTTCGAACTAGAGGTCTGCTGTCAGCTTCTGAATCAACACCAGGAAGCTTCGCTCCGGTCGAACCGCGTGAGACAGGCAGTCAAATCGCGAAAGAAGCCCAAAAAACAGTCGGCGCCGGGATTTCTCCCAGCGCCTCCCTGTCAGATCAGGACACGGTCGCGGCAGCAACTTCCGTAAAGACGTCGCGCCATGCCGGCCTTGATGTTGACGGTCCTGCCAGCCACCGCCCGAGGGCAGCGTCCGTTCGGGACCTCGCCAGTCTCCACCCTTGCAAGCTTCGTCCAGCGCGCCATCGAAGGTTTTTGCCGTCCTTCATGGCAGCATCGGTCCGCCGTAGGCGTTCGCACGCTTTCCGCGGCCCCGTAGTCTCGGTCCTCAAAACAGGCAAGCCTGCGTTCGGGGCCGTACGGGCCTCAGGAAATCTGCCGTTTCGCTTTGCCTTTCGACTTGGCAATCGGTAGCCGCCTGAGATGGGTTTAATGTACGCCGGGTAAGCGTTTGGCGAAATGGCTGCGAGCCTGTGGATTGCGGGATTATCGGGGACCAAGGCCTGCATCGGCGCGTTTATTTTGCCGAGATGCGGGGCGGGACACGCCCATCCTGCGGCGAGCTGCAGGATTCTGCCCTTGCCCCACACTGCGGCGCGGGCGTCAATGCCGGCGAAGGATTTTAGGACAGCAGTGTCGTTGCTGACCTATGGGAGGCATTCTTGAAGGTCGGGGTGGTTCTCAATCCGATTGCCGGCGGCGGCTGGCTCAAGCGGCATTGGCCGGAGGTCAGCGCTTCGCTCAGGAAACATTTCGGCGATTTCGAGCTGCGCGAGACGCAGGCGACCGGCGACGCCGAACGGCTGGCGCTGGTCCTTGCCGCCAGCGGCTTCGACCTGGTGATCGCGGCGGGCGGCGACGGCACCGCCAGCGAAGTCGCCGACGGGCTGCTGCAGGCGTTTGCGGAAAGCGGCCGGACGGCCGAGCTCGGCCTGCTGCCTTGCGGCGCCGGCATCGATTTCGCCCGCGGGCTCGGTCTTTCGGACGAGGTCGACCTGACGCTGAAGCGCATCGCCGAGGCCAAGGCCCGCCGGGTCGATGCCGGCCGCATCTCCTATGTCGACGACCATGGCGCCCTGGCCAGCCGCCATTTCATCAACATCGCCAGCCTCGGGCTGTCGGGCGCCACCGACCGCGCGGTCAACGCCGACAAGCGCAAGGGCAATGTGTCGGCCAAGGCGCTGTTCTACTGGCGCACCGTGTGGGAATTCATGCGCTACCGGTTCCAGGACGTCGTGATCACCGTCGACGACGGCGTCCCGGTCGAGGCGCGCGTCGCGCTGGTGGCGGTGGCCAACGGAAAATTCTTCGGCGCCGGCATGATGATCGCGCCGGATGCCGAACTGGACGACGGCCAGTTCGACATCGTCATCCTGCGCGCGGCTGGCAAGCTGAAGCTGATCTGGGATCTCCGTCTGATCTATGGCGGCCGGCATCGCAACCATCCGGCAATCACCATTTTGCGCGGCAGGAAAGTCGTTGTCGAACCGCTCGGCGATGTGCAAAAGAACGGCGCGCTGGTCGACATAGACGGCGAGTCGCCGGGGCGCATACCGGCGACCTTCGAGATCCTGCCCGGCGCGCTGACGCTGAGGTATTGAATCAAGCTGTTGAGACCTCGGTTCCGGTCGCTTCGATCGTGATTTAGGCGATCAGGACAACATGCTGGAATCGCTTGACAATTACCTGACGGCAGAGCTTGAGCCTGGCCGGGAAACCCGGTCGCAGCTCTTGCGCGCTCACGGCGTCAACGGCGTCTGCATCATCTGCAGATGCAGCTCCGTGCCGGTCCAGGGATGCGCTTCGCAGACGGCTTCGTCGAGCTCGACGCCAAGGCCCGGCTCCTTCGACGGAATGACGTTGCCGTCCTGCCACTCGATCTTCTTCTTCAGCAGTTTTTCGTGAAAACCGTCCCACTGCTTCAGCGATTCCAGGATGAGGAAGTTGGGCAGGGTCACGGCAAGCTGGATGTTGGCCGCACCGACGATCGGCCCGCAATAGCAGTGCGGGGCGATCTGGATGTGATAGGCCTCGGCCATGGCGGCGATCTTCTTGGTTTCGAGAATGCCGCCGGAGCGGCCGAGGTCCGGCTGCAAAATGGTCGCGGCGCGGTTCTCGATGACACGGGCGAATTCGAACTTGGTCGTCAGCCGTTCGCCGGTGGCGATGGGGATCGACGTGCCGCGCGCCACCTCGGCCATTACCTCAGGCATATCGGGCGGCACCGGCTCCTCGAACCACAGCGGGTCGTAGGGTTCGATGGCGCGGGCCATGCGCAGCGCGCCCGATGCGGTGAACTGGCCATGCGTGCCGAACAGGATGTCGGCCCTTGTGCCGACCGCCTCGCGGATCGCCTTGATCATGCGGGCGGAGAGATCGATGTCGACGAGACGCGGCTGGTGACCGTCAAAGGCAGTGTAGGGGCCGGCCGGATCGAGCTTGACGGCATTAAAACCCTGCTCGACATATTCGAGCGCGCATTCCGCCGCCAGGTCGGGGTCGTTGTAGACGTTCTTGCCGCGCGCATCTTCCGAATGGACGCTGCCGCTGTGCGGATAGAGATATGTATAGGAACGAAGCGTTTCGTTCACCTGACCGCCGAGCAGCTTGTAGACCGGCTTGCCGGCCTCCTTGCCGATGATGTCCCAGCAGGCGATTTCGAGCGCCGAAAAACAGCCCATGCCTGACACGTCTGGGCGCTGGGTGAAGCCCGAAGAATAGGCGCGGCGGAAGAAGTTCTCGATGTCGTGCGGATCGCGGCCGATGAGATAGCGCTCGGCCATGTCCTCGATCATCCTCGCGGTGACGTGGGCGGAAAAGGTGGCGTTGTAGGCCTCACCATAGCCGACGACGCCGCCGTCGGTGGTGAGCTTGACGAAGATGAAATACTTGCCGCCGATACCGGGCGGCGGGTTGCCGACAACCCAGGTCTTTACGTCGGTGATTTTCATTTTTGATCCTCCAGAACCAGTTCGGCGCCCTTCCATCCGGTCATGATCGCGGCGGCGTTGGTGTTGCCGGTGATGTTATCGGGAAAGATCGAGGCGTCGATGACCCGCAAGCCTTCGAGGCCGTGAACCCGCAGGCGCGGGTCGACGACGGCGCGCGCAGCGTCCGGCCCCATGCGGCAGGTCGAGACCGGGTGGTAGACGGTGCCCGAGCGCCTCCTGAAATCCTGGATGAGATCCGCGTCCGAGGTGATTGACGGGCCAGGCAACACCTCTTCCTCGATGATCTCGGCCATTGCCGGCATGGCGGCGATCTTCCGGATGAACTTCACTGCCGCCAGCATCTCGGCGACATCAGCCTCGGTCGAGAAGGCGTTGGCGACGATCTTCGGATAGTCGCGCGGATTGGCGGAGCGGATCATGATCTCGCCACGGCTCGACGGGCGGCAGTTGGACAGGCCGATGGAAAAGCCCGGCCACGGATCGGGCGTCAGGATCGGGCGCTCGCCGCTCTTCGGAATGACGGTCGAGAATGCCTGGAAATAGAGCTGCATGTTGGGCCGTGCCGTCGCCGGATCGGTGCGGAAGAAGCCGCCGGCATTGTTCATCGACAGCGACAGCGGGCCGGAGCGCATCAGCATGTATTGCATGCCGACCATGAGCTTGCCCCACCACGGGCGCAGGATCTGGTTGAGCGTCGGCAGCCTGCCCCTGAAGGTGTAGTTGATGCCGACATGGTCCTGCAGGTTCGCCCCGACATTCTCGTTGGCGTGGACGACGGCAATGCCGAGAGCGCCGAGCAGGGCCGACGGGCCGACCCCGGAAAGCTGCAGCAATTGCGGCGAATTGATCGAGCCGCCCGACAGGATGACCTCGCGGCCGGCGCGGGCGGTTTTCGTCTCACCATTTTGGAGATACTCGATGCCAACGGCGCGTTTGCCCTCGAACAGGATCCTGGTCGCCAGCGCATTGATCTCGACGCGGAGGTTTTTGCGCTTCATCGCCGGGCGCAGGAAGGCGCGGGCGGCCGACATGCGGCGGCCGTTTTTGGTGGTGATCTGATAGATGCCGGCGCCCTCCTGGGAGGCGCCGTTGAAATCCGGGTTGAACGGCAGGCCGGCCTGACTGGCGGCCGCCAGATAGCGCTTGGTCAGCGGATGGACTGCGGTCGAGCAGTCGGTGATATGCAGCGGACCGCCAACCCCGCGCCATTGATCGGCGCCGGCCTGATTGTCCTCCAGCGCCTTGAAGACGGGCAGCAGGTTATCGAAGGCCCAGCCGGGATTGCCGGCCGCTGCCCAAGCGTCGAAATCCTCGCGCGCGCCGCGGATCCAGACCATGGCGTTGATCGAGCTCGAGCCGCCGAGCAGCCTGCCGCGCGGCCAGTGGTCGACATTGCCGGCGAGGCCGGGGTCCGGCTCGGTCTTGTAGTTCCAGTTGACCGCCGGATCGAAGAAGGTCTTGCCGTAGCCGAGCGGCATCTGGACGTAGAAACGCCGGTCGCTGCCGCCGGCCTCGAGCACCAGAACCGAGAAGCGGCCGGAAGCCGACAGTCTTTCGGCCACGACCGAGCCGGCCGAGCCGGAGCCAACGATGATGAAATCATAGGTCTGCATGATGGCTGCGGCCGGCTCCGAATTCTCGCTCAACCTAGACGCCGCAAGCCGCCGCGATCACCGGAACTTCCGGCATCGCCTGTGAAAAAAGCGACCGGCACTTCGTTTGCATTTGGTGTCCTGCCCGAAGCGGCCTTTGCCGCGTCGCCAAGCGGTCCAGCATTACACGCCATCATCAGCATTTTGCTGGAAATCATAACGCATGATCGGGCGGGTTGGCATCCTGCGAGCGACGACCCTGAACCCGGCGCGAGCGAAGGTGGAAGCGTATCCGCTGCCGGAAGCGCTCGGCGATACGCTTGCATCAAAAGGATAGGCTTCAAGTGCAGGGGCGTTTGCGCGCCTTGCAGCTTGCAGCGCCGCTGCGATCAGGTGAGACGTGATGCCTTGCCGGCGGTATGCTTTTCGCACGTAGAGGCAGGACAAGGACCAGACCGGCGCATCATCCACCCGCTTCAACTGCCACAGCCGATCGAGCCAGGGCACGGCATCGCGGGGTGTCACCCGGCACCAGCCGACAGCAGTACCGCCGTCGAAAGCAAGCACGCCTGGGGAGGGACCATGCTCGACGGCTTGTCGGAACGCAGCCTTGTTTTCCTCGCCTGATCGCTTTCGATAAGAACTGCCGATACGACCGTACATACACCAACAGCGACTGCAGGCGGCGCTCTCACCGAACAGCTCCTCGAGCGCGGGCCACAGATCTGATGTCAGAGGGCGAGAGGTAAGTTTCATATCAGCTGCCTTTCTCAACTCGTTGCGCGCAGTCTAGCACCTGGCAGTGCGCGTTGACGCATCGGTGCCATCCCGATACGGGAGAAGATCGATATCGAGGGGATTTGGCGCATGGTGCATTACGCGGACGGGCGGCCGATTGGCGATCTGACGCTGAGGACCTTGGCCATGCCTTCGGACGCCAATGCGGCGGGCGACATTTTTGGCGGCTGGGTGATGGCGCAGATGGATCTGGCCTGCGGCATCCGCGCCGCCGAGCGCGCCAAGGGCCGCGTGGTGACGGCGGCGGTGAAGGAAATGTCGTTCGCCAAGGCGATGAAGATCGGCGACACGCTGTGCATCTATACGCATGTCGAGCGCGTCGGCCGCACCTCGATGACGCTCAAGGTCGAGGCATGGGCGCAGCGCTACCTCTCCGACCTGATGGAAAAGGTCACCCACGCCGACTTCGTCATGGTGGCGCTGGACGGCGAAGGCAAGCCGAAGGCCGTTCCGGCGGAAAGCTGACTTCCCTTCTCCCCTTGTGGGAGAAGGTGGCCGCGCGAAGCGCGGTCGGATGAGGGGTGTTCCAGCTTGGCACCGACGGCACTCCGTCCAACACCCCTCATCCGTCTCGGCGCTGCGCGCCGATCCACCTTCTCCCACAAGGGGAGAAGGGACGGCGAGACAAGCGGCTCGCTGCTGTGAACCCTTGCGGCGCAAGAGTTTCAGGCATGTATCCCATCGAACCTCGCGCGAGCGGCCTTGACCCGCTCGGTGTTCTTGCGCGCCCATTCGCCGAGCGCGCCGACCGGCACAAGCAGCTCGTAGCCAAGGTCGGTCAACTCATAGTCGACGCGTGGCGGAATGGTCGGAAACACGGTCCGGGTGACGAAGCCGTCGCGCTCCAGCCCGCGCAACGTGGTGGTCAGCATTTTTTGCGAAATGCCGCCGACGGCGCTGCGCAATTCGTTGAAGCGCAGCGGCCCGTCACCGAGCTTGCCGACGACGAGCACGGTCCATTTGTCGCCGACGCGCTGCAGGATTTCCGAGATGGCGCGGCAGTCCTCGGTGCGGTGCGGGTGCCTTGGTATCAAAAAGGTGCCTCCTTGCGCCTCGTCGGCGCAGTCACTCATATAGCTCAGGTATCTAAACGATACCAGAAATTCGCCTGAAGGAGAGCCCCTCTATGTCCAAACCCAAAATCGCCATTGTCGTCGGTTCGACCCGCGCCGCACGCTTCGCCGACGTTCCGACCCAGTGGATCGCCAAGATCGCCAAGTCGCATGCCGACATCGACGTGGAAGTGGTCGACCTGCGCGACTTCCCACTGCCGTTCTTCGACGAGGTCGCTTCGTCCGCCTGGGCGCCGTCGCAGAATGAAGTGGCAAAGCGCTGGCAGAAGAAGGTCGCCGAATTCGATGGCTTCATCTTCACCGCCGCCGAATACAACCATGGCCCGACCGCCGTGCTGAAGAACGCGATCGACTACGCCGCCAATGAATGGAACAAGAAGCCGGCCGGCTTCGTCGGCTATGGCAGCGTCGGCGGCGCGCGTGCCGTCGAGCAGCTGAGGCTGCATGCGGTCGAGCTGCAGATGGCGCCGGTCAAGTCGGCAGTCCATATTGCGTGGGGCGATTTCCTTGCCGTCCGGCAAGGTGAAAAGAAGCTCGAGGAGCTCGAGCACCTGAACCAGGCGGCGACCGCGCTGGTCAACGACGTTGCCTGGTGGGCCAAAGTGCTGAAGGCGGCGCGCCAGGCCGACGCGGTGGCCGAGGAAGTCAAGGCGGCCTGAACCGCAGACCACAACAATCCTCCCAAGGATTCCCGGGGCGGCGCTTGCGTCGCCCCTTTTGATTCAGGCGATGGCTGGCTGCCGCGCCTGCCGAGGCCTGATGATACAGTCGGCGAGGCGGTCCATCTCGTTCAACTCATCCGCATGGTGCTGGCCCCACTCACAGAGCGCCAGAAGGATAGGCTCGAGGCTGAGGCCGAGGCGCGTCGCCGAATATTCGACGCGTGAGGGGATCTCGGCAAAGATCTCGCGTCTGACAAGGCCGTGTTCCTCCATTTCGCGAAGCTGCTGGATCAGCACTTTCTGGGTGATATCAGGCACCAGCGTCTTCAGCGCCGACAGCCGCCGGGGGCCGTCGAAGAGATGGTAGAGAATGACAGCCTTCCATCGGCCCGAGATCACTTTCAGCGCGCGTTCCGCCGGCAGCAGAGGCAGTCTCTTGAGCAGCCTTTTGGTCGGCCCCGTTTTGGTCGGCCCCGTTTTGGTCGGCATGGCCATGGTCACCTCCTGGTCAGCAGGGGACAAATGAGTGTGTGGTCGCGATCAGGCAGATAGTGGCAAACAGCAGCCGATGCCATAGCGATGGGTGCATGCCATGAGAGCCATTCAACTGAACCGTTTCGGCGGTCCCGACGTCCTCGACATCGTCGAGATGCCGAAGCCGGAGCCGCAAGCAGGCGAGGTGCTGATCCGTGTTCATGCGGCCGGCGTGAATTTCTTCGAGGTGTTGATGCGCGGGGATCGCTATGCGATGACGCCGCAATTGCCGATGGTTCTCGGCGTCGAGGCTGCCGGCACAGTGGAGGCGCTTGGTCAAGGGGTCGGCGCCGCTATTCGCTTCGAAACGCCCGTTTGGCGGCTATGCCGACTATGTGACGATCGACGCAAAGCTGGCCGTGCCTTTGCCCGACGCGCTCTCATTCGAAGACGCGACGGCCTTGATGGTGCAGGGACTGACGGCTTTTCATCTGCTGCGGCAAAGCCCGCCCGCCGGCAAGTCGGTGCTGGTCACCGCTGCCGCGGGCGGAGTCGGCTCTCTGCTGGTCCAACTCGCCAAACGCCAGGGCGCCAGCACCGTGATCGCGGCCGCCGGCAGCAGGGCCAAGCTCGATCTTGCCCTGTCGCTTGAGGCCGATGCCGCGGTGGACTACAGCACGGCGGATTGGCCCATGCGTGTGCGGGAAGCGGCAGGCGGCGCTGGCGTCGATATCATCTACGACATTGTCGGCGGCTCGATGACGGCGGCGTCGCTCAATGCTCTGGCACCTTGCGGAGAGCTGGTCTTTGCAGCCCTGGGCAGATACGCGATCAGCGCCTCGTACCTGGAAGCGATGATCACCCGGAACCAGTCCCTGCGAGGTTTTGCCCTGCTGCCGCTGCTCTCTGCCGATGGCCTCAGGGCCAGCCTGTCGGAGCTTTTCAAGCTGGCCGCCAGCGGCCAGCTTGCCGTGACGCAAGGCGGCCGCTATCCGCTCGACCAGGCCAACGAAGTGCACCGCCTGCTGGAGGAGCGCCGCTCGACCGGCAAGGTCGTGCTGATGCCTTGTGGTGTGGTCGATTAAATGCGCACAGGCTCCGTGCAATGCGTGTGCTCAAATGGTCGGAACAGCGCCAGGAGCCGACTTCTGGCGGGCCGCGTTGCAGGCGGCGAAGGCCTCTAAATGACTCTCAAACCTTGTTCTGTGTCCGCTATATTGCCATTCAATTTGATCACAACCCAGCGTACTTTATTCGCATTGTTGTCCGCTTTTTCAGTTGCCTCAGCAATCATCGGCAGTCTTTCTTTTTTTCTTGTTCCAAACTCATCGACATAGATTTTAATTTCATTGTCCCGTTTCGCGCCAGCTTGATCGAATGAGGCGTAGAATTCCAAGTCAGCTGTCAGAAGATTATTGCCAACAATGTCAAAGTATTTAATGCCACCTTTAGGGATGTCAACAGGGTTATCTTCCAAACGATCTATATCTACAGGATCTACAGGCATAGGATGTTCCTTCTTGTTATTGCCTCACGTCGACGAAATCAATCTAGATCGCCTGCTTTTCGTGGCGTCCATCCGCTTGATCTTGCCATCACGCCGCCCGATCTACCCATGCCGCCACCGGATCTGCCCATGCCGCCGCCCGATCTACCCATGCCTCCGCCCGACCTGCCCATGCCTCCGCCATGGGCCTCTCCAGATAACAGGATTTGCTCGAGTGACCCCGTCTCTGCGTCCAGCCTGAGTGAATGGTCGCTCTTGTCGTAAATCCATACTCTCATGTCCTTGGAGAAGGCTCCAATTTGCAAGCCGAGGCCCGTTCGCGCACTGGAGCCGGGAGCTCGGGACAGTCTTTTGTACTCAACTTGGCCAGCGGCATTGGTCGGGGGAGGGTCGTCGGGGTCAAGGCCAGCCCCATGGACGAGAAAAATCGCTGGCGGAGCCAGTTCATAAAATGCTCCCTCAAAGGAAAAAGAAAAAATCCGCGCCAGACGCGCATCAGGGCGTTGATTCGGAGCAGTTCCAACAACATGTTCGAGCTGGCGTCGCAGAAAATTGTTGTTTCCTGGTCTTGGTACCCGTAAGTTACCGTATACGCCGCCTCCTCTCAGGATCACGTCGTCAAGCGGCCGCCCAAACAGATATACAGATGATACGCCAAGTAGTGTTTCATTATCTGACATCTTCCTCTCCACTCATTATTATCTAGATAGACATCGACCTCGCTAACAGAACTCTTTCTCGATAGCTCATCTTCGGAAAATTAGATATATCTCTCGGCAGCAAGGTGCGCGCCGAATGGGAATGGCCGCGGCGCGGCCTATTGTTGATCCGCCTGCCAGCGTGCAGCTCGCCGATTCCCCGACGCCTGAAATTGCGATCGATGAGCCTTGAGAACTCACCCCCCGTCTCGACCTCGTCGACGGCGAGCATCGCCGTCGCGACATCTCCATAGTCCAGAAAATCGGGCCCCAGAGCCCATAGCGTTTCGGCGAGATACATCCCGACGACATCGCGCGCATCGAGCAGCGCCTCGCGGAAGCCGTCAATCCGGCGGGCGAAAGCGCGGTCGAAGGCGTCCTGTAGTGGCGCCCGGGCAGCCGGATCGGCTTCGGCGACATCGGCGAGATTCTCGACCTCGGACGAGATCAGGCCGCGTGCCACCAAGCTCTCGTGAAAGATATCGACCAGGATGTCGAATATCGCGCCGGTGAGCGGCTCCGACAGGTCATGCTCGTTCTTCCAGCCGTGAACGAATTCGGCCATCGTCCGCTGGTTGTTCGCCAACCTTATCTGGCTATGCGGCGAAAATTCCGAAAAGCGCGCGAGACGGTTGGCGAGATAGAGGTTGCCTCGCGTCTCATCCAGCACATTGTCGATCACCGACGGGAAATGCATGGCGGCGATCAGCGACACGCAGTCGGAAAAGGCTTCCTGGAAGCCGACATATTCGGGGAACTCTTTGCCCAGGCCCGGCACGCCCAGCACGGCGAAGGCTATCGCGTGGCCGACCTCGTGAGCGATGACGTCGAAGTCGAGGCTGAAAGGGAGGATACTTCCGTCCGTCTCGAATTGGCTGCCCACTTCGAGATAGCCGTAGCCGAACTGAGCATTGTTCCATGTCGGCAGAATCGAGATTTCCAGACGCTCATGGTGATCGCGGAAATGCCATGCTACCGACTGGCCGAGGTAGCGTTCCCACACATCGAGCGTGAACCGCACGGAGCCGAACAGATGCGCGGCCTCGAAGCCGGGCGTCGATGGCTGGTAGTGATCGAAATTGCCGCGCTCGTCGGGCACTGCCGGCGCGAGGATATTTCCTGTCCAGGGCGGCAGATAGATAAACGGCGTTCCCAAGGGCGCGCGGTTCACGCCATAGGGCATGGTCTTGCCGACCGGCTCCACGACATACATTCGATCGTCCGACGGGCCGACACCGACGCTTCCGAGGGGCGATGAAACCGTGACGATTTCAGGGCACGCTCGAGCGTCCTCGAACGGAGGCTGGACAAAGAGCCTGAATCGGGTCGCCATCCCAGTACCCCCCGAGCTATATTAGCTTAGCATAAATTAATCTTCGTTGCTTGGCGAGAACTTCGTAAGCAACGCAAGTCTTTTTGTTTGTCGGGTCTGCGAACGCGCCGGCCGCGCCCTATTCCGTGAGTTCTGTCAGCCTGGGGTAGCGCGGGTGGCCGCGAATGGGCTCGAGATCGGAATCGTTCTTGAACCACAGCTTCATTTCCGTGCCGACCTGAGGCAACCAGGCCTCCAGCAGGTCGATCGACCGGTCGCTCTCGCCCAGCAGCGCATAGGTGCAGGCGGCATTGTACTGGATGTTTATGTCGCCGGATTCGGTCGCAAGGGAGCGCTCCAGCCATGCCAATGCTCGATCATGCTCACCGAGGAAGGCGAGCATGATCGCGCCAAGGCATCCGACATTGGCATTCTCCGGGTGGAGCCTTAGCTCCTCCTCGGCCTTCTCTATCGCGATCCGCGCATAGTTTTCGGCTTGATCGTTCTGCCCGAGCGAGCGGAAGACGTTCACGAGCATAACCGGCGCACCATAGTCCGTCGGCTTGATCTCCATTGCCCTCAGAAAATACGTCGCTGCCATTTCGAACTGACCTCGGGTCACGCAGAACTCGGCATAGTACCGATTGGCCTCATGGCAGTTAGGATCCATGGCCAAAGCCCGCTCGAAGGCGGCAACCGCCTCGGCGCGGCGACCAGCGCCCGAAAGGGCGTGCCCCATAGCCGCATACGCTTCTGGCAGATCGGGGTCGATAGCCAACGCCTTTGCAGTGGTTGCCAGAATATCCTCGACCTGAATGTCGAAGCCAAATTGCGAACGGAGCCGCGTGTTGCAGACCGCGATGCCGGCATAAGCTCGAGCATAGCTCGGATCGAGTTCGATAGCCCTGGCGAAACTTTGCCTGGCCATCAGGTGGTTTGCCTTCGACGCGATGTGATAATACTCGCGGCCTCTCAGATAATGCGTATAGGCTTCGACATTCTCGGTCGGCGCTTGCTCGATCGCCTTCTTCTCCTCGGGAAGGAGTTTGACCTTGAGCTGCTCGACGATTGCTTTGGCGATCTCGTCCTGCACGGCGAAGATATCGGTGAGGTCGCGGTCGTAACGGGCGGCCCAGACGTGGCCGTCGCTCGCCCCTTCGGTCAGTTCGGCATTGATCCTGACGCGGTTCCCGGCTTTGCGGACGCTTCCCTCGACCACATAGGCGACACCGAGTTCACTGGCGATGTGTTCCAGATTCAGGGCGCGGCGCTTGCAGGCGAAGACGGTGTTGCGGCTGAGCACGAAGAGGCCCGAAACGTTGGACAGGTCGGTGATGATGTCCTCGGTGATGCCGTCGCTGAAGAACTCCTGGTCGGGATCGTTGCTCATATTGGCGAAGGGCAGGACGGCCACCGAAGGCTTGTCGGGGCGCGTCCCAATCTCGCCGGTCCGAATTTCGGTGCGCGAGGCGACATTCCCCCAATTGGCGAAATAGACATGCACCGGATGGGACATGTTCTTCACCGTCCTGGCACCCTGATCGGCGAAGTCCAGGCCGAGTTTGTTGCCGACCTCGTGGCGCACCGCCTCCGAACAGGCAATGCCGCCGGGTACGGCGAGACCTTGCAACCGGACTGCCATGTTCACACCGTCGCCGTAAAAATCGTCGCCGTCGACGATAAGATCGCCGAGATTGATGCCCATCCGAAACCTGAAATGGCGGTCTTCCGGGATCCCGGCGTTGCGCTCTACCATCCCGCGCTGGATTTCTACGGCACAACGGGCGGCGTTGAGAACGCTGCCGAACTCGACAAGTAAGCCGTCGCCCATCACCTTGAAGATGCGCCCGCCATGCTTGGCTACAGTGGGATCGAAGAACTCGCGGCGATGCTGGCGAAGCGCGCCGAGCGTTCGCTCTTCATTTGCTTCCATCAGGCGACTGTAGCCTACCACGTCGGCAGCCAGGATCGCCGCCAGACGGCGCTCAACCCGCTCCTCGGACATGCCGTCTCCGGAAAACGTACATACTACACGATTTAACGGCATACCGGTGAAGGTTTTTCGATGTGGGCCGCAGCGCGAGGGTGCGGGCTGGGATCGACATCAGCCCGCGTTGGAAAACCTCCCAAGCCATCGAGCCATGGAGCCTGAACAGTCGATGAACAGCGGCGCAACGCGACGATCCGTTAGACCCTGACGCAATCCGCCATTCCCGAAGGGTCGGGCCAAGGACTGCTAACCAACTTTAGCTATTTCCCTCCGGACCTTTTGGTCCTGCTCCGCCCTCCCAAGACGGCTCGTGCACGTCGCGCCAGCGTCGTGGGTGCACGAAGGAGCGTGTTATCGCAATGTCAGTGTGATAAACTTGTTCCCCGCCGAAGGAGGGCCGATGGCCGTGAGGGGCCAAATGAATATTGCAGTTTGGCTCAAGAGCTTGGGCCTGGAGCAATATGTTCCGGTTTTCGATGACAACGCAATCGATGCCGAAATCCTGCCCCGCCTCACCGCCGAAGACCTGAAAGAAATTGGGGTTGGCGCGCTTGGCCATCGCAAGCGAATACTTGAGGCGATTGCCGCGATGGAAGGCCAGCCGGAGGTAGTGTCGGCCAAGCCGGCTTCTGCCTCACCAGTTCCGATGTCGGCTTCGGTTGAGCGGTTCGGCGAACCCGGTCGCCCCCGGGAGGCGGAACGGCGGCAACTGACGGTCATGTTTGTGGATCTCGTCGGTTCTACGGCGCTCGCGACGAGGCTTGACCCCGAGGAGATGCGCGACCTCCTGAGGCAGTTCCAGAATACCACGGCAGGCGAAGTCCTTCGCTTCCAGGGGCACGTCGCGAAGCTCATGGGCGACGGTGCGTTGGCCTATTTCGGTTGGCCGCAGGCGCATGAAGACGAAGCCGAACGCGCCGTCCGTGCGGCGCTTGCGGTCGTGAGCGCTGTCAGCGGTCTGTCCGTCAAGGGCGGTCAGCAACTCTCAGTTCGTGTCGGGATCGCGACCGGGGTGGTGGTCGTAGGTGACCTCATTGGCATAGGGTCAGCGCAGGAGAACGCGGTCGTGGGAGAGACTCCCAACCTTGCCGCGCGGCTCCAGGCCATCGCCGAGCCGGGAACGGTAGTCATCTCTGAGCTGACCTATCGACTTATCGGAAACCTGTTCGAGGTGACCAGCATTTTGCCGCAAAAGCTGGCAGGGTTCGACACGCCCGTCAGCGCATTCAAAGTGATTGGAGAGGGCCGCGCAGAGAGTCGGTTCGAAGCACTTCATGCAGAAGAATCTGCGCCGCTTGCCGGGCGCGAACACGATGTCGCCTTGCTGCTCGACCGGTGGCGGCTCGCGGCGTCCGGTGAAGGACAAGTAGTCGAGCTGTTCGGCGAGGCTGGCATTGGCAAGTCCCGTATTCTGCAAGAGCTGCGGGAGCACTTGAAAGACGAGGCACACACGCGACTGCGGTACTACTGCTCCCCCTATCACGTAGAAACCGCCCTTTATCCCGTCACGGATCAGTTACTCCGAGCCGGGGACATAAGGCGGACCGACCCGCCCGACCGTCAGCTTGACTGTCTCGAGCAACTTCTCGCCGGTTCGACCAAGTACCCAAACGAGGCAATACCGCTGATCGCCGCATTGCTGTCCATCCCGACTGAGGGGCGCTATCCCAAGGTCGATCTTATGGCGCAAAAACAGAAGACGCGCACGTTCGAGTTGCTGATCGAGCAACTAGAGGCTCTTGCCCGCAGCCAACCAGTGCTGATGCTGCTTGAGGACGCGCATTTTCTGGATCCGACCTCGGCCGAGCTATTCGACCAAATCGCAGGCCGGATTCAGCAACTACCTGTACTGCTGATTGCAACTTCGCGACCGGAAGGCGCAGTCCGC
This sequence comes from Mesorhizobium sp. WSM4845, assembly GCF_055811455.1. Classification (NCBI taxonomy): domain Bacteria; kingdom Pseudomonadati; phylum Pseudomonadota; class Alphaproteobacteria; order Hyphomicrobiales; family Phyllobacteriaceae; genus Mesorhizobium; species Mesorhizobium sp. WSM4845. Next base: position 257,082 of record NZ_JBVVQA010000002.1, read on the forward strand.
TGGAGTGGTCTCCCGCACGCGACATTTTTGACGCTCAATCGGCTCAGCCGCGCCCAGGCGGCCTCTATCATTGCGGCGATGACAGGGGGCAAGCAGTTGCCGGGCGAAGTGCTGGACCAGATTCTGTCCAAGACCGAGGGCGTTCCGCTATTTGTCGAAGAACTGACCAAGGTCGTCCTTGAATCAGGCCTGCTTCAAATGCGCGATGGAGAACTCGTTCTGGCTGGCCCGCTACCTCCGCTGGCGGTTCCAGCGACGCTCCACGACTCGCTGATGGCCCGCCTCGATCGTTTGGATTCTATCAGGGACGTGGCGCAGGTCGGAGCAGTGATCGGGCGCGAGTTCACGCACGAGCTGCTTGCCGCAGCCACGGGCCTTCCTGAATTGGAACTCGAGCGTGCAACGAACCAGCTGGTCACGTCTGGCCTTGTTTTCCGCCGTGGCAGTGAAAGTCAAGCGAGCTATGCCTTCAAGCATGCACTCGTGCAGGATGCGGCGTACAGCAGTCTGCTGCACAGCCGCCGTCAGCAGCTGCATGCTCGGATCGCCTTGATTCTCGAGGAGCGCTTCCCCGAAATCGTAGCCACGGAGCCCGAACTGCTTGCCCACCACTTTGGTCAGGCGGGCCTTTTGGAAAAGGCTGTCGAGTACAATGAACTGGCCGGTCGCCGAGCGCTTTCGCGCTCGGTCCTGACGGAGGCGCTCGCCCGATTCGACAACGCCTTAAGCGGGCTTTCGGCGATGCCCCCGTCCGAAGGACGTTCGCGCAGAGAACTTTCAATCCGGCTGGCGCTCGGCAGCACGCATGTTGCGGCACATGGCTTCGCCGCACCTCCAACGGCGGAGGCCTACGGTCGGGCGCGCGAACTTTGTGAAGAGCTGGGCGAGACGCGTCAGCTCTTTCCGGTGCTGTACGGCCTGTGCCTTTACCACCTCTATGCTGCCGAATTGGCGGAAGCACGTGGCGCAGCAGACCGCCTGCTTGAATTGGCGGAAGCCAACAATGATCCCGGGCTCGCCTTCTTTGCTCATCGGGCCGCCGGCGTCAGCGCGTTGCCTGCCGGCGAGTTCTCCCGCGCCCGGATACATCTGGAGGAGGCGCTTGCCCTTTACGATCCCCAAGCGCACAGATCGCCGGCGTTTGTTTACGCCTTCGATCCGCACGTCGTGTGCCTGGACTATCTCGCCCGCACATTACTGCCGCTTGGGTTTCCCGATCAGGCTCTGGCGGCCAACGACGAGGCGGTTGCTGAAGCGCATCGTGTGGGTCATCGCAACAGCCTGGCTCTGCCACTATTCTTCGGCGGCGTCATCCGCCAGATCATTGGCGATCACCAAGGCGTCCAGGAGCGGTGCGCAGAATTAACCCGCCTTGCCAGCGAAGCCGGATTTCGCTTGTGGCTTTCCGGCGCCACAATCTTAAGCGCTTGGACAAACGCCGAGGCAGGTGATTTTGATCGTGGCCGCCTCGAACTCCAACGAGGTATTACCGAGTGGCGCGCGACCGGCGCAGAATTCATGGTTCCTTATTTCATTGCCCTTCAGGCGCAAATCGAGGTCAGAGCCGGCGATCATGGTGCTGCACGCCTTCTGCTCGAAGCCGCGCAAGCAGGGATTGAGCGCACCAAAGAGCGTTGGTTTGCGGCCGAGATACTGCGTCTGCAGGGGGAGGTACTGCTGCAACTTGGGGAGGACAAAACCGGAGGTTCGAGGAATCGCCTCCTGGACGCACTGGCGACGGCCCGGGCTCAGGGAGCGCGTTTCTGGGAACTGCGTGCTGCACTGAGCCTCGTGCGAGCCAACTGTCCCGCGCCTGGCGCGCGCGAGCAGCTCGCACTGATTTATTCCGGGTTTACTGAGGGCCTGACATTGCCTGACCTGCAAGCCGCACAGACGCTCGCAACAACGAATGAAGGCCTTCGGGCCGCGAATTGATTGAGAAGGCGATAAACAAGGAGGACGCCATGACACAATCGACTGAGAATATCAGCGACGAAATTCAGCGAGCAAACGATCACTGGAATTCGGCCTTCAACAGCGGCAATGCTGACGCAGTAGCTGCACTCTATACACAGGACGCGGTCGTGTTGCCATCCACTCACGCAGTCGTCAGGGGAACGAGCGCAATCAAAGACTTCTGGAATGGATTGATCTCGGCCGGAGTGAAGGATCATCCCATCGAGATGATCGATGCGCAGGCTGTCGGCGACATTGCCTATGCAACAGGGAAATGGTCGGCCAACGCTTTGGACGAAGGCGGTAAAACGCAGCGCTATGAGGGAACTATCGTCACGATCTTCAGGCGCCAGGGCGATGGATCCTGGAGAGCCTGCCTCCACACCTGGAACTGAGGCTGCGCCGTCGCGCATCCGGACCGTCGCGGTTTTGCGGCCTGACGGCCGCAGCCGGTTTTTGTCCCCTTTCGGTGACGCCCGCCTCCGCACTTCACTTCGACGGCCGAAGGTGCGTTTTCCAGGCAGGTGCACGAAAGGGCCCGGCAGCGGGGACCACCGCTCCCTGCCGCAAACTGACACAGCAGGCCGCTCCGACCACGATCTTCCGAGCCGTCAATTGACAGATGCTTGATGTTCGTCGCTTTGCTATCTGTTCAGGTCGCTTCGAGAACCATGTTGAGCGGAGTCTGCGCGGCCCTGCGGACCTTGGTGAAGCCGCCGGAGCGGATGACTTCGGTCAATCGTTTCTCGCCCGCCTGGGCGCCGAGTGCGAGCCCAGCCTCCTGCGCCAGCGAGGTTGGCACACAGATCATCGTGGAGGCGGAATAGTACATCCTGCCGATCGGGTTGATATTGTCCTCCAGCGTATCGCCGGCCATCGGTTCGACCACCATCCACGTGCCTCCCTCGTTAAGCGCTTTGCGGATGTGCACAGCGGCGGTCTCCGGATCGCCCATGTCGTGCAGGCAGTCGAAGCAGGTGATCAGGTCGAAGTCGCGGCCGGCGAAGTCCTGCGCCCGGCCGACCTCAAAGCTCACATTCGCTACCGCATGTGCCATTGCGTGCGCGGTCGCGGTGGCAATCGAGGCGGAGTGGAAGTCGTATCCGGTGAAACGAGACCTGGGAAACGCCTGCGCCATCAGGATGGTCGACAGACCGTGCCCGCATCCCACATCGGCTACATCAGCTCCGGCCTTCAGCTTGTCGGCAACGCCATCGAGGGCCGGGAGCCACTCCTGCACCAGCGCATTCACATAGCCCGGTCGGAATAGCCGCGCCACGGCACAAAACATGCAGCCGGCGTGGTCGCCCCAGGCGACACCCTTGCCAGTCTTGAAGGCCGCCTGCACCTTCGGCTGGTTCTCGACCATCGCGGCGGCGGTGTCGAAAGCGCCGATCATGTTGACAGGACTGTTCGGTTCCGCGAACACGAACGCCTGCTCAGGTGTCAGCCAGAAACTTCCGCGCTCGTGCTGGACGTAGCCGGAGGCCGCCTGCGCAGCGAGCCATTCGCGCACATAGCGGGACGCGCAATCTGCCGCAGCGGCGAGTTCTTCGGCCGTAGCGGGTCCGATCCGGTTCAAGGTTTCGTATAGCCCAAGGGAATCGCCAATCCGTACCAGCGGCACGCTGACAGCGCCGCCGAGGTCTCCAAGCACGCGCCCGACCAGTTCATTCAGCTTCGTTTCGTCAACCTGGGTCATGTCGATTTCTCCTCGCCTCCAGCAGCATCCCGCGCCAGTCAGTTCGAGGATGAGGCCAAGTTTGCCTGCTGGCATGAGGCAACTGTCCCTCACGGCAGCCGAAATCCGGCATTCGTCGAGGGACATCTGTCCCGCACCGGCACATGTGAGACGATCTAGCGGGACAGCGACTTGACGATCGCCTGTGAGCGGCTGCGCACGCCCAGCTTGCTGAAGATCACCGACAACTGGTTGCGGACCGTCTTTGTGCTCTTGCCGAGCCGCTCGGCGATTGAACGGTTGTCCAGCCCCTCCACGACGAGGTTCAGTATCATAGTTTCGGCGGGCGTCAGGCCGGCATCGCGGACGGCGCTTGGTTGCGCGGCCCGATCCTGCCCGAGGAACCTGCCGAGTTCAGAGTAGAAAACAGGCCAGGCAGGTTCGTCCGGCAAGAGCACGTGGTTCTTGCTTTCCAGCGGAACGAAGCGGGCGCCAGGAATCGTGGCAGCCAGCCTGCAGCCTTCGTCGAATGGAACACGCATATCGCCACGGCTGTGTGCTATCAAGGTTGGGACCCGCAGCGCGGCGGCAAGGTCCATCACGTCGATCCCCTGCATCTGCCATAGCAGTTGCGCGGCGACCTCGGCTGTTGCCGTCTCGCGCTCCAGATCACCCCACCAGCGGTGCTGCTCCGGCGTCCCGTCCGGAATGAAGAGGTTCGTGAAGAACTGGCAGAACGCAGGGTTGTCACGCCCCCAGCCGATGCGGATGAAATTGACCAGTGTCTCGGCCTCCAGACGATCGGAGTCGGTTTGGGCGCGAGCCCGCGCGCCCAGACCGTACGCGTTCATGAGCACCAGATGCGAGACGCGCTCGGGATGCTTCACGGCGTAGGCAATGGCCAGCGCACCGCCTTGCGACAGGCCGAGCAGGACAAAGCGCGGCTCCTTGATTGATGCGGCCACGGCCTCCAGGTCCGCGTGCCAGGCGTCGACGGACAGGTCTGCGACGTGCCGCTCCGACAGCCCACAACCGCGCGGATCGTAGCGCACGAAACAATTGCGCGCTGACAGTTCGCTGAGCCACGGCCGCCACACTGGACTTTCAAGATCATAGTCGACATGGCTTAGCCAATGCGCTGCCCGCAAGATAACCGGCCCCTCGCCGCATGACGCCGTAGCGATGCGGGTGCCGTCTGCAGAGGTACAGAACCGTATGCTTTGACTAAGCTTCACGGCGCCATGATAGCGCGACGCAAGGTCACGCGACAGGCCGGCGTCTGGTGTGGTCGATTGACTGCGCACCGGCCAATCGTGGAACGCGTCCGCTTTGCGCCTCATGTCCGCCCTTGAGGCGATCTTTGCGATTGCTGGATAGCAGACGCTGCCGGCGACCACCTTGGACATCTTTATTGCGCCAGGGCAGACATTTCCGATCGCGGGGCAGGCGGCCCCGGATGGGTCGCTAGTTCGGCATTGGGAGGAGACTTCTGAGGTCCGATCCCTCTCCGCCCCCAGATCGGTATTGATGTACCGACACCGGGCAGTCATACTTACGTGGCGAGTGACGAGAAACGAGCCACAATGCGTCTGCTGCCAAATCTGCTCTCCCGTTTTGTAAAAAACGGGCGCCTGACTGTCATATTCGAGGACGGTTTCAGGCAAGCCTTCGGCAGTGGACAGGATGGGCCCGACGTAACGATCCGCCTAACCGACAAAGCGGTCGAACGCGAGATCTTCTTCAATCCGGAACTGAAGGCGGCCGAAGCCTACATGGATGGCCGCTTGCTGATCGAGAACGGTGGCAAAGCATTTGACCTCTTGTCACTTTTTTCCGTCAACCGCACTGGGTTGGCAGCCCACCCTGTTCAGAAGGCGTTGCGGAAATTCTGGCGTGCGTTGCGCCGACGCCAGCAGAACAACAAGCTCGGTCTCGCCGCCAAAAACGTTCAGCATCACTACGACATCCCGACGAAATTTTATGAGCTATGGCTCGACGAGACAATGACTTATTCGTGCGCCTATTATACGGCACCGGACAGCAATCTGCAGCAAGCGCAGATGGACAAGCATCGCCACATTGCCGCGAAGCTCAAGCTAGAGCCGGGCATGCATGTGATGGAGATCGGCTCAGGCTGGGGCACTCTCGCCATCTATCTCGCCAAGTATTGCGACGTGAAGGTCACGGCGATCAACGTTTCGACGGAGCAATTGGCGGCGTCTCGGCTTCGAGCGATCGAGGCCGGGGTCGCTCATCAGATCGATTTTCGCGAGGTCGACTATCGCGAGGTCAGCGGACAGTTCGACCGTGTTGTCTCGATCGGAATGATGGAGCACGTGGGCGTCGTTCATTTCGACAGCTATTTCACGACCATTGGTAGATTGTTGAAGGAGGGCGGCTTCGCATTGGTTCATGCGATCGGACGCATGTCACCGCCTGGTACGACGGCGCCGTTCATCCGCAAGTATATCTTTCCAGGTGGGTATGTGCCGGCTTTGTCAGAGGTGTTTGCCTCGTTGGAGCGCACGGGGATCTGGTGCGCCGACTGCGAAAATTTGCGGCTGCACTATTACTGGACGATCCACGATTGGCGTCTCGGTTATGAGGCCCGGCGCGAGGAGGCAGTCGCCATGATGGGCGAACGATTCTGCCGTATGTGGGATTTCTATCTGGCGTCGGCCGAACTCGGCTTCCTAAACGGTTCAAATTTTGTCTTCCAGATACTGATCTCGGCTCGCCGTGACGATGTCCCAATCATCCGCGATTATATTGTCGAAGAAGAGCGACGCCTACTGAGATCGATGCAGACGAGTGCGTAGTTTCGCTATCTACACCGTGGGCCCGGTCCGCTGGTTAGCTCGCCCTGCAGGATTCGCATGACATCATCCCGCCGTCAATCTTCGTCCGACGGAAGCGCCAGTGCAACCAATCGACAAGTCCGAAGATCAAAGCGGTCGGCCACGAATGACAGCTTTGCGCCTAACTCCGGCCGTTGAGCAATCTCTCGCCAGTGCACAAAAGCTGCCGGTCCGCTCAGATCGCCGCTCCTCCGTGATTGGGAGGTGTCCGCCCACTCGTTCGCCCCGAAAGGGGCGCTGCGTTCTCGTGAACGCTCCACATCCGCTTTCTCAGTCCCTTTTTCTTATGACTTCGATAAGCCTGGCGAGGTTGTCGGCTCCGTGACCTTCTCTTATGGCGTCTTCTGTCAGGCGCGGCCTGGCGCTAGGAGTTACGGGTACGCGTTCGTCCCGACATGAATTCGGGCTAGGCGTTCTTGCCAAAAGACGTGATGTGAAGCCGGCGACTATCCGTCGGCTCTACCAACCACATCGCTTCGCCAATAGATGGGCCCGGCTTTCAAAGCCGTCATTGTGTTGCCGGCCAGTTGACGTGGCCTGCGATAGGCGACAAAGCCCGGATGCGCTGTATCACCCCGACTGCATTGACCTCCCGCTCAAAGAACGCTCTTTTCAGGGCCATAAGCTTTGGCGAGACGGACCATGCCTTTCGTTCGAAGGCGTTGGTACCAATAGAATAGTATCATCAAGCCGGTTGTTGTGCCGGCACCAAGGCACAGTGCAGGCGCCAACGCTGATCCGACATATAGTGCTAGAAGGGTCACGCCCGCCGCCGCGACAATGGCATTTACGAAAGCGATCATCGTCGCGGCTGTGGTCAGATGCGCCAGGAGCGGCCCGGCACGCAGCGACGGTTCGGCGTCGTTTTCTGGCCAACGGCCGAACTCTTTGGAAAACTGAAAAGCAGCATCCTCCCCCAGCGTTCGGTAGTAGGCCCTGATCCGGGCGATGCCGATATGGGCCTGCATGTTCTCGGCGGCTATATCGATCAACCTTAAGACGGTGAAGCTACCCAGCAAAAAGAGCGATGGCAGCACGGCTAGGAGAAACGGCTGAAGGAATTCAGGCGACTGCGCGACAAAGCCCGTCGCCACTAGAGCGCTCGATAGAGACATGATGTAGATGGTCGTTCGCGACGCCATTTCGCTGATGGTTGCGCTGATCGCCGATTGCTGCACGAAATGCTCTGTCGTGAGGGCCGCGAGAAGCGCGGTGTGGGGTGTTGTCGTGTCGGCCATTTTATATCTCCTGTGGTGAGCATGCCGCCGCTGGCGCATCCTGAGCGACAGAGCCGTCGACACAGGCTGCATGCGCCTACGCGATTGTGCAGATGTTCAAAGAGTGTTCATCAACTTGGCAATTCCGTTTAAATGGCGCCGGAATTCGGCTTGCCCGATGCCTGTATAACGCCGGAAATCGCGGCTCGCATGGGCTTGATCGAAATAGCCTTGCATGGCGGCCAATTGCGCCAGTCCGCCGGCGGGCGCGTCGGCCAGCAGAGCCCCAACTAGTCGATAATAGCGCATGACGCCCGCGTATCGTTTTGGTGAAAGGCCCACGAGGTTTCGGAACAGTCGATAGAGCGAAGAATAGGACAGCCCCAGCGCGGCCGCGGCAGTAGCAACGCCCTGGTTTGGATCGGCATCTATGAGGCGCACGGCTTCCGCAAGATTTTGAATCTGCTGGTGGGCATTGCTCACACGTCCGGATAGGGCAATGTCGCAACTACGCTCGGTCCCAAACAGTCGCGCCAATTTGGTTAAGGTCCTGGATGGGGTTTAGGTTAGACGTTCGTCCTCGGCAAGATTGTCACAATTCGGTCACTCGCCGCCAAATTGCCGAATGTCCGGACACGGCGGACTGAAGCAACGCAGAATTTTCCACTTTGAGGCGAAGTAATTCTCAACTATGGTCCGCCAGGCTTTTGGCATGGGGGGGAATATTGCCGATGGTTTTATCACGCAGGGGTGTCGTGCTCGGCGGCCTGGCGCTGGTCGCGGTGGGTGCAACCAGCAATATTGCTCAAGCCGCGGCGGCAAAATCCTTTTTCGCCGGTACCGCCAGCGACAACAATTTTGTCTATCGCAAGACCAACTTCGCCAAGATCGACAAGAGATGGCATCGCCAGATCGTCAAGTATTTCAGCAGCGAGCCGGTCGGCACCGTCGTGGTCGATACCCGCCACCACTTCCTCTACGTCATCATGGAAAACAAGACCGCCATCCGCTACGGCGTCGGCGTCGGCAAGGACGGCTTCAAATGGTACGGCCGCGCGACGATCGACCGCCGCGCGCTGTGGCCGCAATGGGTCCCGCCCCCCGAAATGCGTAAGCGCAAGCCGGACCTACCGCACATGGTCGCAGGCGGCGCGTCCAACAATCCGCTCGGGCCGCGCGCGCTCTATCTGCACCGCAACGGCGCCGACACCGGCTACCGCCTGCATGGCACGCTGGAGCCATGGAGCATCGGCACCGACGCTTCCAGCGGCTGCATCCGCATGTTCCCGGAAGACATCATCGACCTCTACCAGCGCTGCCCGATCGGCACCGCGGTGCAGGTCCTGCCGCACATCGCCGACCAGGCGCCCGCTTCCACCCCTGTCGAATGACTGGCGCCTCATGAACCGCATGATTGAGAACACGCGCCGGCTGCTCGCCGCCGGCCTGCTGGTGCTGGCCGCATCCTGCTCGACCAGCAACACGCTGGCCCCTTCCACGCCCGACATCACCAACACCGAGGTTGCCGGCTTCCAGAACGTGCAGCCGGGCAGCGAGGAGGATTTTATCCTCAATGTCGGCCGCCGCACCTATTTCACGCAAGGTTCGGCCGCGCTCGATTCTGTCGCCAAGGCCACCCTCGACACCCAGATCGCCTGGTTAGCAAAGCATCCGCGCTGGCTGCTTAAGCTGCAGGGTTTCGCCGACGATCCCGGCGCAAGTGAAACGGCGCTGTCGCAGCAGCGCGCCGATGCGGTGATGGACTACCTCGCCGCCGGCGGCATAGACCGCAACCGCATGTGGGCCAAGGGCTACGGCAAGGACAGGCTCGTCCGCGACTGCCCCGACACCGCCTGCAGGTCGCAGAACCGCCGCGTTGTGTCTAATTTGCGCGATGAGAGGGACGAGCCGTAGGGGGCTGCTGTTCTGCTTGTGACCCGAAGCAGAGTCTCACACGCGACGGCGGCATGGCTGCTTTTGCGCCTCATGTCGGCCGTAAAGATCAGCTTTGCGGCTTCCTGAAAGTAGACAGCGCTGGAGGTCGCGGTTGCGCCATTGCCAAGCACCGAGCGAGCTAATGAGACGCCGGGCCGTCCTCGAGCGGACGCTCACTCTTTCAGCCGTGTATAGAGGCCGCGTGTGGCCAACGTCTCTTGCTGTCCGGGACGCGTGAAATAGAGTTCAAAGACATGGCGATCGTTGTTCTCGATTTTGATTACTGTGCGCATGCCGATCGACTTGCCGACCGTGTCTTCGCCAGCCACACCCTGGTCGGTGAAGGCCCCGGACATGCTGATGGGCCTTTGATTTCCGGATCCAGGGGTGCCTTCGTAGTACATCATGGTTGTGTTGACAGGATCGATCGTAATCCACTCGTATCGGTCGTCCATGATACTGTAGCCGAGCCAGCCTTTGCGCCAGATTGGCGCTCCATCCAGCGTCCCCTCCATCGTGTCTTCGATGTAACGGCCGCCTGCCAACCACTGCCGACGGCTAATGAGGTCGTCCGTCACGAGCGGCGGCTGATCGGGGCTGCGGCCGAGCGTGCCGTAGAAGCTCAACTGGACCCGCCAGGTGCCAACTAGTGGCGCCAGAACCTCATGCGCCTGACCCGGCAATCCGCGACTAAGCCATTTGGGTAACTCGGACTGCGTCGGGGGCGCGGCCGCGGCCGAGCCATCTTGAGCCAATGCGCCGGAAGGAACGGGGAGGGCGAACGCAACGACAATTAGGGCAACGTGTAGTGTCTCAATGGTTCTTTTCATCTGCGGTCCATTGTTTATTGGAAATTGCTGTAACGCGCTTGGTTGAGGGTCACCGTTGTGAACTTTCCGCGTGAACCGGATGGATACTGATCTCTTAACCCTTGAGGCTCTATCTGTTAGATCATTCGATGCTGACCAGCGTTTCACCTCCTGAAACTTCTAGAATAGCGCCGGTCACGAAATCATTAGTCATCAGGAAAAGTGCGGCCTTGCCGATATCGTCGACTTTTCCAACGCGACCTGCTGGGAAGCTCTCGCGCACCAGCGCGAAAAACGCCTCCCGCTTGGTTTGCGGCATGCCGGCCCACATTTCGCTGTCTATGACGCCTGGACGGATTGTGTTGACGCGGATCGGACCGAGTTCGAGCGCAAGGGCTCGTGTCAGCGCCTCCAGACCAGCGAACGCGACCATCATCATCGAAGCGCCCATGCGAGGCTTGGTCACCAAGCCTCCAGTAGTGAATGTGATCGAACCGCCTTTCTGCATCTTGGGCGCCGCGTGCCGCGCGCAAGACCAACTGCCCAGGAGCTTGCCATACAGAACGGGCTGCGCGTCGGCCAGCGTTTGGGAGAGGAAGGTTCCTCCAGGACTTGGTGGAGTTGCGGTGATGACAAGGTGGTCGAGCGCCCCCAGCGTTTCGAATACTTGCTCGACCGCCGCATCGTCGGTCATGTCCAGCGACTGGAAGGTGATTGAACCGTGGGCGCTTTGTTCTGCAGCCAATTTCGCCGGTGGCCGCCGCCCGAGCGCGATGACCTCGGCGCCTGCGCGCGAGGCCGCAAGAGCCGCCCCCATGCCCATGCCGCTTGTCCCGCCAACGATCACGACTCGCTGATTCAGAAGAGACTGCTCGTCACCGGTCATCGCGGATCTCTGCCGCTGGCATATGGGCTCAGCATCTCAAGCCACTGCGTCTCCATGTCGCCCGGTTCGAGCTCACCACCATCTACGACGAACCTCTGGACATAGGCTTCGCTGAAGTGGCTCTTGACTGCATCGACACTGCGCCAGACTTCGTAGATGACGATGAGATCGGGGTCGGATCGATCACGATGGATGTGGAATTGTAGACAGCCCGTTTCTGATCTCGTCGCTTCGAGATCCTCAAGCATCCGGGTAACGAGCGCTTCGCCTTGACCGGGAGCGGCGCGATGCTTGGCGATAATGCAATAGGGCGTGTGTTCGCCAGTGGCTGGTGGGGGAAGATCAGGCAACACCAACGCCATATGAGTCTCCTTCTGGTAGCGGCCTAGGAGGTATTCTGCATTCACACGTCATGCGTTCATGGCGCATGCGAAATCCCGGCTATTGCTCCTTCGATAATCCGCTGCGATGCAGTCGCTGCTTTGGCTCGCGAATCGGTCGAAGTGGTTACGGCTTTTGAGAATTTGCAGATCCTGGCGCGGCGCCGCTATGGCAGAAACGCTTGAATGTCTGACCGTTTGTCGCACTGATTACATTAGCCGTGGATCGCATCAGGCGATATGCAGGACCGATCCCGTCTCTGTTATGCTCACCCGCGCCCGGAATCTCGGACCGCGCCTGGCGAGACGCCTATGAAGCGTTTGAATGCCCTGCTGAAGGATGCATCGGACTCATATCCCAACTCAGACGCGACCTGTGACAGCGACATATATCCGTTCCGCAACCAGGATTCGGCCAGCCTAAGCCTCCATTGCAGGAGATAGCGGGCGGGAGATACCGACAACAGACCCTTGAATCGCTGCGAAAACCTCGATCGCGACAGCCCAGACAATGCCGCCAGGCGATCGACTGGCCAGTCTTCGCCGGGGGAGCGATGGATTCTTGCAAGCGCAGACCCGATTTGCGGATCCCGCACGGCCGCCAGCCAACCAGTCAGATTGTCGGAACACGTTTCGACGCAGGATCTGATTACTTGCGTCATGACAATATCAGCAAGGCGCGCCATTACCGTTGCCGATCCGATTCTTTGCCCATCAGCCTCCCGCGCCATCATAGAAAGGAGGTTTGGCAGGACAGTATCGCTGTGCTCTGCATAGCGGATATGCATCACCGGAGGCAGCAGTTCCAGGAGCGGATTTGCCGTCGGCCCCTCAAAGCCGATCGTACAGCATGCGATCAGCGATCGCGGACCGCCGCCGCCAGACTTCAATTCGTAGGTTCCATTCCCGATCAACGCCGGTTTGATATCGTCCAGTGGCAAGGCTCTCCCTTTGGGCCGGTCGGACATGGTGTGCTCTGTTCCGTGGGGAAGAAGAAGCACATCGCCACATTCCAGCAGCAGCGGTGGCAAGCTCTTGGCTTGTATCCAGCACTGACCCTCGAGCATCGCATGAAATCGTACGCCCTCCCTGAACGGCACGGCGATGCCCCAGGGCGCCGTTAATTCGCTGCGGCCATATCTCGCATGGGCAAGGCGCAGGTCGCGCAGCACCTCGCTCAACAAATCATTCTCGGCCGGCTGATAGCCCATCGTTGCACGTCCAAGACCGGGCCGATTCATGGATCTAAGCGGATCGTCCATATGCATTCCTTTGCCTCGAACCTTTTGCATACTCTTTATCCATCCCTTTATCTCTTGGTGGGCAGAATATGCTACGGATCGATCCTCTAGGTCCTAAATCTAATAGGTCTGCATGATGGCGGCTGCGCGACTACCGAATTTTCTCGGCTCGCGCGTTCCCATACCGAGGCGACGGCGCAATGTCGGTGTTTGGCAGACTACGTCGTGTGGCTGATCTGCTCGACGATAGAGTTCCAATCAAGTCCGGCTCTTTCGTGCGATATGGGAAGTCCGCAACGGAACATCAGCGCAGGTTGTCGCGAATGTCGGCTATCCGATAGCAAAAGATGAGGGATTCCTGCGCCGAGCTGTATGTCTGCTCACCTACATATCAAACTACAAGCTGCCGGTCCGCCCTCGGCCCCACTTGCGTCATCGCCTGCTTCAGCCCGACCGATCGAACTGGTCATCGGCCCAATGCAGGATTCGTACGCACTGAGGCAGAACACTGATGCGTTGGCGCAATAGCAACGAACTGAGCACTCCCCCGGCCCAACGACCGGTCATGGCGCGGCTGCTCGTCGCTAAGGTTCTTTCTTCCGCAGGTCTTTGACGACATCGAGAAAGGCCCGCAGTGCGGGCGGTACGGCTCGATGTCCGGGGTAGTAAACCGCAACTTCTTCCGCAGCGGGCATCCACGCGGTCAGGACCTTGCGCAGCCGGCCGTCGGACAAGGCCGCTTCGGCGGCCCAATCGGCCACGTAGGCGACTCCCAGATCCTCAATTGCGGCTTCGACCATCAGTTCTTCGTCGTCGAGGACGACGGGGCCGTTTGCCTCGATCACGAGTTCCTGGCCGGCGCGTTCGAACTCCCATCGGTAAAGCTTGCCGCTGGGCAGGCGGTGGCCGATGCAATGGTGGCGTTGCAATTCCTCGGGGGTTCCCGGGTCGCCGAAGCGATCGAGGTAGGCTGGCGACGCGACACAGATGAACCTCAACCGGCGTGCAAGCGGCACGGCGATCATGTCCTTGGGGACCGATCCGAGGAGGCGCACGCCGGCGTCGAAGCCGCTGGACACGATGTCGATCAGCCGCCCCTCGACGACGATGTCCACGGTCACGTCCGGATGGCGCTCCGCCATCCGCGGAAGAACCCCGCGAACAAGAAGCCCAGCCACCAATCGTGGTGCGTTGATGCGGACGGTGCCCGCGACATTGCCCCGGAACCCGGCGACGCTGTCGAGCGCCTCGTCCAGCGAGGCGAGCGCCGGCTGAAGGCGATCGAGCAACCGGAACCCGGCTTCCGTCGGCGAGACGCTGCGTGTGGTGCGGTTGAGAAGGCGCACGCCCATGCGCTCCTCGAGTGCACGCATGGCGTGGCTCAATGTGGAAGGTGCCGTGCCGATCTCGTCCGCTGCGCGGCGGAAGCTGCGGTGCGTGGCAACGGCCACGAAGGCGGTGAGATCGTTGAGGGACGGGCGGGACATTGATGGTAATTTTGCATCAGCTCATGCCGATTTCAACGGCTAATGCGCGTAATGCGATTGCCCTATCTCCTGCCTGTATCAACTCGGCGCCTCCGGCGCGCTGCCGTTTTCAAGGCAGAAAGGAACACGAATGCCTGCACGTGACGCCATCTATCCGGCCAAACGCCACGCGTTGTACGATATTCATCGATATTCCGCGGCCATTCGCTCCGGCGATCTTCTCTTCGTCTCGGGGCAGGTCGGCAGCCGTGAGGACGGCTCGCCCGAGCCCGCATTCGAGGATCAGGTTCGGCGGGCTTTTGCCAATCTGCGCGCGGTCTTGGCCGCCGCCGGGTGCAGCTTCGACGACGTTGTCGACGTCACCACCTTCCACACCAACCCGGACCAACAGATCGAAACGGTGTTGGCGGTCCGGGCGGAGGAGATCGGCGGACCTCCCTATCCGAACTGGACGGCAGTGGGCGTCAATTGGCTTGCCGGCTTCGATTTCGAGATCAAGGTCATCGCCCGCATCCCTTCGACGACCAGCGGCCAGCCGTCGGGCTGATCGCTCGCCCTGCAATTTCTGTATTGGCGCTTGTTCCCGACGACGCCCGGGGGCAGCAGGGGAGCTTTTAGGCTCCAGTTTCGCCGTCGGCGAAGTCTGCATATGGGCAGCGGCAAGGGCACCCCTCTACGGCAAAGCTGGCAGACAGCCCGCTCCCTACACGTCAGGACGCCACTTCGTCCTGACGTGTAGGGTCAGCAACTCCCATGGTCCGGCCGCGTGACGCGTTCTTTCGGCCCTTTTCGTAAGCGCGCGACTGTCATTCCCTTTTGGCATTGCATTATGATCATAATATGTTATTAGGATCGTAATTCAACCGGCGAGAAAATTCTGGCCCTCACGATTTGGAGCACGAAATGAATGCGAATTCCGGAAAGACCGCTGTTGTGACCGGAGCGTCCTCGGGCATCGGCCACGCCAGCGCCGAGGCGCTTGCGCGGGCAGGATTCACCCTCTTCGGGACAAGTCGCCGCTCCGTCGGCAACGGCCCGGACGGGGTGACCATGCTGGTTTGCGACGTGACCGATGGCGCTTCTGTCAGCGCCCTCGTTTCAACCGTGCTGGCGCAGACCGGGCGGATCGACCTCCTGGTCAACAATGCCGGCGTCGGTCTGCTTGGCGGTGCCGAGGAATCCTCGGTCGCACAGGTGCAGGCGCTGTTCGACGTCAATCTGTTCGGCGTCATCCGCATGATCAATGCGGTGTTGCCGTCAATGCGGCAGCGCGGCGAAGGGCGCATCATCAATATCGGCTCGATTCTGGGATTGGTGCCGGCGCCATACTCAGCTCATTACTCTGCGGTCAAGCACGCGCTTGAGGGCTATTCGGAATCGCTCGATCACGAGGTTCGTGCTTTCGATATTCGCGTCTCGGTCATCGAGCCGGCATTCGTGCGTACCGTCTTCGACCAGAACGGGATCGAGCCGGATTCGGTGTTGCAGGAATACGATCGGGCGCGCGCCGGGCTCAAGGCGCTGCTGGGCGATGTGATGCCGAAAGCCGATCCGCCGGAAGTGGTGGCGGATGTGGTGGTCAAGGCGGCGACCGATGTCCGCCCGCGGCGTCGCTATACCGCCGGCAGGGCCGCGCGCCAGGTCAGCATTCTGCGCCGCTTTGCCCCCGCAGAGATGTTCGACAAGAGCTTGCGCAAACAGTTCCGCCTGCCGGTCTGAACCCGGTTTGCAGTGCTCCACCGCCAACGGCTCCGCATCGAAGTGAACAGGGGTGTTCAGCAAGAACAGTCGAGCGCGCTGTCTCGCAAGCTGGCAGATTGCTCTCACACAGGAGAGCATGATGACGACGCGGCAAGATCCCTACCACGCGCGCATGAAACGGGTGTTGAGCTACATCGACCGGCATCTTGAGGATGATCTTGGCCTGGACACGCTTAGTGCCGTTGCGGCCTTGTCCAAGTACCATTTCCACCGCCAATTCAGAGGATATTTCGGCATATCAGTGCATCGCTACGTCCAACTCGTTCGCATGAAACGGGCGGGACAGGTGCTTGCCTTCAAGGACGAGGCGAGCGTGACCGAAACCGCGCTGGACGTCGGTTACGATGCGCCCGACGCCTTCGCCCGCGCGTTTCGGAAAAGCTTTGGGAATTGCCTTCCGCATTTCGGGACACGCCCGACTGGGAGGTGTGGTTTGCCAGCCTGTGGCCATTGACCAACGCGAGGAGCAAGCTCATGAAAACGGCGTATTCATTGGCTGACGTCAACATCATCGACGTGCCGGAAACACCCGTCGCCGTCCTGCAGAACCGAGGCAATCCGGCCCTGGTCGCCGAGACTATCCAGAAATTCATCGCCTGGCGAAGGGCTGCAGGTTTGAGCGCGGCGTCCAGTGCAACCTACAATGTGTTTCATTCGGATTCCGACATAACGCCGCCGGACGAATTTCGCCTCGACATCTGTGCAGCGACCGATCGGAAAATCGAGATGAACGACCAGGGCGTGGAAGCCGGTGTTCTTCCGGCCGGACGAATGTGCCGTGCTTCGCGCAATCGGCGCAGAAAATGTCGAGCCGGCGATCGAATTCCTGTATCGCGACTGGTTGCCGGCAAGCGGTGAGGCCCTTCGGGATTTTCCCCTCTACTGTCAGCGGGTGAGTTTTGTTCCGATGGTTGCCGAGCACGAAGCCATCACCGACATCTTCCTGCCATTGGTGTGATTGCTGACCTTCCAATGGCGGTCATCTCCGCTACAGTCGAACGTGGGTCAAATCACCACTGGAGACAGCTAAATTCCGCGCCGAACTGATGTCTGCTTGGTCCGCACCGCGACCTCCAGAATGGTTCGCCAACAAACACGAGCGGTTGCACAGTGCAGACAGGCGCCTTCAGGACTCCAAAGAGCGGCATTGTCAGTCGTTTTGACCAAGAAGCCCTGCAGCGCCTGATATCGCGTATATGGATTGGGCCGGTCATCACCGCGATCGAGTCGGTAAGGAGATACAATGGAAAAGGTGCTCGGCATCGGTGGCTTCTTCTTCAGAGCGAAGTAGCCCGATGCGCTCGCTCGATGGTATGCCGACCATCTCGGCGTGGCGCTGCCGCCAGAAAGCTACGATCAACGCTCGTGGGAGCAACAGCAGGGCGCAACCGTCTTCGCACCGTTTGCTGCGGATAGTGACTATTTCGGTCGCGCCGACCAGCCGTGGATGATCAATTTCCGCGTGCGCGACCTCCAGGCCATGGTCGCACAGCTCACGGCAGCCGGAATTGCGGTTGAGGTCGACACCGAACATTACCCTAATGGTTGGTTCGTCCGGCTTGCAGATCCGGAGGGCAACCCGATCCAGCTCTGGCAGGCGGAGGGGGCCGACCGTGACTAAAGGCACCCGAGCAGGCGGAAACGCAAGCGCCGAACCTGGGCTTCGGTTGAGATCCTTCTAGAGCATCTTTCCTGAACGCGGGTCGGCTCGAGGCATTGTGCTCCAGAGAGCCGCCTTGCGGCCTCAGTTTCCAACGTCGATCGCCGACGACATGTCCGCCGCCGCCGCGACAATGGCACGTCTCAACCATATGTGCCTGGGCGCGTCCTGCTGGCGCGCGTGCCAGACAAGGCTCATCGTGAAGCTGCCAAGATCGAGGGGCGGCGGCAACGATACGAAGCGCTTCATGTTGGCGGCCGCTCGCGCCAGGCTCGAAGGCAGGGTCATGATGAGGTCGGAGCGGGCGGCGATCTCGAGCGCCGCGAAGAAGTTCGGCACGCGCAGCTTCACCCGCCGCGTTCGCCCGATGCGGGCAAGCACCTCGTCGACAGGCGCAGGCCCGACGCCGGTGACGCTCACCACGATATGCTCAAGCGCCAGGAAACGCTCGAGCGTCAGCTTTCGGGCGAGCGCCGGGTGCTCCGCGCGCATCAGCGTCACGAGCGTCTCGTCATAGAGGCCGCGCCGACGGATGCCGGCCGGGGCTTCGTCGACCAGCGCCACCATCGCATCCGCGATGCCCTGCTCCAGCGCTTCGACTGCGTCCGTGCCCGGCGCGACGATATCGAGATCGAGGGACGGCGCCTCGCGTCCAAGGCGGGCGAGCAGATGCGGCGCCAGCACGGCGGCCTGGAGATCGGGCATCAGCAGCCGGATCCGGCCGGTGGCGGTGGCGGGATCGAACGCGTTGGCCTCGACCATCTCTCGCACACCCGCCAAGATGCCGCGCAGCACAGGGCGCACCTCTTCCGCACGGGCGCTGAGGACGTAGCCGCCCGGTCCATCGACCAGCAGCGCATCCGAAAACAGCGCGCGCAATCGGCCGAGCGCTCGGCTCGCGGCGGGCTGGCTCATGCCGAGCCGGCTTGCGGCACGGGTGACGTTCTTCTCGTCCAGCAGCGCTTCGAGCGCCACCAGCAGGTTCAGGTCGATCCGGCGTAAATCCACTTCACGCATGACGACTATATACACCATGCATTGGACGCATGAAATGCCTGCGCCTATCGTTCCCCCGTCAATCGAGATGAAGGTCAGGCCGGATGAAGGTCAGGCGAGCAGAAGGAGAAGAAGTGATGTATGTCGTGCTTGGAGCAAACGGACGGGCCGGCGGCGAGGTCGCGCGCGCCCTGATCGCAGGCGGTGAAGCCGTGCGCGTCGTGCTGCGTCGCAAGGAACGGGGCGAAAAATGGACAGCCCTCGGCGCGGAGGTAGCCGTCGCAAGCATGGAGGATGCCGGCGCCATGGCCGATGCGCTGAAGGGCGCGCGGGCAGCGTTCCTGCTCAACCCGCCGCCGGTGAGCGGTGATCCCTATCAGCGCACGGAAGAAATCGGCGCCGCGCTTGCCGATGCGGCACGGCGTGCAGGTCTGCCAAAGGCCGTCGTCCTGTCGTCCATCGGCGCGCAGCATGCCTCCGGCACCGGCGTCATCGCCACCCTCAACAGCTTCGAGGCGCTGCTCGACGGCGTGGCGCCGGCCACCGCCTTCCTGCGGTCGGGGTATTTTGTCGAAACCTGGAGCGAGGTGGCGCAACCGGTCCTGTCGCAAAGCATACTGCCGACCTTTATCGAGCCCTCGCAGAAAATCCCGATGGTGAGCACGATCGATGTCGGGCGCGCAGCAGCGACCGTGCTGTGCGAGGAATGGACCGGAAAGCGGGTCGTAGAGTTGGGCGGACCGGAAGACTGGAGCGCCGGCGACGTGGCATCGGCCTTCGCGGACGTTCTCGGCCGGCCGGTGACGCCTGTGCTTGTTGCGCCGGAGGAGCGTGCCGCGCTGCTTGCCGAGGAAGGCGTGCCGGGCGAGGTGGCAGATGCATTGCTCGGTATGTATGAGGGAATCGCCAACGGCCTGTTCATGCGCCAGGACAGCAGCGAGCACCGGCGCGGCATGACCTTCCTGGCGACGGCGATAGAGCGCGTTGTCGCAACACCAGCCGGCCGCTGATCCTCGGCCGAGTAGCGACGGCCGAAACGGATCACGGGCTTCCAGCCACTTGCAGGGAACGTTTTCGGCCGCAATACCCCCGCGTCTCGCCGACCAACGCTGTCGGCGACGTGCGGAACTCGCGCCACTCGTTTGGACTTAACTCTATTCCGGACGGCAAAAAGGGAATCCTGAACATGAGACTGCCTGCCTCACGCCAAATGCGTCTCTCCGGTGGAACCGAGCTTGCCTACGTCACTGCGGGCGATCCATCCAACCCCGCTTTGCTCCTCCTGCATGGGTTTCCCAGCTCCGCAAATGCATTCCGCGATGTGATTCCCGGATTGGCGGACGCAGCCTATGTCATCGCGCCCGACCTGCCGGGCCATGGCCAGTCCGGCGTCCCGCCGACACCCTCCTTCGCCGCGATCAGCGAGGCGATTTCCGAATTGCTGACCCACCTCGCGATCGGGCGCCGCTTCATCCACATTCATGACTGGGGCGCCGCCGTGGGTCTGCAGATCGCCACGCAAGCGCCCGAGCTGGTTTCGGGGCTCATCATCCAGAACGCAAACGCGCATCGAACCGGCTTCGGTCCTGTCTGGGACGCCGTGTTGAAATTCTGGTCAGAACCGACAAAGGAGAACGAAGCGGCCGCGACCCCCGACCTGACCTTCGAATTCACACGCGAGCAATATTTGGGCGGCCTGCCAGAGGATGTCGCCGCCACGATCAGGGGCGACCCCTGGGTCGAGGACTGGAGGGTGATGAATCTTCCCGGCCGCATGGAGACCCACCGCGCGCTTATCAGCGACTACAAAAGCCATGCCGGGCGTTTCTATACGATCGCCGCCTATCTGAAGAGATGGCAACCGCCGGCGCTCATGCTTTGGGGCCGTCACGACCCCTATTTCGATATCGCCGAAACGCTGTCCTGGATGCAGGATCTGCCGCGTATGGAAGCGCATGTTTTCGACGGCGGGCATTTCCTGCTCGAGACGCACGCCGAACCAGCACTCTGCCTGATGGTCGAGTTCATCAAGCGAACACAGGAGATGCACCCTGATCGAGCCCATCCCGGACCAGTGCGAGGAGTGCAGGCATGACATCCCCCACGCAACAGCGGCTGCGCCTGTCCGGCGGGACCGAGCTTTCTTTCATCACCGCGGGAGATGCGTCCAATCCCGCGCTGCTGCTCCTGCACGGCTTCCCGAGCTCGTCGCGCACCTTCCAGGGCATCATTCCCGGCCTTGCGCGCGTCGCCTTCGTCATCGCCCCCGACTTGCCTGGCTACGGCCAATCGGCGCCGTTGCCCGCGCCGTCGTTCGAAGCGTTCAGCGGCGCAATCCAGGAGCTCCTGAGTCATCTCGCGATCAGTCGGCGCTTCATCTACCTGCACGATTGGGGCGCGCCTGTCGGTCTCCAGGTCGCCATGCAATCCCCCGACCTCGTCTCAGGCCTCATCATCCAGAGCGCCAACGCACACCGCACAGGGTTCGGGTCGCAATGGCAAGCCACGTTCGAGTTCTGGTCAAACCCGACGGAAGCGAACGAAAGGGAGGCTACCGCGTTTTTGACCCTGGAAGGCACAAGCGAGCAATATCTGGACGGCTTGCCGGAGGATGTCGCTGCCCGGATCAAAGGCGAACCCTGGATCGAGGACTGGAGGGTGATGAATCAGCCTGGCGGCATGGAAACACAACGCGCGCTCCTCGTCGACTACGCCAACCATGTCGCGCGCTTCAGTGTCATCGCCGACTATATCGAAACGTGGCAACCGCCGGCGCTCATGCTGTGGGGCCGCCACGACCCGTTCTTCGACATCGCCGAAACACTGTCGTGGATGCAAGACCTTCCACGTATGGAAGCGCACATCTTCGACGGCGGCCACTTCCTGCTCGAAACCCACGCCGAGGCGGCAGCCGCGTTGATGACCGACTTTATTGAGCGGACGCTGCGACCTTGAGCAACCGTTCGCGATCCGGGACCGACTTGCCCTCACGTTTGCGCTGCCCCTCATCGCCCTGCCGGGCACTTCTCCCCGTTTAGTGACGGGGAGAAGGACGCCTTCGCAAAGGATTTCGCCAATCTCCAGTGTTGCAGAAAGGGCGCCGACGTTGCGGCCAGCCCCTTCGCCCCGTCACTATACGGGGAGAAGGTGCCGGCAGGCGGATGAGGGGCAGCGCAAACCAGAAGCGATTGTCTTGCAACCCTGCTACCGCACGATTTCGCGATGGCCGCCTGGCAGGCGGGTGGCGATGAGCTTGTCGATGCGGCGGCCGTCGAGGTCGACGACCTCGAAGCGCCAGCCCTGCGCATCGACGCATTCGCCGGTCGTCGGCAGATGGTGCAGATGCGCCAGCACATAACCGGCGACAGTCTCGTAGTCGCGGTTCTCGGGCAGGTCGATGCCGAGAACGTCGGCCATCTCGTCGGCCTGCATGTAGCCGGCGAGCAACCATGAGCCGTCGTCACGTTTGACGGCGTTTTCTTCGTCGCCGGCGTCGAGGTCCGCCCGGAAGACGCCGGTGATGGCTTCCAGTATGTCGGCCGGGGTGACGATGCCTTCGAAATGGCCGTATTCGTCATGGACCAGCGCCATCGGCACGTTGGATTCCTTGAGTGTCGAAAGGACATCCAGCGCGTCGGCCTGGTCATGGACGATGGGAGCGGTGCGCACATGCCGGCGCGGGTCGAGCGCGCGACCGCCGAGCATCGCGGCCAGCACGTCGCGGGTCTGGACGACGCCGATCATGGCGTCGACGCTGCCATCGCCGGCCGGCAGGCGCGAATGCTGGGTCTCCATCAGGAGCTTCCGGATTGCCGCGTCATCGGACTGCAGGTTGATCCAGTCGACCTCGGTGCGCGGCGTCATCACCGCGCGGACGGCGCGGTCGCCGAGCCGCATGACGCCGGCGATCATGCGCCGCTCGTCGGATTCGATGGTGCCGTGATGCTCGGCCTCGGCGACCAGCATCTTGATCTCCTCGTCGGTGACCTTCTCCTCGCTTTCACCGCGCTGGCCAAGCAGCCACAGCATGGCGCGGCCGGAAATGTCGAGCAGAAAAACCAGCGGCGCCGAGACGGTGGCGAGGATGGTCATCGCCGGAGCAACCCTGGCGGCGACGCGTTCGGGATCGCGCAGCGCGATCTGCTTGGGCACCAGTTCGCCGATGATCAGCGAGAAATAGGTGATGAGGGCGACGACGATGCCGACGCCGATCGGGTCGGCAAGGCTTTCGCGGAGGCCGGTCGATGCCAGGAACACGGACAGCCGCTCGCCGAGCGTGGCGCCGGAAAAAGCGCCGGACAGAACGCCGACCAGGGTGATGCCGATCTGCACCGACGACAGGAATTTGCCTGGATTGGCGCCGAGCGCCAAGGCGCGGCCGGCGCCCTTGACGCCGCGGTCGATCATCGCCTTGAGACGGGCCGGCCGTGACGAGACAATGGCAAGTTCGGACATTGCCAGAAGGCCGTTCACGCAGATGAGGACGACCACGATGGCGATTTCAGCATAGAGCATGCGAGGTCAATAGCATTGCGGCGCGGTCTTCGAAAATAGACGGACGTCATTTTTCATGCCGGCGGGCGCAACCATCTCATGCGGCATCCCATGGCGGCGACGAAAATGCTCGATCAGGGCGTCGATGAGCCGGCCGTCGGCCGTTGGTCCTGCGCCTACGGCAGCTGCCTCAGCACGCCCACTACCGCCTTGCCGTCGGTGAAATAGGGATCGCCGCCGCCATTGCGCCCGGTCCTTGTCGCACCGATGCCTGATATCTCGCTGGTTGAGATCAGCATGCCTGCGGCAGACAGGCCGCGGATCAGGAGATCGCGCTCGGCGTCGATGTCGGGACCGATATGGTGGGTGATCTGGCCGGTGTCGTGGCTGAGCCCGACGCCGCGATCGTAGCTTGCCGCACCCAGCCAGAGCGGCCTGCCATCGTCTCCAGTCGCATCGGTCTGCCAGAAGCGGACGTGATGGCGCCGGTCGGCACTGTCGCCGACCGGCTTCTCGAAGGCCAGATCCTGTGCACGGCCTTCGAACAACAGCCGGCTGACCGGCGCGTCGGGATAGGGCCGATCGAACAGCACGCTTTCGCCGATCTCGATCGCCGTCTCCAGCGTGAGAGCGTCGGCGGTGTCCCATCCGGCGACGGCGAAGGCGTGGACCAGCTCTTTTTTGGTGCCGACGAGGCCGACATTGATCGGATCGCCCGCGATGCCTTGCGGCGTGTGCGTCACCATCTCGAAGCGCTGCGTGCGGAAGTTGCGGTCGCGCAGGGTCCAGAATTCCGGCGCGGCGAAATAGGCGAGCACGAGATAGCCGGCACAGAACGCCACCAGCCAGATCGTTGCGCGTCGTCGAAGGCTTCGTCGGCTCATGCGACACCACAGTGGTGATATGACATCACCTTATGTGACGTCATTCTACGCGGCGGCGCACACCTTGGGCAGTGGGCACGCGCTCGGGCTCAGCGGCAGGCGCGGTAGCCGTTCTTGCGGTTCTTGATGTCGAAATGGAAATGGTTGCGGTGGTCGTAATTGTAGCCGGGACCGAGCACGGTGGTGAAATACTGGCAGCCGTCGGCGCGCACAGTGTTGAGGAAGCCGCGGGTGCGGAAGGCGAACAGGCCGGGCTTGCGCACGTCGATCTCCTTGCCATTGCTAAGCTCGATGCTCATGACATCGAGCGCGTTGCCCTTGCCGTGCTCCGACAGCGTGCCTTCGCCGGCGATCCTGCGGCAGGAATAGCTCGAGCCCTGGCGAATGGTCCTGACGCCGGAGAAATAACGCCAGCGGGCGGACGGGACCAGTTCATTCCTGGCCCAGCCGGCGAAGGTGGCGGCCATGTCGCAGGTCAGCGTCGCGGCCGGCTTCATCCCGATGCGGCCGATGGCCGAGATCTTGACCGGATAGTCGATGCCGCACTGGCCTTCGCGGATCGGCGCAAGGTCGCTGTAGACGACGCCCAGGCGCTTCAAATCCTTGCGGCACTCGACCTCGCTGGCCGGCATCTGTTCGGTCGGCGCCATCGGCTCGTCCATGCGCGGATAGGCGGCGGTCATGTAAGGGTTGGATGGGACGAGGCGCTGCATTCCAGCGTATTTCTGGCCAGCGTATTCTGGGACAGCTGATGTCTGGCTGCCGACATCGACGGCCGGTTCCAGGGAAAGCACGCTGCCGGTGGTGCAGGCCGAGACCGCTGCGATGGCAAGCCCGCCGGCAATCATGCGCGCGCGTCTCACTTGCCGCACGGCGACAGACGCGGCGCGAAATATCCCGGCCATTGGCAGGTTCCCGGTCCCCGAGCCGATCAGGCTCCATGTCATCGTTTGATCATGATCTTTCTCCGAAAACCGGATCCCACTTTTCGGGGTCATGATCAGATGAAACGGAGCTTACCCGCCAACAGTAAAGGAAAAATCAGCGGCTGCGTTTACGGCTGCGGCCAAATTGCGGCGCGTCGGTCCGCAACCATATCACTGGCAGAAGGTGCCGCCGTTGCGGCGCGGTGCAAGATCGAGATGGAGATGCAGCGAATGATCGGCATCGCTGCCCGGGCCAAGCACGGTCTTGAACGGTCCGCAGGCTGCCTTGCGTATTGCGTTCAGGAATTTCGCCTCCTTTTCCGGCGGCGCCGGGCGGATGTCGATCCTCCTGCCGTCCGAAAGCGTGAAGCTGGCGATGTCGAGCGCGTTGCCGAAGGCGTGCTCCGACAATTTCCCGCCGCCATTGCGGTGGCGGCAGACGAAGGCGGATGCCTGGCCGACCGACTTGAGTTCGGCGCCGAGCTCGGCCTTGGCCGCCGGCTGGACGATATCGGCGGCGAAGCGCGCGGCGGCCTCGGCCATCCGGCAGTTCAACTCGGATTCGGGGTTGATATCCAATGACTTGCCCAGCGTCTTCAGTGCGATCGGATAGGGGACAGAGCAGCCGACCGCCGCATCGTGCTCGGCTTTGCGTTCCTCGAAGTCGACGCCCATCGACTTCAGCCGCCTGCGGCAGGCCAGTTCCTCGTCCGGCATTTTCTCCTGCGGCACAGCGGCCGAGCGCGGGTCGGGAGGAATTTTTCTCTCCGGCGCCTGCGCCGGCTTATCCGGTGGTTTTGGCGCGGCGGCCGGTGGTTTTGCCTCGGCGGGGTTTTCGGTCGGCGTCGGAGCGACTGCCGGCGGCTGCGGCCGGGCTTGCTGATGCTGGTCCGACTTCTGCTGGTCCATTTTGTCGGTCGCCGGTTGATCAGGCTTTGGCGCATCCCCAGGGCGCGGCTCGGGGATCGGCACGTCGGCAGGCGCGGCTTCTTGCGCTGATTGCGACTGATTGAGCTCCGGGACGGGCACCTTATCGGGCAGTTCCGGAGCTTGGGCCAGGGCCGCTCCTGCGGACAGCATCGCCGCCGCCAAAGGCAGCGCCAATCTGATCAATCCGGCCATTCTGATCGATGTAGGAGAGATCACCACCGCCATTCGCCTTTAACGGCGGGGGAATGCGGAAGTTGCCTGAACGAGGGCATTGGCCGATCACAAACGGTGACCGCGGTGTTACGCACCGATCGCTTCCAGCCCTTCCTCCAGCCAGTCGGCCAACAGCGGCATGCCGAGCAGATATTTCGCCGTGCGCTTGTTGGCGCGCTCGCGCGCGGCCGTCAGCGCGTCCGCCCATTCCGAGGCGTCATAGTCGCCGCGTCCAACCCAGGCGAGGGCGACGAGTTCGGCCGCCTCGTCGACATTGAGATCGTTGATCAGTTCGCGCAGCTCTTCTTCGGTGAGGTCCTCGGAACGCTCCTCGACGAGACCGTCATGATGATGGTTGTCATGCGCCTCGCTATCGAGTTCTACCTCGTGCTCGGCGCCATCGGCATAGTCTTCGTTGACGGCGGCGCTCAACGCCTTCGCCTTGAGGATGAACAGGCGCACCGTGTCGGGACCGATCGAAAGCTCCCATTCTTTTTCAAGGCGCCGCTGCACTTGCCGTCTCCGCATACTCCGTTGGCGTTTGCTGGATGATAGCGGATTTGCGGCGCTCGTCACGTTTTGTTCGGCGCTTCCATTTTCCGACTGGCGCTGATCGTTGAAAAGGCTTTCACTGGCCGTGGCTTTTTTCCGGGATGAAACCGCTTTTGCCCGGCGTTAGTCTTGCATTGTCATGCTTCAGGGAGAGTTCGATGCGCAGACGATTGCTGATCCAGGTTCTGGCGGTTGCCGCCCTGCCGCTGTTTGCGGTTCCGGTGTTTTCGGCGGGCGAGGGTGGCGGAGGCGGCGCAGGTGGAGGCGGTGGCGATGGCAGCCAGACGACACAGTGCAAGAAAGGCAAGGTCTGGGACAAGAAGCTGAAGAAGTGCGTCGCGCCCAAGCACGGCATGCTGGACGACGACAACATCTATGAAGCCGGCCGCGCGCTGGCGATGGCCGGACGTTATGACGAGGCGATTGCCGTGCTCAGCCTGGCTGCGGACAAGAAAGACCCTCGCATCCTCAACTACCTCGGCTACTCGCACCGCCATTCCGGACGCGTCACCGTCGGTCTCGGCTATTATGAGGAAGCGCTGCGCATCGATCCTGATTACACGCTGGTACGCGAATATCTCGGCGAGGCGCACCTGCAGATCGGCGATCTCGCCGGCGCCCGGGAACAGCTCCGCGAGATCGAGAAACGCATCGGCAAGGGATCTCGTGAATACGGCATGCTGTCCGAGCAGATAGACCGTTTCATGAAGAGCTGAATAGAAAGCCCGAACACGCCTCACCACCGGCTGTGAGCAATCGCAGCCGGTTTTATTGCGGCGCGCCCGGCCAGCCGG
Source organism: Mesorhizobium sp. WSM4845 (assembly GCF_055811455.1). Lineage (NCBI taxonomy): Bacteria > Pseudomonadati > Pseudomonadota > Alphaproteobacteria > Hyphomicrobiales > Phyllobacteriaceae > Mesorhizobium > Mesorhizobium sp. WSM4845. Next base: position 284,742 of record NZ_JBVVQA010000002.1, read on the forward strand.
GCTGCCGTGACGGCATTTCCGCAAATGGCGGGCGAATTTTTCAAAACCGATTTTTTGGCGTGAAAAACCCGCGAAGATTGCTATATTGGAGGAAATTGCGGTGACACGGTTCCGTTAGCCCGAGGCTGCCGGACCGTTTTCTTTTTGTACCCATCGACAAGGTCGCTCCCGGAATGCGGGGGCGGCGGCAGGAAAGGTCAGGCATTATGAACAAGGTCCCGATGACAGGCGAGGGGTTCGCGTCATTGAAGGAAGAACTGCGCTGGCGCCAGCAGGAAGAGCGGCCGCGCATCATCGAAGCAATCTCCGAAGCGCGCTCGCACGGCGATCTCTCTGAAAACGCGGAATACCACGCGGCGAAAGAGGCGCAGAGTCTCAATGAGGGCCGCGTCAATGAGCTCGAGGATTTTATCGCCCGCGCCGAGGTGATCGACATCACCAAGCTCAGCGGCGAAAAGGTCAAGTTCGGCGCGACCGTGGTGCTGGTCGACGAGGACACGGAAGAGAAGAAGACCTACCAGATCGTCGGCGACCAGGAGGCGGACGTGAAGTCAGGCCGCATCTCGATCTCCTCGCCGATCGCGCGGGCGCTGATCGGCAAGGAAGTCGGCGATGCCATCGAGGTCAACGCGCCAGGCGGTGCGCGGGGCTACGAGATCGTCCAGGTGCAGTTCATTTAGGAATTGGCGCTGCTCTGCCTTCTCCCCTTGTGGGAGAAGGTGGCCTCGCGAAGCGAGGTCGGATGAGGGGTGTTCCAGCTTGGCACCAACAGCACTCCGGCCAGCACCCTCAACCGTCTTGGCGCTGCGCGCCAATCCACCTCTCCCACAAGGGGAGAAGGGAAGAGGGCGGCGCCGACCTTTCCGATTGAATTGATTGAACAAATCAATTCTTGCCGGCGCCGGCCCGATCATGCGCTTGGCGCTCAAGCAGCTTCTCTGCCTCCGCCACCACCTCTATCGGCGCGACACGACTGCCGGGCGTGGCCAGCAGCGTTGACGAGAACGGCCCGCGCGGGCCGGTCAGGCCGGGTTCTGTCGCCACAAACACCGCGACGGTCGGCAGGCCGAAGGCACTGGCGAGGTGGGTAAGGCCGGTATCGGCGCCGATGATCAGCACCGACCGGCCGATGATCGCGGCGATCTCGGCAAGCGGTGATTTCGGCACCAGCACAGTCTGTGGAACAGCTTGGGCGATCGCCTCGGCAACCGCCTTTTCCCTGTCGTTCGACCAGGTGGTGACCGGCGTCATTCCTCTTTCGACGAGAAGCCGGGCAGTCTCGATCCAGTTGCCGACCGGCCATTTCTTGTCCTCGCGGCTGGTGCCGTGCAGCAGGAAGGCGGTTTTTCCGCCGACAAAAGTCGAAGCGACGGCCGGCGGCACGATGCCGGACTCGAGCCCGGAAAAATCCGGTTCATAGCCGAGCGCCAGCCCGAACAGCCGCCTTGTGCGTTCGATGGCGTGCAGGTCGCGCGGCACAGCATAGCGGCGGTCGTAGAACACGGTCGCCGAAGGCTCGCGAGCGCTCGACCGGTCGAAGCCGGCGATCGGCGCCGCGGCCTGTTTCGCCACCACGGCTGACTTCAGCAATCCTTGAGCGTCGATGACGAGATCGTAGCGGCACTCCCGCAAGGCGCGGCGCAATCCCGCTGCCTCGCGCCATGTGCTAGGGCCGAGCGGGCTTGTGCGCCAGCGCCGGATTGCCACGGTGTGGATGGTTGCGATCGCCGGTTGCAGCGCCACGATGCCGGCAAAAGCCTCTTCCACACACCAGTCGAACGACACGTCCGGCCGGTTGCGGCGCGCATCCTCGACGGCTGGAAAGCTGTGGATGACGTCACCCATCGAAGATGTCTTGACGATGAGCACCCTCATGCGGCGGCCGGCATTTCCAGCAGCCGTTCCGCCGCTGCCGCGACCTGCGCCACCTCAAGCGTGTTCAGGCAGTTGAGATGGCCGAGCGGGCAGATTTTCCGGTGGCAGGGCGAACAGGACAGGCCGAGCCAGACCAGTTCGCGCTGCTCGGCGAGCGGCGGCGTATTGTGCGGCGAGGTCGAGCCGTAGACGGCCACGATCGGCGTGCCGACCGCGGCGGCGACATGCATCAGTCCACTGTCGTTCGACACCGCAAGCCTGGCCGCGGCGATCAGATCGATGGCGTCCTCCAGCCGCGTCTGGCCGGCGAGGTCGACAACATCAGGTGCAAGCGTGGCGATTTCCGCCGTCACCTCAGCGTCGTTCTTCGATCCGAACAGCGCGACCGCAAAACCTTTCGCCATCATGTCGCGGGCAAGGCCGGCATAGCGTTCGCTCGGCCAGCGTTTGGCGGGGCCGAACTCAGCGCCGGGCATCAGCGCGACGAATTTTTTCGCCTCCAGCCCGAAGCGGCCCAGCAATGCCGCCTGGTTTTTCGTGTCGACGGCGAGCTTGGGAGCACGGAACGTGCCGCCTTGCGCGAGGCCGAAATAGGCCTGCGCCGTGCGCCGTTTCACATCGTCGGGCAAGGCAACGATATCGGTCAGCAGCCCGTAGCGCATTTCCTTGAGGTAGCCGACACGGCGCGGAATGCGGGCAAAGAACGGGACCAGCGCCGACTTCCAGCTTCCAGGCATGACATAGGCGATGTCGTAGTGGCCGCGTAGCAGGCGGCCGAAGCGCCTTCGCATGCGGAATTCCAGGGCTCCGGATTTCAGCGGCAGATCGACCTGCCGGCGTATTTCGGGCATCCGCTTGACCAGCGGCGCCGCCCATGCCGGCGCCAGCACGTCGATCGCCGCGTTCGGGTGAAGCTCTCTCAGCGCCGAGAACAGGCACTGCGCCATCACCATGTCGCCCACCCAGCGTGGGCCGATCACGAGGATCGTTGGGCTTTCAGCCATTCGACATAGTCTCTGACGCCGGTTTCCACTGTGCGAAACTGACCATTGTAACCGGCGGCGCGCAACCGGGACATGTCAGCTTGCGTAAAACTCTGGTAGCTGCCCTTCAGGTGATCGGGGAAGTCGATGAACTCGATCTCGCCTTTGCCTAGCGCGCCGATCACCGTTTCGGCAATGGCGCGGAACGGCTGGGCACGGCCGGTGCCGCAGTTGAAGATGCCGCTCGAGCCACGTTTCCACAACCATAGATTTATGTCGGCAACGTCGCCGACATGGATGAAGTCGCGGCTCTGCTCGCCAGGTCCAAAACCGTCATAGGCGCCGAACAGCTTTGGGTTGTGGCCTTGCTCGACCTGGTTGAACAGATGGTAGGCGACCGAGGCCATGGCGCCCTTGTGCGCCTCGCGCGGTCCATAGACGTTGAAGTAGCGCAGGCCTGCCACCGGCGAATGGTCGGTTTCGAAGACGGTGCGGCGGACATAGTCGTCGAACAGCTTCTTTGAATAGGCATAGACATTGAGCGGGCGCTCGCAGTCCGGCTCCTCGCGAAACTCGGCGCCGCCGCCATAGACCGAAGCCGAGGAGGCATAGAGGAAAGGCAGCCGCAGCGCCAGGCAGGCATGCAGCAGTCGCTTCGAATAGGCGTAGTTCACCTCCATCATGAACTTGCCGTTCCACTCGGTGGTGGTCGAGCAGGCGCCCTGGTGGAAGACGGCCTCGATGCGGCCGAGGTCGCCGGCCTCCATCCGCGGCAGGAAATCGTCCTTGTCGAGATAATCGGCGATCTGCAGGTCGGCGAGATTGGCGATCTTGTGGCCGTCGGTCAGGTCGTCGACGACGAGAATGTCGCTAATCCCTTCGGCATTGAGCGCGGCGACAATGTTTGAGCCGATCATGCCGGCGCCGCCCGTGACGATGATCATGAAAGCCTCTGGTATCTTGTGCCGATTCCGGCCCTTATAGGGGAGGCTTGCGGGGCTGTCGATAAAGCAGGTCGCAATCCGGCGGTTGCTTGGGCGTCAAACGACGCGCAACGCCTGATGCGGCGTGCGGGCGGCGCGGTGCTGGTCGGATTGGGTGTTCATGTCGCTTTGCAAAAAAGTTGATCCGCCAAACCGGCGTTGGCTGTGGTCCGTTCGGCGCCTGCCGTTGCGCTGAGCCGAATTGCGGTATATCGGCTTCGCCATGAACGACCAGCCCTGCCAGTCCAGCATTTTCACAGCATCGGGACCGGCTCTCATTGCACGTCGAAGATGACATGAGCGAGCAATACCTGCCTTCTTCCGAACCGCTTCACCGCGCTATCTCGCGGTTCGGCAACGTCACCGTGCTGGTGGTCGGCGACTTCATCCTCGACCGTTTCGTCAACGGCGTCATCGAGCGGATTTCGCCTGAAGCGCCCATTCCGGTGCTGCGCGGGCGTGGCGAAATCTCGGCGATGGGTGGCGCCGGCAATGTCGTCGCCAACATCGTCTCGCTCGGCGCCGCCGCGATACCGGTTTCGGTGATCGGCGCCGATCCGGCCGGCGACAATCTCATGCGCATGCTCACCGGACTTGGCGTCGACACTGGCGGTCTCGCGCAGGACGCCAACCGGATGACCTCGTCGAAAAGCCGCTTCAGCGCGCTCAACCAGCAGGTGCTGCGCTTCGACGAAGAGGAAATCAAGCCGCTGCGCGACGCCGAGCGGACGACGCTGATCCGGCATTTTCGCACCGCGCTGGCGCAGGCCGACATCGTCATTTTGTCCGACTACGGCAAGGGCATGTTGCTCGACGGCGTCGCCGGCGAACTGATCTCGATCTGCCGCGAGGCGGACAAGCCGGTGCTGGTCGATCCCAAGGGCCGCGACTATGCTTGCTACTCCGGTGCGACGGCGATCACCCCCAATCGCAAGGAACTTGGCGAGGCGGTCGGACGCGCGGTGTTTGCCGATGACGAGATCGTCGCCGCGGCGCGTGAGCTGATCTCGGCACACGGCTTCGAGTTCGTCGTCGCGACGCGCAGCGAAAAAGGCATGAGCGTCGTCGACGCCGACGATGCCCGCCACATTTCCACGCAGGCGCGGGAGGTGTTCGACGTTTCCGGCGCCGGCGACACTGTCATCGCTACGTTTGCGTTGGCCCTGGCTGCGGGCGCCGACCGCGTCAATGCGGCGGCCATCGCCAACGCGGCCGGTGGCGTGGTGGTGGGAAAGCGCGGCACCGCACGGCTGACGGTCGAGGAACTCACCGGCGCGCTGTTTCGCTCGCATGGGCCGATTGCCCACAAGGATGCAATTCTCGATTCTGCCGCAGCCGCACGGCTGGTGGCGACGTGGAAGGAAGAAGGCCTGAGCGTCGGTTTCACCAATGGCTGCTTCGATATCCTTCACGCCGGCCATGTCAGCCTTTTGCATGCGGCGCGCAGCCAGTGCGACCGGCTGGTGCTCGGCCTCAACAGCGATGCCTCGGTGCGCCGGCTGAAAGGGCCGGGGCGCCCGGTCAACGACGAGCATGACCGCGCCTGCGTGCTGGCGGCGCTTGCCTCGGTCGATGCCGTCGTCGTCTTCGAGGAAGACACGCCGCTCGCGCTGATCGAGGCGCTGAAGCCCGACATACTGGTCAAGGGCGCCGACTATACGATCGATCAGGTGGTCGGCGCCGAAATCGTGCAAAAGGCGGGCGGCCGCGTCGTGCTGGTCGATCTCGTCGCCGGCAAAAGCACCACCGGCACCATCGGCAAGTTGCGCGCCGGCAGCACAAACTGAGGTTTTCATGTCCGAACTGAACGACTATCTGGTCCGCTCGGCGGCCGCGATCACCGCGATGGTCGAGCGCGACCTCACCAGCGAGATGGAGCGGGCGGTTACCGCCGTCGTCGCCGCGCTTTCGCAGGGCAAGGCGCTGCTGATCTGCGGCAATGGCGGCTCGGCCAGCGACGCCATTCACATCGCCGGCGAACTGGTCGGCCGCTTCCTGAAGGAGCGCAAGGCCTACAACGTCATCGCGCTGCCGGCCAATGCGGCGGTGCTGACCGCCTGGGGCAATGATTACGGCTTCGACACGGTGTTTTCACGCCAGGTCGAGGCGCATGGCGCCGCGGGTGCCGTGCTGCTCGCCATCTCGACCAGCGGCAACTCGGCCAGCATCCTTGCCGCTGCGCAACAGGCGCGCATGATGGACATGACGGTCATCAGCCTGACCGGCGACAGCGGCGGCAAGCTCAAGCCGCTCTCCGACATCCTGCTCAACGTGCCCTCGACCTCGACGCCGATCATCCAGCAGGGGCATCTGTGCCTCTATCATCATCTGTGCGAAATGGTCGAAGCGCACCTCTGTGATGGCTGACATCGGCCCGGTCGTGAGGTCTGATCATTACCCGCTCGAAGCGCCGGGCCTGTGGGTCGAGCGGGTCGGCAGCTCGGCTTTTCCAGCTGGCACGCCGGCGTTGTTCCTCGACCGCGACGGCACCATCAATGTCGATAGCGGCTACCCCAGCGATCCGGCTGACATCGTGCTGCGGCCGCAGATGCTGCCGGTGATCCGAACGGCCAACATCGCTGGCCTTCCGGCGATCGTGGTCTCCAACCAGTCAGGCATAGCTCGCGGCTATTTCGGCTGGCCGGAGTTCGCCGCGGTCGATGCCCGGCTGCTGGCGCTTCTCGAAGCGCAGAATTGCCGGATCGATCTGGTGCTCGCCTGCGCCTACCATTCAAGCGGGACGGGCGAGCTGGCAGGAGGTGATCATCCGATGCGCAAGCCCAATCCGGGCATGCTTCTGCGCGCCCGCGATCTGCTGGGCGTGGATAACAGCCGTTCGATCATCGTCGGCGACAAGGCCGATGACATGGAAGCCGGGCGGCGAGCCGGGCTTTGCGAGGGTTGGCTGGTGAACGGCAGATCCAATCGGACTTCCGGCGAAGGTATGTTCAGGACGCGCAATCTGACGACCGATAACGATCACAGCAAACTCTGCGACGCCATCGCCGAGCTCGGCCGGGATTAAGGTCTCACTTCGCTGAAAGCCACCAGGCCCTCGTCCTTGACGCGACGGATGGTCAGTGCCGTCCGCACCGTGTCGACATTCGGTGCCGAGGCCAGTTCCTCGATGACGAAGGTCTGAAAGGCGCCGAGGTCGCTCGCCACGCAATGCAGCAAAAAGTCGGATTCGCCCGACACCATCCAGGCGTCGCGAACGATCGGCCAGCCGCGGGTGCGTTCGGCGAAGGTTTTAAGCTCCGCATCGGCCTGATGATGCAGGCCGATGAGGCAAAAGGCGACGACGTCCAGGCCGAGCGCCGGCGCATTGAGCAAGGCGCGATAGCCGCGGATGATGCCGGTCTCTTCCAGCCGCCTGACGCGACGCAGGCATGGCGGCGCCGAAATGCCGACGCGGCTGGACAATTCGACATTGGTCATGCGCCCGTCGTGCTGAAGCTCGCGCAGGATCTTCCAGTCGATGGTGTCGAGATCGGCTTTGAGCGGCATGGCTACCTTCGGCGCTTCACGCAAGAATCTTTCGTGATTTTGTAAACGACTTTGGTGTCCATTCCATCCCTTCGGTCGCTGATTTTGGGACAGTCGCCGCGCCACGATGCTCATGGACTCGTCTGTTTGTGCGCAAGCATTCCGGGGACGAAGGCCAGGTCGTCTTGCTGGCGTCGCCTGCAACACCTAGATTAGGGCCGAAATCGATCCCTGTGCCGGACGCTTCATTCGCGTCCGGTTGTTGTGAAAGCCCCGATATGACGTCCAAGCACGCACCCGTTCTCATCATCGGCTCCGGTCCCGCCGGCTATACGGCGGCAATCTACGCCGCCCGCGCCATGCTGAAGCCGATGCTGGTCGCCGGCCTGCAACAGGGCGGCCAGTTGATGATCACCACCGATGTCGAAAACTATCCGGGCTTCGCCGATCCGATCCAGGGTCCGTGGCTGATGGAGCAAATGCTGAAACAGGCCGAGCATGTCGGTACCGCCGTGATCAACGACATCATCACCGAGGTCGACCTCAACGTGCGGCCGTTCCGTGCCAAGGGCGATTCCGGCGCCACCTATACCGCCGACGCGCTGATTATCGCCACCGGTGCGCAGGCGAAATGGCTGGGCATCCCGAGCGAACAGACCTTCATGGGCTTCGGCGTATCGGCCTGCGCCACCTGCGACGGCTTCTTCTATCGCGGCAAGGATGTCGCGGTGATCGGCGGCGGCAATTCGGCGGTGGAGGAGGCGCTCTACCTTTCCAACCTGGCCAAGAGCGTGACAGTCATCCATCGACGCAGCGACTTCCGCGCCGAGCGCATCCTCAGCGAGCGGCTGTTCAAGAAGGACAATGTCCGCGTCATCTGGGACACCGTCGTCGACGAGATCACCGGCCAGTCCGGCAAGATGCCGCTGCCGCCGTCGGTGGAAGGACTGAAGCTGCGCAATCTGGTGACCGGCCAGGAGATGCATCTGACGGTCGACGGCGTGTTCGTGGCGATCGGCCATGCGCCGGCGGTTGAGCTGTTCGCCGGCAAGCTGAAGCAGAAGCCGAACGGCTATCTGTGGACGGCGCCGGATTCGACCTGCACCGACGTGCCGGGCGTGTTCGCCGCCGGCGACGTGACCGACGACATCTACCGCCAGGCGGTGACGGCGGCGGGGCTCGGCTGCATGGCGGCGCTCGAGGCGGAAAAGTACCTCGCCGGGATCGAAGTTCACCGCGAAGCGGCGGAGTAAACAAGCGGCCGAGAAAAGCCGCGCAAAAGCCTGATTTTTCATTCAGACGCCAAAAGAACAAGCGAGGGGCATTATGGCGTTGGACTGGGACAAGCTACGCGTGTTTCACGCTGCGGCGGAAGCTGGGTCGTTCACCCATGCCGCCGAGACACTGCATCTGTCGCAATCGGCGATCTCGCGGCAGGTCAGCGCGCTCGAACATGATGTCGGCGTGCCGCTGTTCAATCGCCATGCCCGCGGCCTGGTGCTGACCGAGCAGGGTGAGATGCTGTTCCGCACGGCGCATGACGTGCTGATGAAGCTGGAGACGATCAAGTCGCGGCTGACCGAGGCCAAGGACCGGCCCTCCGGCGTGCTCAGGGTGACGACCACGGTCGGGCTCGGTGCCGGCTGGCTGACCGAGCGCGTGCAGGAATTCATCGAGCTCTATCCCGAGATCAGCCTGCAGCTGATCCTGGCGAATGAGGAACTCGATCTCACCATGCGCCGGGCGGACTGCGCGATCCGGCTGCGCCAGCCGCAGCAGCCCGATCTTATCCAGCGCCGCTTGTTCACGGTGCATTTCCATCTCTACGCCGCCCCTTCCTACGTCAACAAGTATGGCAAGCCGGCGTCGATCGCCGAGCTGAAGAGCCATCGCATCGTCACCTTCGGCGTGCCGGTGCCGGCGCATCTGTCGGAATTGAACTGGCTGGAAACGGTCGGCGATTTCGAAGGCGGGCAAAGGGTGCCGACGCTGCAGATCAACGATATATTGTCGATCAAGCGCGCGGTCCAGGGTGGCGCCGGCATCGCCATGCTGCCCGACTATGTGGTCAGCAAGGATTCAGGCCTGGTGCAGTTGCTGCCGGAGACCGAAGTGCCGTCCTTCGACACCTATTTCGCCTATCCCGATGCGATGAAGAACCAGGCGAAGCTGCACGTCTTCCGCGATTTCATCATCGCCAAGGCGCGTAGTTGGTCATTCTAAACCTCTGCACGTCCCTTACCACCATGCATTGCGGACGATCCTCTCCTACTGGCCGCGCCATGGCGTCAGGCGGGGGAGCCAGCCTGGAACGGCATGGCGGTAGGCCTCGTAGTCGGCGCCATAGCGGCGGGCAAGCGTCGGTTCCTCATGGAACTTCACGAACGAGACCATGGCGACGGCGGCAATAGCGGCATAGGCGACGAGAGACGCGCTCGAAAACAGCAGCGCCTGGCCAAGGATGATCGCCAGCACAGCCACATACATCGGGTTGCGGACATGGCGGTAGATGCCGCCGACAACCAGTCGATCGGTTGGCGCGACCGGAGCGGGCGTGCCTCGGCCTTCGAGAGCAAAACGGGCAAAGGCATGAAGCAGCAAGGCCGTTGCGACGACAATCAGGACCCAGCCGACCGGGACCAGGCCGGGCAGGGTCGACCATGGCATGCGATAGCGATCGGTCAACAGCCAGGGCAGCAATCCCGCGACCACACCGGGCGCTGCGATGAAGAACAGCGCGCTGCCGGCGATCGCCCGACGGGTCCTCATCGGGGGTTCCTTCGGCGCGATTTTCGGGCCGAAGCATGGCTGCCGCAAAAATAAACGCGCGCTGCCTGATTCGCGATCATTCGTCATTTTCTGCATTCTAGACCGAAAATCGGCGCTGATTCGCCATTTCGCAATGAATCTTGACTGGCTGCGCACCGCATTTCGCGATTCTTCTGGTCCTACGAGGCCAAGCAACGGGTTAGACCACAGCCTGTGTCATTTTGCATGCGAGTGTTGCAAAATAGATGCTTGTTTCTTGGGCATGATGAGCACATATATGGATCATCTCCTGGGCGCGTTCTCCTCCCATTAGCGCCCTCGAGTGTTCCCCTCTGGAGGTTAGCCTTAACAGGCACTTCCAATCAAACTCAGCCGGATCTTCGTTGATCCGGCTTTTTTGATTCCCGATCCCTGCCGGCGCTGACGCAAAGCCGACCGAAATTGTCATGTAACAGTGACATGTAACCTCAGGTAACATGTCGCAGGCGCGCAGCATCGACTAAGCAGATCATAGGACGCGGTGTGGTTCGTGCGGGAGATGGGGGCATCACTCGGACGATCCGGGCTCAGGCGGCTACCGCGTCCGAACTATTCTCCCGCTGAGGCTGTCAAGCGTTGGCGGCATGTGCGGCGGACCTGCCATTTCGCCTCCCACGAAGACGGTCCGCAAGAGAACGGCGTCCGGATCATTTCCGGACGCCGTTTCCTTGTGTTCTGCAGCCTGACCGTCGCCAAGTTCAGGTGTCAGGCGGCCTTGCCATTGGCGTTCAACGCCTCGTCGGCCAGGCGGCCGGTGAGTTCGGCCATATGGTCGAAGCTGGCACGATAGCTGGCCACGCCCGCGGTGGCCGAACGCAGCTCGATGATCAGATCGCCGATCTCGGCCTGCGGCATGGTCGCCTCGACGACATCCCATCCCGGCCAGCCGGGCCGCGCATCATAGCCGAGGATTTGGCCGCGCCGCTGCGGGATCAGGGCGATGATTTTCGATGTCGCGTCGGACGGCGTGACGATTTCCACCTTCATGATCGGTTCAAGCAGCACCGGCGAGCAGGCGGCCATGCCTTCCTTCATCGCCAGCTTTGCCGCCATCTGGAAGGCCATGTCCGACGAATCGACGGAATGATAGGAGCCGTCGGACAGGTTGACGGCGACGTCGACCACTGGAAAGCCGAGCGGGCCCGATTTCAGATAATCGCGCACGCCCGCCTCGACCGACTGGATATAGGTTTTCGGCACGGCGCCGCCGGTGATGGTGTCGGTGAACTGGAAACCGGAGCCGCGCGGCAGCGGCTTGATCTCGATAACCACGTCGCCGAACTGGCCATGGCCGCCCGACTGCTTCTTGTGACGGCCACGCTGCTGCGCCGCTTTGCGGATCGTCTCGCGGTAAGGCACGGCCGGCGGATGGCCTTCGACCGGAATCTGGTTCTTGCCCTCCAGCCGCTCGCGCACGACACGCAGATGCATTTCGCCATGGCCCGACAGCACGGTTTCAGCCGAATCCTGATTGTGGCGCACGCTGAGCGAGGGATCTTCCTCGGCAAGGCGCTGGATGGCCGCCGACATCTTGACCTCGTCCTTGCGTTCCTTCGGTCGCAACGCAAAGGCAAAGACCGGCTGCGGTGGCGTCAGCGTGACCAAGGGGTTGATGCCGCCCTTGACCGAGCTCAAGGTCTGACCGGTCGTGACCTCGTCCATCTTGCCGAGCGCGACCGTGTCGCCGGCCGGGGCGGAGGTGAGCTTGGTCTGGTCCTTGCCGAGCATTCTGTAGATGCCGGAGACCTTTGCCGTCGCGCCGTTCGAAAGGAAGAGCTCGGAGGCGTCGGCAAGCTGGCCGGACAGGATGCGCGAGATCGACAGCTTGCCGCCATGCGCGGTGTGGATGGTCTTCATCACCTGGACCACGGTCGCATTGCCGTCAGGTGCGTCGAGGCGCTTGTGTGTTGCTTCAACATCAGGCGCGTCGTGGCGGATCGTTTTTAGCAGCCGCAGCACACCATTGCCCTTCTCGGCGGTGCCGATCAGCACCGGCGTCACGGCACCATCGCGCAAGTCGGCGGCCAGGTCGTCGAAGATGGCGTCCTTGGGCGGCTCGATTTCGTCGAGCAGCTGCTCCATCAGTTGATCGTCATGGTCGGCGAGCGTCTCCAGCATGGAAAAGCGCGCTTCGAGCTCGCGCGCCTTGTCGTCGCTGGGGATCTGGGCGACTTCGCTTTCGGCATACTCGCGATAGATGTAGGCGCGCTCCAGCGCCAGATCGATCGAGCCGATCACCACGCCGTCCTTGCGCAGCGGGATCTGGCGCAGCAGCAAAGGCACCGAGCTCGCCGGCTGCAACATCTTCAGCGTGTCGCGCACGCCTGATATCGCCTTGTCGACCTTGTTGAGGAACATGATGCGCGGCACGCCGAGATCGTCGAGCTTGCGCATGATCAGCTGCAGGGCAGGGATCTTCTTCTCATCGGCTTCGGCGACGACCACGGCGATGTCGCAGGCGGCCAGAACCGGCTCTGCCTCGAAGGCGAATTCTATGGAGCCGGGACAATCGACGAAGGTGAGTTGCTCGCCCATGAAGTCGGTGGTGGCAAACGTCGCCTCAACGCTCATGGCGTGGGCGCGTGCCTCGGGCGAATGATCGGAAACTGTGTTTCCCGAGGAGACCGGATTCTGGCGGGGGATGGCGCCCGTGCGGGCCAATATAGCTTCGAGAAGTGTCGTCTTACCGCTTGCAAAGGGACCGACGATGGCAATGCATTTCGGTCCCGTGCGTCGTCCTCCGGCGCGAGTTCCCATGACTGACCTCCACTCAGGCGTTTCCCTGGGAGCGGCGGCCGGCCTGTCGACCGTCGCGGGCGGGGCTTTTTTCAGTTTGCCGCCTACCCAAAGGCATCGTCCCACGGGTTAGGCGGGAGGGCAAGTGATTTGAGATCGGAGGATCGCCTGATGTCGCGGATGTTGAGCCATGATCGGCGAAGCCGTCGAATGCGGGCCTGGGCTTTCCGTCAATGCCGTGACAGGGTCCGTCGCCGAACAGCCGCAAAAGCGGTTGCGCCATGATGGTTATCGGATGAAAGTGCCGCTTCCTGCGACAAAAAGGAACGGTCGTCGCCGACCGATCCGCTATAGCTTGAGGACTTTGCGACGATGAAGATCATTGCTTGCGGCAGCGTGCCGACCGTCATTGCGCCGGAAAAGTACTTCACCGGCCGCGTGTGGCAGACGCCGATCATCGAGAAGGACGCGCCGGCGCGGCTACGCGCCGTCATGGTGGGTTTCGAGCCCGGCTCGCGTACCCACTGGCATACGCATCCGCTGGGCCAGACGCTCTATGTGGTGTCAGGCGCCGGCCTGGCGCAAAGCTGGGGCGAGCCGATACAGGCAATCAGGGCCGGCGACGTCATCTCGTTTGCGCCTGACGAAAAGCATTGGCACGGCGCCGGTCCAAAATCGGCGATGGCCCATATCGCCATGCAGGAGGCGCTCGACGGCGTCCATGCCGACTGGCTGGAGACGGTGACCGACGAGCAGTATGGCGGCGTTGATCGGACCTAAAAGCGCGTCGCGTCTGATCATTGGTCGCGTCTGATCATTGTAGGTGATTTCCACGCTCAGGTTTGGGTTTCATGTCGAACCGTCGCTTGCCTCTTGTTGCCGCCGTCTATCTCGGCACATTCGTCGCACTGCTCGACATCAGCATCGTCAACGTCGCCCTGCCGACGATCCAGATTGCGCTCGGCATCGATTTCGCCGGGCTGCAATGGGTGATCGACGCCTACACGCTTTGCCTGTCGGCCTTCATGCTGTCGGCAGGCCTGATCGGCGACCGCTACGGGCGCAAGCGCTCCTGGCTGGCAGGCATCGGCATCTTCGTGGCTGGGTCTGCCATATGTGCAATCGCGCCCAACCTGTCGGTGCTGCTGGTGGGCCGGGTGGTGCAAGGGATAGCCGGATCGCTGATCATTCCGGGTGCGCTGTCGATTCTGACGCGGGCGTTTCCCGACGGTCGCGAGCGTGCCGGCGTTATCGGAGGCTGGGCGTCGTTCGCAGCTGTCTCGCTGCTCGCCGGCCCGGTCGTCGGCGGCATCTTGGTCGAAACCGCCGGATGGCAGAGCATTTTTTTGATCAACCTGCCGCTCGGCCTGGCCACGATCGTGCTCGGTGCGGCTTCGATCGTAGAGACTTCACACCCCGAGCATGCCCATCTCGACCTTGTCGGCCTGGCGCTCAGCATTCTGTGGCTGGGCGCCTTGACCTTCGGCCTGATATCGGCAGGCGAAAAAGGTTGGGGCGATCGAGAGGCTGTTATCGCCCTTGTCGTCGGCTTCGCCGGCCTAGTGGCATTCCTTGTCTTCGAGGCACGCACGCCGCGGCCGATGCTGCCGCTTGGCCTGTTCCGCGACATTCGCTTTGCCGTCGCCAATGTCGCCTCGTTCGCGCTCGGCCTCACCTCCTACACCAGCGTCTTCCTCTATTCGATGTTCCTGCAGCAGGCACAGGGCTGGTCGCCGACACAGACCGGCCTGCGCATGGCACCGCTGTTCCTTGTCCAAATGGTCGTGTCGCCGGCGATCGGCAGGCTCAGTCAGCGCTACGGACACTAGGCGCTGATGACATCGGGTTATCTTGCGAGCGGTCTTTCGATGCTGGGCATGTGCTGGGTTGGACCCTCGACACCCTATGTGACGATCGGCCTGCTGTTTGCCGTCGGCGGCCTCGGCAATGCGCTGTCCATCCCGACCGGCAGCGCTGCCGCGATGTCGTTTGCGCCGCGCGAGCGTTCGGGCATGGTGTCGGCGGTGATCAACGCAACCCGCCAGGGCGGCACCGCCATCGGCATCGCCCTGCTCGGCGCCTTGATGAGCATGCGGGCAACAGCCCTGCTGACGGCGCATCTTGAAAATGCCGGTGTCGCCAATGCCGGAGCGGTGGCCCGCGCCGCGGTTTCAAGGCACGATTTCGCAGCCGATGCGGCGATGGGTAAGGACGGCCTGCGCGATCTGTTCGGAGCCGCCTATGCCGGGGGCTTCCATGCGGCGATGCTGACGGCCGCCATCGTTTCGTTCGTCACGGCCGGGCTTCTGGCCGCCATTCTGGCGCCGGCCGAGGCTCGTTCGGCGCGCGAAACCAATCACAGTCGCCAGGGATGAGGCTGGCGCCGACCGCCAAAACCCGATTGCGGGCCGGGTTTGGTGTTCGAGATGCGCTAGATCAGGTCAGCGAGGCGGTGAAGCGCTGGATGCGGGCGCAGGCCTCTTCGAGCAACGCCTCCGACGTGGCATAGGAGATGCGGAAGTTCGGGCCGAGGCCGAATGCCGAACCGAACACGACCGCCACGCCCTCGGCCTCGAGCAGTTCCGAGCAGAAGGCTTCGTCGCTGTCGATCAGCTTGCCGGCTTTGGTCTTTTTGCCGATCAACTGGGAACAGGACGGATAGACGTAGAAAGCCCCTTCGGGAGACGGACACGTGATGCCGCGCGCCTGATTGAGCATCGACACGACGAGATCGCGCCGAGCCTGGAAAATCGCCTTGTTTTTCGCAATGAAATCCTGCGGACCGTTCAGCGCCTCGACTGATGCCCACTGGGCAATGGTGCAGGCGCCGGAGGTCTGCTGGCCCTGGATCATGTCCATCGCCTTGATCAGCGCCACCGGCCCGGCCGCATAGCCGATGCGCCAGCCAGTCATCGCATAGGCCTTCGACACGCCGTTCATGGTCAGGGTGCGCTCATAAAGCTTCGGCTCGACCTCGGCGATGGTCGTGAAGACGAAATCGCCGTAGATCAGGTGCTCGTACATGTCGTCGGTCAGCACCCAGACATTGGGGTGTTCGAGCAGCACGTCGGCCAGAGCGCGCAATTCAGCCCCGCTGTAGGCGGCGCCCGACGGGTTCGACGGCGAGTTCATCAACAGCCATTTGGTGCGCGGCGTGATCGCCTTTTGCAACGCCGCCGCCGTCAGCTTGAAGCCGTTGTCGATGGAGGTGTCGGCAAATGCCGGGGTGCCGCCGCAGATCGCTACCATCTCGGGATAGCTGACCCAGTACGGCCTCGGAATGATGACCTCGTCGCCGGGGTTCAGCGTCGCCATGAAGGCATTGAACAGGATCTGCTTGCCGCCGGTGCCGACGATGGTCTGCTCCGGCCGGTAATCGAGATTGTTCTCTCGCTTGAATTTTCTGGCGATTGCCTCGCGCAGCGGCACGATGCCGGAAACCGGAGGATATTTCGTTTCGCCGCGGCGGATGGCCTCGATCGCAGCGTTCTTGATATTGTCCGGCGTGTCGAAGTCCGGTTCGCCGGCACCCAGCCCGATCACGTCACGGCCGGCGTTTTTCAGCTCGCGCGCTTTCTGCGTCACTGCGATGGTCGCGGAAGGCTTTACGCGGGAAAGGGCGTCGGCAAGAAAGGCCATGACGGCGTTGTCTCCTTGTAGGCTTGGCGGTGCGTCCGACCGCGGCGTCTCTCATGTCGCATCATCCCGCCAAGCGCAAGCATTGTCGGATGAGCCAGACCTCAAATCCCCCGGCAAATCCGGCAACAATAAATTCACTTACACGCGGTAAAACTCCGGTCGGCTGGATCACGACCCATTCCACCAGTCTCGCAACGGGAGGAACCGTGTCGCGCAGCATCGGGCTTGCCCATATCGTCCGCCACGATGACGGCACCGCCAGCGGTGTCTGGGGCAATTATACGCTGCAAAGCGCGTTCCAGCCGATTTTTGGCTTCAGCAACGGCAAATTGTCCATCACCGGATTCGAGGGCCTGATCCGGCCGTTCCGCGACGCCGAGCCGCAGACGCCGGTGACTTTTTTCAACGCCTGTCCGACGGTCGACCGCCTGCATATCGAGGCGCTGACAAGGACGCTGCACCTTTTGAACGCCGGCGCCTGCCTGCCGCAGGAGGCATTCATTTTCATCAACTTCGATCCGTCGGTGTTCACCGATCGCAGCATCGCCGACAGCGCGCTGCGCGACATGCGGCTGGTGCTGCATGAGGCCGGGATCGATGCGAACCGCGTCGTCTGCGAGGTGACCGAGCAAAAGTCGGCGTCGCAGGAAACGCTCTACAATTTCGTCGAGGCGCTCAGGGCCAACGGGTTTCGCATCGCCGTCGACGACTACGGCGCCGAAGAGTCCGACATCAACCGGATCAAGGAGCTTAGGCCTGACATCGTGAAATTCGACGCCAACTGGATCATGCAACTGATGGAGTCCGGCGCCGGCTTCGCGCTGCTGACCGCCATGGTGGCAAGTTTCGAACAACAAGGCATCCGCACCGTGTTCGAGGGCATCGAGGAGGGCTGGCAGCTTGAACTGGCCGAGAAATCGGGAGCCTCGATGGTGCAGGGATTCGCGCTGGCGCGCCCGGAGCTTGCACCAACCAGCTTTCACGTCTTCGGCAAGGAAAGCCGAGTCTTCGGCAACGAAATCCAAGTCTTCGGCAAGGAAAGGCAGATGCCGGTGACGGCGCCTGACGCCGGCGCGGCGCCTGCGACCGTCTCGCCTTCGCCGCGGCCGAAACGGGCTTTCGGGCGCAAGGTGGTGCCATGACCAGGCGGCCCGACAAGCGGCGCAATATCGGCGAGGCAATCTTTGCCGACGAAGTCGGGATCGAATATGGCGTCTATGGCGCGTTCCGGCTGAGGAGCGCCTACCAGCCGATTTTTGCGCCGCGCGGCAGGTTTTTGAAGGCCGTCGCCGTCGAAGGCCTGATCGAGCCGCACCGCGCCGGCAGGCCGGTCGCGCCGCGCGTATTCTTCGACGGCATCCCCCTGGCGGATCGCCTGTTCGTCGAGACGATGTGCCGGGTACTGCATCTCAGGAATTTCCGCAACATCGGCGTCGGCGGGCTCGACCTGTTCTTCAACTACAATCCGCTGATCAACGATGACCCCGGGCGAGCGCTGGCAGAAATCAGGCTGATGACCAGGCGTCTCGCCGAGTTCGATCTGCACCCCGGCATGCTGGTCTGCGAGATCACCGAGCAGGCGGCTGAAGACAAGGTGCTCGTCAGCCTGGCGCGCGAGATGCGGCGTGACGGCATCCGCATCGCCATCGACGATTTCGGCACCGGGCATTCGACGGAAGAACGGGTCGCTCTTGTCCAGCCCGACATCGTCAAGATCGACGGCACCTGGTTTGCGGAATTCTGCCGCCATGCCGCCGCCGAACGGTTTTTCCGGCCGCTGGTCTCCGCGCTGCATGACCGCGGCGCCAAAGTGCTGGTCGAAGGCATCGAGCAAGCCACGCATCTGCGCGTCGCGCTGGACGGCGGCGTTGACCTGATGCAAGGATTTTACCTTGCCCGGCCGGCGCTGGCCGGCACGGTCTTCGACGAGGAGCCGCTGCCCATCGACAGGCTGCTTGGCATGGCCAACAACGTCGTGCCGTTGTTTGGGTGATCTATCAGCGGCGCTGATGGTTGCGCCAAAACAAATCACTGGATGAAGCCGTCGCTGCCAGGATAATTGCCGGTAAAGGCGGCTCCGCCGAGGGGAGCGGCGATGGGAGCAAGAATGACCATACTCTATGGAATGATCGACAGCGGCAATTGCTACAAGCCGCGCCTGTTGATGGCCAAGCTCGGCATCGCTTTCACCAATGTCGAGGTCAGCTCGCACACCGGCGACACGCGCAAGCCAGACTATGTCGCCAAGAACCCGAACGCCATGGTGCCGCTGCTCGAGCTCGACGACGGCCGGCGGCTTGCCGAATCCAACGCCATTCTGCTCTATCTCGCCGACGGCACGCGGTTGCTGCCGGCCGACAGATACGAGCGGGCACTGGCCTATCAATGGCTGTTCTTCGAGCAGTACAGCCACGAACCCTATATCGCGGTGCGCAAGGCGCTGCTGACCTTTCCCGAACGGGCCAAGGACGCGGCGCCGGAACGGCTGGCGGTTACGCTGGAGCGCGGCAACAAGGCGCTCGGCGTGATGAACAAGCATCTGGCGGACAGTGCGTTCTTTGCCGGCGAGGCCTTGAGCGTCGCCGACATCGCGCTCTACGCCTATACGCATACGGCCGAGATGGGCGGTTTTCAGCTCGACGCCTACCCGGCGGTGGCGGCCTGGCTGAAACGGGTCGAGACTGATCCTGGGCATGTGCCGATGGAGTGGCTGGGGTAGTTATCCATCGAAGATGCTGCTCGCCGATTCTCCTGAGCAAGATTGGCGATTGGCGAAAGGTTCGGACAAAGCGTCCTTCTCCCCGTCTCTATACGGGGAGAAGATGGCGGCAGCCAGATGAGGGGCGGCGCCAGCCTCTATCGCAATGTCGTGCTTGGCTCTGCGATGGGTAGCTAATCCTGATGCGTCGCGCTGCCCCTCATCGCCCTGCCGGGCACTTCTCCCCGTATAGTGACGGGGAGAAGGACGCCGCAGCGCCGGTTTCGCCAATTGTCGGTGTCTAAAATCCGGACAGCAAAAAGGCGGGACAAAATCCCGCCTTCCCATGCTTGGTAGCCTGATCGGGAGCGCTTTGGCCGGGCCGGCAGCAATCTGCTGCTTCGGCTTGTCGGGTTCTTTCCGCTCCGGCGCGCTTCTCGCGCGACCGTCAGTACATCCGTGACTTGCCGCGCGCCCCGAGCTATCGCCCGGCGCGCGCCATTCGCAAAATCAGGCTGCCTTGCTCAGAGATCCAGCGGACGACTTGCCAGTGCGGCGGTCCTGCTCGATCTCGAAGTTGATCTTCTGGCCTTCGACCAGGGTCGACAGCCCAGCGCGCTCGACTGCGGAGATGTGGACGAAAACGTCCGCGCCGCCGCTGTCAGGCTGGATGAAGCCGAAACCCTTGGTGGAATTAAACCACTTGACCGTACCTGTTGCCATTTCGATAGTCCTTATACGTTTGCTTTAGCTTGACTGAACCGAAGTCCAGCCGGTTTGTATCGAGATTTTGGAGATAGACGTCAGCAAACGCGAATATCGCGAGGCCCGGATCGATCGGCCGAAATATCAATGGACCTCATATAGTCCGCTTCTCCGCAAAAAACAAGACTGCACGAAAAAAGGTGCTGATGCGGCGCTGCCCAATGGCCGTCCCAATCGCGTGAAAGCGTTGCAGCGTCGGGCGTTGCCGGGTCGCATGGCCTATGGCGCACGCTGCGGGAAGGGATCGTGCCGCCTCCGAGCGTCCGGTCCTGTTTGGGGAGAGGACCATGAAAACTGTCCTGTTTGCCGCCTGCCTGACGCTGGTCGCCGCCCAGGCGCAGGCGATCTCGCGCTATGACCCGAGCCGCATGAGCTGCGGCACGGTGCGCGCGACGATCGCACGCGAAGGCGCCGTCATCCTACGTTATCAGTCGACGCGCACGCCGGGGCTGCCGCTCTACGACCGTTATGTGCGGAGCCAGAGTTTCTGCAACATGGGCGAGGTCAGGGCACGCGCTTCGGTGCCGAGCGCCGATACCAACTCCTGCATCGTCTACAAGTGCAAGCGCGTGGAAACAGACCGGCATTTCCGCCGGCGCATCTTTCCGGACTAGCAATGTCGGCCTCAAAATCCAAAAGAGACCTGCGCCGGCGGCGGCGGACCGACGCGCACGCCTTCCATCGCCAGCATCTTCTCCTTGGTGGTCGAGCCGCCTGGCGCTGAAAAACCGCCGATCTTGCCGCCGGCGGCAAGAATGCGATGGCAAGGAATGACCAGCGGCACCGGGTTGGCGCCGAGCGCAGCGCCTGTCTCTCGCGCCAGCCCGGCATGGCCGGCGCGCCTGGCCAGTTCGCCATAGGTGGTGGTCTCGCCATAGGCGAGCTTGCGCGCCGCGTCGTAGATTGCGAGGCGGAAATCGTCGACACCGGTGAGATCGACCGGCACACCGGAGAAAGCCACGTCTTCGCCGGCGGCATAGGCCTTTATCGACGCGATCAGATCGGTAACCCATTGCGGTCGGGCGCTCGAAGCGGCGTTGCCGGCATGGCGCAGCAACCGCCGTTCCACCGCGTCGCGGCTGCGCTGGGGCAGGCAAAGCCTCGTCAGCCCGGCCTCGCTCCAGGCGATGCCCATGAAGCCGATCATGGTTTCGAAGACGGCGTGGTTGGCGAAGGCTTGAGAGGTGTCTTCCATGATGTGCTCCTTTCCGAACGAACGGCAATCCAGTACATATCGAGAACGAGATATCGCATTCCAAGGGGTCTGTTGCCACCCGAAAACCATTGGGAATCCCAACTGGCTGCGGATTGCCGGGGGAAAGCCGCTGGTGTAAGGACTTCTTAACAGACGAACCGGACCCGAGCGCGGCTTGCCAGCAAAAATCATCTTTCCCGCGATCGGCGTGATGCTCGTTGCGGCCGGTCTCAGCGGCTGCACTTCGACCGCGCAGACCAAGGCCGTGCCTTTCATGACTGAAACCGCCGCAGCTGGTAGCGACGCCGGCTATGCGCTGGCGCTGCCCGACACGGTTTCGGTGTTGCCGGAATCGTCCGGCGTCACGCCTGTCCAGACCGCGTCGCTGTCCGTCGACCCCGCCGCGACGCCTGCCCAGCCAGCTGCCTTTGCCGGCCCGACTCCGTTGGCCGCACCTGCAGTCATGACGGCCGATGCCGCGCCAGCCGGCACAGCGCCTGTCTATGCGACCGCCGCCGTTGCGATGCCGGTCACCGGCGAGACAGGCAAGACGATGCCAGGCGTCCAGCAGGTCGCCTACACCCTGCCTGAGAATCCGTCCGCCCTGCCTTCGACCAGCCTTGCTAAGGAGTATTCCGCGGGACCGCGCGGCGAGATCGAGCGGCTGATCGAGAAATATGCCGTCCTCTATCAGGTTCCGGTCGATCTGGTGCGCCGCGTCGTCAAGCGCGAGAGCACCTTCAATCCCAAGGCCTACAGTCGCGGCCACTGGGGGCTGATGCAGATCAAGCATGCGACGGCGCGCGGCATGGGCTATGACGGGCCGGCGAGCGGGTTGTTCGACGCCGAGACCAATCTGAAATATGCGGTGAAATATCTGCGTGGCGCCTGGCTGGTGGCCGGCGGCAACGCCAAGCGCGCCGATCGGCTCTACCAGAGCGGCTATTATTACGACGCCAAGCGCAAGGGCATGCTGGAACAAACCGGCCTGGGCCGCGACCGCAGTCGGCGTCGCCTGCAGCCCGACGCCTGAACGCCATGCCTGAGCCGCGCCCGCCGGCGCCGAACGACATAAGGCTGCGCAAGATCCTCGACGACACGCTCGCCACGCCGCGCTGGCCGGAAGGTTTTGTCATGCGCGGTTTTGAGGCCGCCGACGCGCTCGCTTTGCATGCGCTGCTCACCACCGTCTTCGACGATGGCGCCGACGGGCCGTTCGACAAATGGTGGCCGCGCATTTCAAGCGACGCGGAATTCGACCCTGCCTTGTGTTTCCTGGTTATCGACAGCAAGGGTCGGCTGGCGGGGGCGGCACTGTGCTGGACGAGAGCGTTCGTGAAAGACCTTGCCGTCCACCCCGAGGCGCGCGGCCGAGGCATCGCCGAAGCGCTGATGTGGCACGTCTTCACCGCCTTTCACGCACGCGGCGCTGCGCATGTCGATCTCAAAACCAACACGGTTGAGAATGCTGCCGCGGTCAGGCTCTACGAGCGGCTGGGGATGTTCGAAGTCGACTGGGCGGGGTGAGGAGCGGTTGGCGAAGCCGATCAGCGAGCATTGCGCGGAAACGAAGTGTCCACCAAGGCGGCAGGCTGCATCTTGCCGGCAACCGTTCGGGCGTTAAGCTGCGATCCTGCGGCTTTCGTGCCGCGGGCGGGGTCTCGACCGAAACCGGAGAAACACGATGCGGCTTTTACTTTTCAAAACCGGTCTGGCCAAAACCGGTCTGGCCAAAACGGGTCTGGTGATCCTCGCCCTTCCGCTTCTTGCGGGCGTCGCGCGCGCCGACGATTGCGCCGACGCACAGGACCAGGCGGCCATGAACGAATGCGCCGGCAAGTCGTTCACCGAAGCCGACAAGAAGCTCAACCACGCCTACAGGCAGATCGAAGGCCGGCTGAAGGACGACGCGGCGACGAAGAAGCTGCTGGTCGGCGCGCAGCGCGCCTGGGTCGCCTTTCGCGATGCCGAATGCGCTTTCCAGGGCGGCCCGACCGATATGGCAGGCAGCATGTATCCGATGGTCATAGCCGGCTGCAAGGCGAGCCTCACCAACATCAGGCTGAAGGATTTTCAGGGCTATCTCAACTGCCAGGAGGGCGATACGAGCTGCCCAGTGCCGCCGCAGTAGCCTCTGTCGCTGGCGAAGGCGGAGCCGTTAAGGCCTTATCGCCGGGCCAGGCGTGCAAAATGTCGGAACCCTGCCTCGCCATGCGTCCTTGAGAGGCAAGGTGCGCTGCCGCGTAGGGAGCGCGCCGCAACAAGCACGGCTGATGGAGACGACGATGATCACCTTTCCCAACGAATCCGCTGAATATCGCGCCGCCCGCGAAACGCTGCTGCAAAAGGAAATCGAGCTGCGCCGCGCCATGGAGGATGTGGCCGTCGCCCGCCGTGCACTGCCGCCGGGCGGGCTGGTGCCTCAGGATTATGTGTTCGACGGGCCTGGCGCCGACGGCAAGCCGGCCCGCATAAAACTGTCGGAGCTGTTTTCACCCGGCAAGGACACGCTGATCGTCTACTCGATGATGTTTCCGCGCCACCCGCAGGAGACGCGCGACGTGGCGACAAGCGGCGGCACTGCCAAGCTCGCGCGGGCCGACCAGCCATGCCCGTCCTGCACGGCGCTGCTCGACCAGTTCGACGGCGCCATCGGCCATCTCGAGGCCGCCGGCTTCAATTTTGCCGTTGTGGGCAAGACCGCGCTTGAAAACCTGATCACGCTTGGCCGCGATCGCGGCTGGACGAACATGCGGCTGCTCTCCTCGGCCGGCAACAGCTTCAAGCGCGACTATCACGCCGAGGCCGACGACGGCGCGCAACTTCCGATGCTGTCGGTGTTCCATCGCGACGCCAATGGCATCCGGCATTTCTGGAGCTCGGAGCTTGGCTTCGCGCCGTCCGAACCCGGTCAGGACCCGCGCGCCATCGGCACTTGCGAGCCCTTGTGGAACCTGATGGATTTCACACCGGGGGGCCGGCCGAACTGGGACGAGCAGCTGCAGTATAACGGCGTGTGCTGCCACTGAGGTCTTGCCTTCTCTTGTGGGAGAAGGTGGATCGGCGCATAGCGCCGAGACGGATGAGGGGTGCTGGAAGAAATAGGCGTTGGCAAATGTGCACCGTCTCTGTGCTGATGGCTGCTCATCAAGTGTACCGCCAAGCTGGAACACCCCTCATCCGACCGAGCTTCGCTCGGCCACCTTCTCCCGCAAAGGGGAGAAGGAAAGGCGCAACTTCGCCGCTGGTGTCGCGTTGGACTCTCCGAGGATCACAAACCCGGAGATTTCCTGTGAAAACAAATCTCACGCTTGCCATGGTCGCCTTGCTTGCCGGCACGCCAGCGGCCCTAGCCCAATCCGCCACGCCGGCCGATATACCTGCTGTCGGCCAAACCAAGATCGACACCGAGACCTTCTCCAGAACGGTCCCCAGCGCCAACCGGTTCGAGATTGAAACCAGCAAGCTGGCCGAACAAAAGAATGTCGCCGCCGATGTGAAGGATTTCGCCTCGCAGATGATCAGGGATCACACCAAGGCTGGCGAGGATTTCAAGGCAGCTCTCGAACAGAGCCAGATCACGGCTTCGGTGACAGCGAGCGGCCCGGCTTTGCTGCCGAAAGACCAGGCGATGCTCGACCAGCTCAAGAACCTCGATGGCGATGAATTCCAGGCGAAATTCATCCTCCTGCAGACCGAGGCGCACAAGCAGGCGTTGGCGCTGTTTTCAACCTATGCGCAGTCGGGCGAAGATCCGGCGCTGAAGGAATTCGCCAAGAAGATGCTACCGACGCTGCGGATGCACGAAGAGCGCTTAAAGGATCTGGTGGCAGCCCACAGCTAATGCATGTCACCCAAACGCATGCCCGCGGGCCTGACCCGAGATGCGCAGCGGTTTTGGGAAACGCATAAAAGAGAGCGTAAAGCGCGTCGCGTCGCGCTTTAAGTTGGCGCTCTCTCAGCTGTTTTTGATCTGCTCGACCGCCGTCGCCAGCAGGTCGTTCATGACGCCGCGAATCTGAACATCCGACTGGGCGACGCCCGCCGCGTCGAAATCGGCGCGTATTTTGCGCAACACGTCGTCGTCCCCGGCCTCTTCGAAGTCTGCGCGCACCACCTCTTTCGCATAGGCGTCGGCGTCCTCACCTGACTTGCCGAGCTTTTCGGCGGCCCATAGGCCAAGCAGCTTGTTGCGGCGCGCCATGGCCCTGAACTTCGTGTCCTCATCCATCGCAAACTTCTTTTCGAAGCCTTCCTGACGGTCTCTCATACTGCTCATGGTGTGCCTCGTTCAGATGTGAGTCTCCGACCTTCATTCAATGGAGAAGAAGGGCGGCGGGTAGGGGCCGAACATGGCGTGCATGGATGTCATAAGCAAGACCGGACCGTTCATTCCGCGGGGCAATCGCTTCTGGTTGGCGCTGCCCCTCACCCTCACCCTCTCCCCGTGAAGGACGGGGAGAGGGGGTGCCAGCGTTGCGGCTAGGTCCCTTCTCCCCGTTCTTGACGGGGAGAAGATGCCGGCAGGCAGATGAGGGGCGGCGCCGACATCGACAACCGATAGCTTCGCCCAGAGCCTTCGCACCGATGTGATTTGACGTTGCCGCGCCGTGACCTAGTCTCGATTGGCGGGATGAGCCGAGGAGGCGAGCGATGCAGTCACCTTTCAACGGGATTCGGAGCGTCACGCTGGCAGCGGCAGTGATCCTTGCCGCTGGCACCGCAGCTTACGCCCATCACGGCTGGTCCTGGACCCAGGATGGGTTTTTTGAGCTCCGGGGCAAGATCACAGCCATCTATATCGGCAATCCGCACGCCACGCTGGATGTCGACGCCGACGGAGAGGCCTGGCGGGTGGATTTGGCGCCGCCGTCCCGCACCATGGCCGCCGGCTTCACCGCGGAAGTCGCCAAGGTCGGCGACGAGGTGACCGCGATCGGCCACCGCTCGCGCGACGAGACCGAGAAGTGGATGAAAGCAGCCCGCGTCATCGTCAACGGCAAGGCTTATGACGTCTATCCCGACCGCGTGCCGCCGGCTTGAATGGACGAGTTCCTCGCCGGCATCGAGCAACTCGCCATCGTAAGGGGGCTGAAGGCCTCCTTCATCGCCTATCCCATAGTCAATGCGCTGCACATCATGTCGATCGGCGCGCTGCTGACCAGCGTCTGGCTCATGGACCTCCGGATCTTGGGCGCCTTCCGCTCGCTGCCGCAGGCGGCGTTCATCGCGCTGCTGCGCCGCACCGCATTGGCCGCGTTCGCCGGCGCACTAATCACGGGATCGCTGCTCTTTTCAATCAGGGCGAGCGAGTATGCGGCGAGGCCGATTTTCCTCACCAAGATGACGCTCATACTCCTCGCCGGCGCCAATTTTCTCATTTTCATGCGCCACGCAAAAGGCGGCGACGAGCCGGCCGGCGGGACCGTCACCATCCTGGCTTTGCTGTCGCTGGTGCTGTGGACGTCGGTGCTGTTCGCGGGGCGGTTTATTGGATTTCTGAACTGAGCGGCGTCGGCACAGCGTGCTTTGGACGGATCACGGTGCGCAGCGTTGGCGGGACGCGCCCCCCTCTGGCCTGCCGGCCATCTCCCCACTTGGGGGGGATCAGCTAATTGCTTCAGGCAAAATACTCCTGGAGCGGCCTGACTTCCAGGCTCCCCGCCCGCAGCGCCGCAATAGCCTCGGCCACCGCAGCGGCCCCCGAGAGCGTCGTGTAATACGGCACCTTCTGCATCAGCGTGGCGCGGCGCAGGGATTTTGAGTCCGACACCGCCTTCTGGCCGTCCGTGGTGTTGAAGACGATCTGCACCTGCCGGTTGCGGATGGCGTCCTCGATGTGCGGGCGGCCTTCCAGCACCTTGTTTATTTTCTCGGCAGCGACGCCGTTCTCGGCGAGGAAGCGGGCTGTGCCCGAGGTGGCCATTACTTTAAAACCCTGGCCGGCGAGGCGCTTGACCGCGGGCAGGATGCCCTTCTTGTCCTCGTCGCGCACCGAAACGAACAGCGTGCCTGCGCGGGGGAGATCAACACCCGCTCCTAACTGGCTCTTGGCGAAAGCCAGCGCGAAGTCGCGGTCGAGGCCCATGACCTCGCCGGTCGAGCGCATTTCCGGGCCGAGCAATATGTCGACGCCGGGGAAGCGGGCGAAGGGGAACACTGCTTCCTTGACCGCGATGTGGCCGGGATTTCTGGGGTCGGGCATGGCGCCGTAATGGGCGAAGGCGCCTTCCAGGCTCTCGCCGGCCATGATGCGGGCGGCAATCTTTGCAATGGGGCGGCCGATGGTCTTGGCGACGAAGGGCACGGTGCGTGACGCCCGCGGGTTGACCTCGAGCACATAGACCGTGCCGTCCTTGATCGCGTACTGCACGTTCATCAGGCCGCCGACATTGAGCGCACGGGCAAGTGCGGCCGTCTGGCGCTCCAACTCGTCGACGAGCTCCGACGGCAGCGAGTGCACCGGCAGCGAGCAGGCGCTGTCGCCCGAATGGATACCGGCCTCCTCGATGTGCTCCAGGATGCCGGAGACGAAGGTCGACTTGCCGTCGCACAGGCAGTCGACATCGACCTCGATGGCGCCCGAGAGATAGGTGTCGAACAGCAGCGGGTTCTTGCCCAGCAGTGTGTTGATCTGGCCGGTCTTGTCGTTGGGGTATTTCTGCTTGATGTCCTCCGGCACCAGGCCGGGCACGGTGTCGAGCAGGTAGGATTGCAGCATGCTCTCGTCGTGGATGATCTGCATGGCGCGGCCGCCGAGCACATAGGACGGGCGCACCACCAGCGGGAAGCCGAGCTCGCCGGCGACGAGGCGGGCCTGCTCGACCGAATAGGCGATGCCGTTCTTCGGCTGGCTGAGGCCGAGCTTGTGCAACAACTTCTGGAAGCGGTCGCGGTCTTCGGCGAGATCGATCATGTCGGGCGAGGTGCCGAGGATCGGGATGCCGGCCTTCTCCAGCGCATCCGCCAGCTTCAGCGGCGTCTGGCCACCGAATTGGACGATGACGCCGACCAGCTCGCCCGACGCCTGCTCGGCGCGCAGGATCTCCAAAACGTCCTCCGGCGTCAGCGGCTCGAAATAGAGCCGGTCCGAGGTGTCGTAATCGGTCGACACGGTCTCCGGATTGCAGTTGACCATGATCGCCTCGAAGCCGGCGTCGCGCAGCGCAAAGGCGGCGTGGCAGCAGCAATAGTCGAACTCGATGCCCTGGCCGATGCGGTTCGGGCCGCCGCCGAGGATGACGACTTTTTTTCGCGACGAGACTTGCGCTTCGTTGGCGAGCGCGCCGGCGAAGGGCACCTCATAGGTCGAGTACATGTAGGCGGTCGGCGAGGCGAACTCGGCGGCGCAAGTATCGATGCGCTTGTAAACCGGATGAACGTCGAGCTTTTCGCGTATCTTTTGAACCTCTTCGACGTCTTTCCTGACCAGGGACGCGAGGCGGGCATCGGAGAAACCCATCGCCTTCAGCATGCGCAGATTGGCGGCGTCTTCGGGAATGCCGTGCTCGCGAATGCGGGCTTCCATGTTGAGGATGCCGGCGATCTGTTCGAGGAACCACGGGTCGATCTTGCACATGGCGTGCACGTCTTCCAGAGAGGTGCCCATGCGGATCGCCTGCGCCACCATGCGCAGCCGGTCGGGCGTCGGCGTGCCGAGGGCAGCGCGAATGGCGTTGCGGTCGTCGGCGTGGCTGGCTGCGCCGTGCGCGATGCCGGGGATCTCGATCTCGTCGAGGCCGGTGAGGCCGGTTTCCAGTCCGCGCAGCGCCTTCTGCAGCGATTCCTGAAAAGTGCGGCCGATGGCCATGACCTCGCCGACCGACTTCATCGCGGTGGTCAGCACCGGCTCGGCGCCAGGGAATTTTTCGAAGGCAAAGCGCGGGATTTTGGTGACGACGTAATCGATCGACGGCTCGAACGAGGCGGGCGTGGCGCCGCCGGTGATGTCGTTCTCCAACTCGTCCAGCGTGTAGCCGACGGCGAGCTTTGCCGCGATCTTGGCGATCGGAAAACCGGTCGCCTTGGAGGCGAGAGCCGACGAGCGCGAGACGCGCGGGTTCATCTCGATCACCACCAGGCGCCCGTCGGCGGGGTTGACGGCGAACTGCACGTTGGAGCCGCCGGTCTCGACGCCGATCTCGCGCAGCACCGCGATCGAGGCGTTGCGCATCATCTGGTATTCCTTGTCGGTCAAGGTCAGGGCAGGGGCGACGGTGATCGAATCGCCGGTGTGCACGCCCATCGGGTCGATGTTTTCGATCGAGCAGACGATGATGCAGTTGTCGGCCTTGTCGCGGACAACCTCCATCTCGTACTCCTTCCAGCCGAGCACGCTTTCCTCGATCAGCACTTCGGTGGTCGGCGAGGCGTCGAGGCCGGACTGGACGATCTCGTAGAATTCGGCGCGGTTGTAGGCGATGCCGCCGCCGGTGCCGCCCATGGTGAAGGACGGCCGGATGATGGCGGGCAGGCCGACATGGTCGAGCGCCTGTGCGGCGATCGCCATGCCATGGCTGATGTAGCGCTGCTTGCGGTCGCCCTCGCCGAGATTCCAGCGCGTTTCGAGCGCGTCGAGCGCGGCATCGAGGTTTTCGGGCTTCTCGGCCTTCAGCGCGGCGCGTTCGGCCTCGTGCGTCTTGCGGTCGGCGTTCTTGACGTCGGTGGCGTTGGCCAGCATCGATTTCGGCGTTTCCAGGCCGATCTTCTTCATCGCCTCGCGAAACAGCGCCCGGTCCTCGGCCTTGTCTATCGCCGTGGCGTCGGCGCCGATCATCTCGACATTGTAGCGCTCGAGCACGCCCATGCGGCGCAGCGACAGG
This sequence comes from Mesorhizobium sp. WSM4845, assembly GCF_055811455.1. Lineage (NCBI taxonomy): Bacteria > Pseudomonadati > Pseudomonadota > Alphaproteobacteria > Hyphomicrobiales > Phyllobacteriaceae > Mesorhizobium > Mesorhizobium sp. WSM4845. The sequence goes on from NZ_JBVVQA010000002.1 coordinate 314,732, forward strand.
GCGGTGTTGAGCGCGGTCTGGCCGCCCATGGTCGGCAGCAGCGCGTCCGGCCGCTCCTTGGCGATGATCTTGGCCACCACTTCCGGCGTGATCGGCTCGATATAGGTGGCGTCGGCCAGTTCCGGGTCGGTCATGATGGTGGCCGGGTTGGAATTGACCAGGATGACGCGAAAACCCTCTTCCTTGAGCGCCTTGCAGGCCTGGGTGCCGGAATAGTCGAATTCGCAGGCCTGACCGATGACAATGGGGCCGGCCCCGATGATCAGGATCGACTTGATGTCGGTGCGTCTTGGCATATCGAGGGTCCGTTCGGCAGGCGGCTTGCACGAAAAACCGGACGGGAAGACCCGGCCGGTTGTGCTCGCGATTCTGGTATCAGGCTAGGAGGGCCTTATAGGGAAGAGTTTTGCCGGATGTAACCCCCTAAAATGCGGAGAGTAGGGGAGTAGGGGAGTAGGGGAGTAGGGGAATAAGGCAGTAGGGCAGTAGGGCAGTAGGGCAGTAGGGCGCGTCCCTCAAACATATTCCCCTACTCCCCTACTGCCTATTCCCCTAACCACTGATCCGTGATCTCGAAGCGTTCGGCAACGCCGACACGGATGATGTTCAGGCTGCCCTCACGGGTGTAGCGGAATTCACCTGATGCATTCGAGCCGGCGGGCCGACCGGCCTGGAATCTGATGACGCGGGTGCCGCCATCGGGCCAGGTCACGGTGACCTCGGCTTTGTCGCCCGTGTGGACAACGCCTGCCTTGCAACTGGTCATCGGCTGGCCGACATGGCGCGCGCAAGGAATCTCGTTGCGGGCACCCAGGGCCGGCGCGGGCCTGCCTGGCGGCTGCAGCCGCGCAACGGTTTGCGCGTTGGCCGGAGGCGCCGCATTGGCGGCGCGATTGCGAATGGGCTTGTTCGCTGCCGCGGGCGCCTGCGTCTCGCCGGCCGAAGGATTTTCGCTGGCAAATAGCGCCAGGCGGTAAGCATCCTCGATGGCCAACCTGCCGATTGCCTCAACGGTAGTCATCGTGGGTTCGCGACCGGTCGCATCCAGGCGCGCCGTCAGGTCCGGCGGTGGCTGACCTGCAGTTGCCGGGTTCGAGTCGCCGGCTGCAACGGCCGTGCTTTCGCCGGTCGCTTCGATATCCACCTCCGCAACTGCCGCCGGATTCTCGGGGTTCAGGTAGCGCGCGGGAGCCCATCCCGCCAGTTGCGGGTTGTCAATTTCTGCGACCTTGCACCAACGATAGCCATTGACGTCGGTGCAGCCGAGATTGTTGACGCTCGTGCCATTCGGCAGCCGAGCCTTGATCTTGCCCATCGCCGATGCCGTGGCGCGGACGTTCAGGAGATCACCCGGAGCAAGGTCGGTCACGATGGAGACGAACGGCGCCTCCTCGGCCCTGGCCGGCAGCAGCGCCGTCAGCAGGAGAGGGGCGGCAATCAGCAGCGTCGTTCGGAGCGTAACTGTGCGCCTCATCATTTTGGCCGTGGGCGATAGAAGCATTTCCGAGGCGCGGCCGGGCACGGAATCACCGCCGCATTCCAGCACGATTTTATAGGCGACGACATGGCGCTATGTAAGCCGGAAAATGCGGCTGGGGAATGGTGTTCGGTCCGCGGCATACGCAAGCTCAGCCGGGCGGCATGAACGCGTTGCGTTCAGCCTGGGGTATGAACTCGTTCCTCGTTCAATCCGGGGCGGCATGAACGCGTTGCGTTCAGCCTGACATGAACGCGTTGCGTTCAGCCTGACATAAATCCGGTGCGCAGCGCGTAGGCCCATTCCGGCCGTCCCGCCCGTTCGGCCTGCCGCGCTGCCGCCTCATGGTCATAGTCGACGGCGATGGCTTCGAAGCGGTCGGAGCGGCCCGGCCCACCCAATTCGACGATGCCGTAGCGTGCATGCGGAGAGCCTTGCTCGGAGACATGCGCCGGTGGCGTGTCGTCGCCATAAGCGGGGCAGCCGATGCTGCCCGGATTGAAGACCACCGGGCCGTTGGGGATACGGATCAGTTCGCTGCGGTGGCTGTGGCCACACAGCACGATGCGGCAAGCGGGATCGAGCGCGGCCAGCCGCCGCTTGATGTCGACCAGCGGCGCGCGCACCAGCCGGCCGTCGGCCATCGTATCGGTCAGGTATTTTTCGTCATGGTCGGGTCTGGCATGAAAGGCGATCACGGTTGGGGCGACCTCCAGCGTGAGCGGCAAGGCCAACAGTGCCTCGCGCTGGACCGATGTCAGCCGTTCCTGCGCATAGCGGTCGGACGGCCACATGGCTTCATCCGCGGTATCGCGGGCGACGCGGCGGTCGTGGTTGCCGCGCACTGTCGGCAGGGCGAGCGCTTCAAGCCGCTCCATGGTTTCGCGCGGCCAGAGCGGGCCGGAGACGCAATCACCGAGATTGACTGTAAGATGGGCACCACCGCGCTGCCGCAGATCGACGAGCACGGCGTCCAGGGCGAGGATGTTGCCGTGGATATCGGCGAGAACGGCAATGCGCATGGAAAGCTCCGTTGGGTCGACGAATGACTCGTCGGGAAGGGCGGACCTAGCAGGACTTTGGTTGCTCTCCCCTGTTACACCAGTGCTATCGCAGCTGGAAAGCCGAGGCTGTCGCTCTCCGATAGACCCCCACCCGAACCCCTCCGGCCACAAGGGGGAGAGGGAGACTTGCGTTGGCGCTGATAGTTGTGTGTGTCAAGTTCTGCAAAAATTGGCGTGGCATTCAGCGGTGACGTTGGCGTGTCCGCCGCGCGGCGTTCCCTGCCCCTTGTGGGGAGGGTTGGGGTGGGGGTCCACCTTCGCAAGAATCCAAACGCGGTTGCCCTGCCTGTTACACGGGGGCGAGTTACGGCCTTAGGCGCGGACTTCGATCTCGGAGGCGCCGACCGCGGGCAGTGCGGGGTCGTCGACGGCTGCGGCAATGACGCTATCGAGCAGGCCGGGAAAGCGGGCATTGAGATCGTCGCGGCGCAGCGTGATCAGCCGGCTGGTGCCGACGACCTCGGTGCGGGTGACGCCGGCCTCCCGCAATTTGGCCAGATGGTAGCTGAGATTGGTCTTTGAGCCGAGATCGAGGAACTGGCTGCAATTCAGCGGCACGCCTTCCTTGCTGGCGAGATAGCGCACGATGGCCAGCCGGGTGGGATCGCCGAGCACGGCAAGAACGTTCGGCAGGCTGATCTGGTCGGCGGTGGGGTGGGGCAGCGTCATGCCGGAGAACTAAGCGCAATCAGGGCCGATTTCAACGCATCTCCTCCTGGTGGATGCCCTCAGTTTCCACCTCCCGCTACCTTGTCCTGACATAGGGCTGTCAGCAGGGTTCGGCTATTCTCGGGCGGCTCATTGACAACATGCGCCATTATGTACAATTGTTCAATAACTTTTGAACTAAGGATTTCACTATGGACAAGCGCCTCTTCTGGCTTGCGCTCGGATCATTCACGATCGCGACCGAAGGCTTCGTCATCTCCAGCCTGCTGCCCGACATCGCGGGGGATGCCGGCATCTCGGTCCCGCTCGCCGGGACGCTGATCACCGCCTTCGCGCTCGCCTATGCGCTCGGCGCGCCGATCCTGGCGACGCTGACCGGCGAATGGGACCGGCGACGCGTCATCTTGTGGACGCTGGTGTTTTTCGTGCTGGGCAACCTGGCGGCGGCGCTCAGTTCCTCCTTCGAACTGCTGCTGATCGCGCGCATCGTCATGGCGCTGTCGTCCGGCCTGTTTGCGGCGACGGCGCAGGGGACGGCCGTGGCGCTTGTCGATGATCATCACCGCGCCCGCGCCATTGCCGTCGTCGTCGGCGGCACTACGGTGGCGGTGGCGGTCGGCGCACCGCTCGGCGCGCTTGTCGCGACGGTTGCCGGCTGGCGCGGCACGTTCTTTGCCATCGCCGGGCTCGGCGCACTGGCCGGCGCAATCCTGTGGTACCGGCTGCCGCGCGGCATCATCGGCACCAAGCTGCCGCTCAGGCAGCGGCTGGCCGCAACGCTTCGCCCCGGCGTGCCATCGATCCTGCTGACCACGCTGCTGGCGCTCACCGGCGCCTTCACGGTCTTTGCCTTTGTCGCGCCGCTAGCCATCGAAGGCGGCGGCTTGAGCCCGATCGCGCTGCCCGGCATGCTGCTTGCGTTCGGTGTCGGCGCCGTCATCGGCAATATCGCCGGCGGGCAGGCCGCCGACCGCTTCGGCGCGACGCGCACCGTCAGCTGGTCGCTGGCGCTGAGTGCGGTCATGCTGGTGATGCTTTCGGTCATCCCGGCCTTCCTGCCGCACAGCATCGCCGGGCCGGCGCTGATGGCCATGATGGTGCCGTGGGGCATCGTCGGCTGGGCCTTCCCGCCGGCGCAGGCCAGCCGCATCATCAGGCTGGCGCCCGACGCAGCGCCCATCGTGCTGTCGCTAAACGCTTCGGCGCTCTACCTCGGCGTGGCGCTGGGCGCCGTCGTCGGCGGCGCGGTGCTGCACTATGGCGCGCCGGCTGACCTCGGCCTGGTCGCAGCGGTGTTCCCGATCCTGGGTCTTGGCGTCATGCTGGCCGGCCACCGGGCGGCCCGGGCGATTGCCATGCCGGCGGAGTAAGGTCCGTTTTTAAAACCGATTGCCGGTCGCCTCAGGCAGACGGCGCGACCGGCGGTGAAGCGAATCCAGCGCGGCGATGTCATCCAGTGCCGAGCGCAGCATTACCGTCTGCTCCTCGCCGACCATGTCCTCGAAACGCTGCTGGGCGACGCGCCTGAACATCGGGGATCTATACAGGTTGCCACATTGGGATGATCGAAGCGGCCAGCAGCAGCCCAAGCACGGCGTTGAGCACGCGCCACTGCCGCTCGGTTCTAAGCAGCCGCGCGAGCAGCGTGCCGGCCACGCACCACCCCGACAGTGACAACGCGGCTGCCAGGCCGAAGACCGCGCCGAGCAGAAAGGCGAGCTGCAGCGGTCCGTTGGCGAGGGCGGCAAAGGATGCCGCCGCTCCCAGACCCATGGCCCAACCCTTGGGGTTCATCCATTGCAGGCCCGCGCCACCGAAAAAGCTGTTCGGCTTGGCCATGGCCACGTCCAGATTGGGTGGACCGCTGCGGCCGATCTTCCATGCGAGCCAGATCAGATAGAGCGATCCGGCTATCTTCATCGCCAGTTGCAGGGACGGAGCGGCTGCCAACAGGCCGGCGAGCCCAGCCGCACCTGCCGCAGCCACCGTGGCCAGGCCGGCCGCACTTCCAGCCATCAGCGGAACAGAGCGCCGAAAGCCGAACTGTGCCCCGGACGCAGTCGACAAGGTCGTGGCCATGCCGGGCGTGGAGGTCGAGACCAAGGCAAACAGGACGAGCGGAAAGATGGTCTCAAGCATGTTGTTTTCTCGGTTGAAACCAGCATGATAAGCATGGGAATGCATCAGTAAATGAAATGTTTGTCATGGTTGGCATTAGAGAATATAATGCAACTATGATCCGAAATCTCGACACGGCCCTGATCCGGACCTTCGTCACCGTCGCCGATACGGCCAGCATGACGGCGGCGGCGAACGCGCTGCATCTGACGCAAGGTGCCGTCAGCCAGCAGATCAAGCGGCTGGAAGAGGTTCTCGGCTGCAGCCTGTTCGAGCGCGACCGGCGCGGCCTGAGACTGACCCGTTCCGGGGAACGACTGTTCGGCAAGGGCAAGCGCTTGCTCTCCCTGAATGACGAGATCTGGGCCGAGATGGCGACCAGCGCGGTCGCGGGTGAGGTGCGGCTCGGCGTGCCGTATGATCTGGTTGGCACCATGCTTGCGCCGGTACTGAAGACCTATGCCGAGACCTATCCGCAGGTCGAGATTTCGCTGGTCTGCGCCTCGTCGCCGGAGCTTGCGGCGGCATTGGCAGCTGGCACGATAGATCTTGCCGTGATCGAGGAACCGGTCGGCCCGTCCGCCGGCGAATGTCTCGCTATCGACCGGCTGGTCTGGGTCGGTGCCAAAGGCGGCGTAGCCCGCTGCAAGCGGCCCTTGCCGGTTTCGATGGTGGCCGACACCTGTGCCTTCCGCCCTGCGGTGCTGGCGGCGCTTAACGAGCACGGGCTGGATTGGCGGACCGTGTTCGAGAACGGCAACCTGGACGCGACGACGGCGACTGTGCGTTCGGATCTGGCCGTCACGACCTGGCTGGCCTCCACCGTGCCCAGCGATCTTGATATTCTGTCCGCCGATCCGGAGCTGCCGGCCTTGTCGAATTTCTCGATCAATTTGCATCTGCCGAAGCATGGTGTCGGGCCGGCGGCGCGGGAATTTGCCGCGTGTATCCGCGACGGGCTGGCGCGGCGGCAACATGCGGCGTGATCGGCAAAATAGCAACGGGACAGCCGGGCTCGGCCGTCCCTGTTGCTAACACGGTGGGCGGTCGCGCGGTCGTCTACTTCCAGGTCCGGCGCCTCTCGATCTCGGCTTCGGATGGCTGTTGCTGGGCGAACGATCCAGTCTTGATCTCACCGGCGCGTTCATAGCTCGCCATGATGACGCCGGTGGTCGATGCCTGTGAGCGGTTCAGCTTGAAAGCCGCCGGGATTGCGCCGCTGCCAAACAGCCGCTTGCCCTTGCCCAGCACCAGCGGGAAGGTCAGCAGGCTGATCTCGTCGATCAGGTCGTTGGCGAGCAAGGTCTGGACGAGTTCGCTCGATCCCTGGATGAGCAGGTCCGGCCCATCCTCCTGCTTGAGCTGGCGCAGGGTAGCCACGACGTCGTCGCCAAGCGACTGGCTGTTTTGCCACGACAGCGTGTCGGGCCGGGTGGGTGGCCACATATTTGGTGACGGCGTTGAAACGGTCGGCGATCGGATCGTCTTTCTGGTACCGCCAATGCGCGGCGAAGATGTCGTAGGTCTTGCGGCCGAGGAGCAGCGCGAAGGGTTTTGCGAAGGTCTCACCAATAAAGGCGCCCCCGACGTCGTCCCAGTAATGGAACGTCCAGCCACCGAATTCGAAGCCGCCGACGGGGTCTTCTTGCGGCCCACCGGGCGCTTGCATGACGCCGTCGAGGCTGACGAATGTCGCAGTGGTGATCTTCCTCATTGGATTCTCCCTTTCATTATCCGTGCCGTTGCCGCCGGATTTCGGCCAAAGGACGTGCGAGCGGAAGCCTGCCCGACAGGGCCGGAAAATTTCTCGGTCCCCGGCGCATATCGAGCGGCAAGCACGGGACGCCTCGCCGCGGCGACGTCATTGCGACCGCCTGCCGCCAACACTTTGCGACGAGAACCAGACGTCGCCGATGACGGCGGTGGCGGTGCGGTCCGGTGCCTTGTCGGCCGTCAGCCAGATCTTTCGGCTGCGTGCCGCCTTGTCGCGGTCGATTTTTGTCGAGGCCGCCGAGGCGCCGATGCAAGGGATAAACCATGATCGCATGAACGGATCGCAGGCAAAGCCCTTATCCGTGCGTGTCACCATCACCGCGAGGCCAATGCGCTCGGCCGGACGCCACGGAAAGACCATGCGGCCACCGGGCTTCAGCGCCTTCAGCCATTCGGCTGGGGGTGCCGCAACGCCGGCATTGACATAGATGATGTCGGACGGTGGCAGGCCGCCGACGACCGCATCGCCATGGATGGCGGTCACATTGCCGTAGGCTTCGAGATTCTTGATCGCACGTTCGGCGAGACTGGAATCCAGTTCGAAAGCGGTGACTGCGCCGCCCGGCGAAACCAGTTTTGCCAGCAGAGCTGTGTAATAGCCGGTGCCGGCGCCGACATGAGTGACGGCCTCGCCGGGTTTTGGCGCCACCTTGCCGATCCACATGGCATGCAGGAACGGCTCGCCATTGTTGATGCCCTTTTCGGCGTCGAGCGACACCAGCACGTTCTGATAGATGTGAACAGGATCGGCGCTCGGCGTTTCTACCTTGCCGTTGCCGGCGACGACCGTCCACGGCCCGGGCCCGAGAAAAGCTTCGCGCGGCACCGCGGCGAACACGTCCTCGAGACGCGGATCGGCCGAACCTGCATTGGCAGCCATCAGTCGCGCGTAGAATTTTCGGGCTTCGGCTATTCTGGTCATGTCGCGTGAGAAGATAGCGCGATTGACCGAATTGTCGCGCAGCCCCACGAGCTCACTGAATGCATGGCCGAGAAAACCCTCAGCCGACGCGGCGAAGCGCGGCGCCGTGCGCTGCTCAAAGATTATGTGCAGCTTGTCGCCGACCTGATCGAGAACGGCAACGAGGCCCGCCAGGTCGACATCGCGGCGCGGCTCGGCGTCGCCCAGCCGACGGTGGCCAAGATGCTGACGCGGCCGACAGTCCTGCCGGAACCGCCGCGCTGCCGCGGCGTTTGAGATCGTGCCAGCAATTGGCGCGAGACCGAGGAGGATACGATGGGCGTTGAACAGGCACCGACAGCGAAGGGCAAGCAAGCGGCCAAGGGATTGAAGCAGGCTGCGGCGAAGGACGAACGCAAGACCGAAGCGGATACTGGACGCCCGCTCAAGAAGGGCGGGGCCCGCTTCGAGGAGCGCTCGAAAAGCTCGGACGGCAAGAGCGCGGGCACCAAGCAGAAGATCTGAGCGTGACCGACAAGTCCAAGACCAAAAAAAGCGCCGGCAGGGCTCTCAGCCGCGGGTGTCGTGCAGGGACTGACCCCAGAGCCGGCGGCCCCTTCATGAGAAAAATACTGTGACTTGGCGCAACCATTGGGATAATTGTTTGTTGGGTCGGATCGGGCCATGAGATCGGCAAGATACCGATACGTGCATCGCGGGGAGTTGCCATGCTCTGGAAAGGTCGTCGTCAAAGTGACAACGTCGAGGACCAACGCGGCCAGGGCGGCGGGCTCAACCTGCCGCGCGGCGGCCCCGGCCGTCTCCGCATTCCGATCGGCGGCCGCTCCGGCGGCGGTATGTCGCTGTCGACCATCATCATTCTCGTGGTCCTCTATTTCGGGCTGAAGGCCATCGGCATCGACCCGCTTCAGATCCTGGCCGGTGGCGGCTTGGTGCCGGGTGGCGGCGGTCAGATCACCGACAACAGCGGAGAACAGGGCGGTGGCACCGGGGTGCCCGCCTCCGACGAGATGAAACAGTTCGTTTCGACCGTCCTGGCCGAGACCGAGGACACCTGGACCGGCATTTTCCAGGCCGAGGGCCTGACCTACGAGGACCCCAAGCTGGTGCTGTTCAGCGGGCAGATCCGTTCGGCTTGCGGCTTCGCCTCGTCCGCGGCCGGCCCGTTCTACTGCCCCGGCGACCGCAAGGTCTATCTCGACACCACCTTCTTCCAGCAGCTCGACCAGCAATTCGGCGCTTCGGGCGATTTTGCCCAGGCCTATGTGATCGCGCATGAGGTCGGCCACCATGTCCAGAACCTCACCGGCATCCTGCCCAAGTTCAACCAGATGCGGCAGCAGATGGGCGAGGCCGAGGCCAACCACATGTCGGTGCAGGTCGAGCTCCAGGCGGACTGCTTCGCCGGCGTCTGGGCGCATTTCACCGGGCAGAAAGGCATTCTGGAACAGGGCGACATGGACGAGGCGCTGATCGCCGCCCAGCAGATCGGCGACGACACGATGCAGAAGAAGATGCAGGGCTATGTCGTGCCGGAAAGCTTCAACCATGGCACCTCGCAGCAGCGGCAGACCTGGCTGGCGCGTGGCTACAAGAGCGGCAAGCTGTCGGACTGCGATACGTTCAACACTCCGATCTGAGGTGTTTGGGCTCTCGTTGAAATGGCGTTGAAAGCGGGGGCGATGCAGCCGCATTCATGTCCACGGTTGATGTCAGGATAAAAATTCCTGGCCTGTTCCCTTATTGTTCTGTGTGCCTGACTCGCCTATAAAAGGCCCTTCCGCCTTCGCGCCGAGGCGGCTCCAGGAGTCGATACCGTCATGATCGAAGCCAAAACCGCCAGGCGGGGCCTTGCGCTTGTTTTCACCACGCTGCTGCTCGACATCACCGGCATCGGCATCATCATGCCGGTGCTGCCGGCCTATCTGCAGGAACTGACCGGCGTCGGGGTCAGCGAAGCGGCGATCGAAGGCGGCTGGCTGTTCTTCGTCTATGCGGCCATGCAGTTTCTGTTCGCGCCGCTGGTCGGCAATCTCAGCGACCGCTTCGGCCGCCGTCCGATCCTGCTGGCCTCGGTGCTGACCTTCGCCATCGACAATCTGATCTGCGCTTTGGCCTGGTCCTATTGGGTCCTGTTCATCGGCCGGGTGCTGGCCGGCATCAGCGGCGCCAGCTACTCGACCGCCTCCGCCTTCATCGCCGATGTCAGCACCGACGAGAACAGGGCGAAAAATTTCGGTCTGCTTGGCATCGCCTTCGGCGTCGGTTTCGTCATCGGCCCGGTGCTGGGCGGGTTGCTTGGCGAATTCGGGCCGCGCGTGCCGTTCTGGGGGCGCGGCGGTGCTTGCTCTGATAAACTTCATCGTTGGCTGGTTCTTCCTGCCGGAAACGCTGGAGCAGCATCACCGGCGCCGCTTCGAATGGCGCCGCGCCAATCCTCTAGGCGCCCTGAAGCAGATGCGCAATTACAAGGGGATCGGCTGGATCGGCCTGGTGTTCTTCCTGATGACGCTCGGTCACATGATGTACCCTGCCGTGTGGTCGTTCGTCGGCAGCTACCGCTACGGCTGGAGCGAACAGCAGATCGGCTTCTCACTCGGCGTCTTCGGCCTTGGCGGGGCATTGGTGATGGGTTTTGTCCTGCCGCGCGTCATCCCTCGGCTCGGCGAATGGCGGACCGCCGCCATCGGTCTTGCTTTTACCGCGCTCGCCGCCTTCGGCTATGCCGCGGCGTGGAAGGGCTGGATGATCTATGCGGTGATCGTGGCGACCTGCCTCGAGGCGCTGGCCGACCCGCCGCTGCGGAGCCTGGCGGCGGCCAAGGTGCCGCCCTCCGCGCAAGGCGAATTGCAAGGTGCGATGACCAGCGTGTTTTCGATCACCAGCATCATAACGCCGCTGCTTTATACGGGTATCTTCGCCTGGTTCACCGGGCCGAGGGCGCCGGTGACGTTCGGCGGCGCGCCCTTTGTGCTCGGCGGCATCTTTCTCACTCTGTCGCTGGTGGCTTTCGTGCTCAAGGTTGAAAGACCGGCCGCGGTGAAAGACGTCGCGACCGCGACGGTGGCCTAAAGCGTGTCGCGTTTGAACGGATTCATGCGACCCGCTTTAAGTTCTGGTTTTGATGCATTCGTTATCGCAAAACCGCTGCGCACTCTCGGGTCAGGCCCGAGGGCATGCTTTTGCGCGCTATGCGTTGGGGCATGCCCTAGGGTTCAATCCATTGCCCCGGAATATCCAGTGCCTTCGCCAGCATCGCCCTGGTCTGCGCCGATGGCTTTCGGCGATTGGACTCAAGATCCGACAGGAAATCCTGGCTGACACCGATCCGTGGTCGCCAATTCGGCCTGCGTCAGCCGCCGCCAGTTGCGCAGCGCCTTGAGCCGGCTGGAGCCCCGCAAAATTTCCATGGTCACGTCCGCAGGCAGGGGGTTTTCCGTTTTGAGATCAGCCTTTCGCTCGTCGTAGATCGCCACATCGGCAGCGTCTTCAAGAGCCTCTTCGGCCGCGTGCGGTCTCTGTAATTTTGCATGTTGTTATCCCAACACCGCGCCGCGCGTCTGAGCGCTATCCATCATGCGCGCTCCGCCAGCGCCGGCTCGCCGCGCTTTTCGCGGATGAGATTGACGAAGCGGCGGAACAGATAATGCGAGTCCTGCGGGCCGGGCGAGGCTTCGGGATGGTGCTGGACCGAAAACACCGGCCTGCCGGTCAGGGTGATGCCGCAGTTCGAGCCGTCGAACAGCGAGACATGGGTTTCTTCGACGCCCGTGGGCAACGAGCCGGCATCGACGGCAAAGCCGTGGTTCATCGAGACGATCTCGACCTTGCCGGTGGTGTGATCCTTGACCGGATGATTGGCGCCGTGATGGCCTTGATGCATTTTGGCGGTCTTGCCGCCAAGCGCCAGCGCCAGCATCTGGTGGCCGAGGCAGATGCCGAAGACCGGGATGTCGGTCCTGAGCAGGTCCCGAATGACCGGAACGGCATAGTCGCCGGTGGCTTCCGGGTCGCCGGGACCGTTGGAGAGAAAGATGCCGTCGGGCCGCATGGCGAGGATATCCTCGGCGCCGGTGTTGGCCGGCACTACGGTGACCTTGGCGCCCAGGCCGGCAAGCAGGCGCAATATGTTGCGCTTGACGCCGTAGTCGATGGCGACGACATGCATGGACGGATCGGTCTGTTCGCCAAAGCCCTCGTCCCAGACCCAGGGCGTCTCGCGCCAGACGGAGGATTGGCCGGAAGTGACGTCCTTGGCCAGGTCAAGCCCGATCAGGCCGGACCACGCAGCGGCGCGGCGCTTCAGCTCCTCGATGTCGAAGATGCCGTCGGGCGCGTGCGCGATGACGGCGTTGGGCATGCCCTTTTCGCGGATCAGCGCGGTCAGCGCCCGGGTGTCGATGCCCGAAAGCGCCACGATGCCACGTTTCCTCAGCCATTGGTCGAGACCAGAAGCGGCGCGATAGCTGGACGGATTGGTGACGTCGGCCTTGAACACGGCGCCGACTGCGCCGGCGCGGGCAACCGGGTTGAGATCCTCGATGTCCTCGTCATTGGTGCCGATATTGCCGATATGCGGAAAGGTGAAGGTGACGATCTGGCCGGCATAGGACGGATCGGTGAGGATTTCCTGATAGCCTGTCAGCGCGGTGTTGAAGCAGACTTCGGCGACGGCGGAGCCGGTGGCGCCAAGGCCGCGGCCCTCGATGACGGTGCCGTCGGCCAGCACCAGCAAGGCGGTCGGCTTCTCGGTGGCCCAAGGGGGGGCCGACGCGGCGGTCATCGTTGCCATGGCGGCACTCCTAAAGGCTGCGCCCTTCAATCGGTCCGGCGAACCATTCTGCGCAGCAAACCGCGCGCAGCGGCGATTTCGCAGCCAGCGCGCGCAACAAAAACTCAGTTCATGCAAGGCCCAGTACATAGGGGAAGGCGCCAGAGCGGTCAATGACGCTACGCCCGCAGGCGCGATTTATTTCGTCGAACAATATCAGCGGTTTGCCGGGCGGCGTCGAATTGCCTTGGGCTTTCGGCACGGCTATTGTCCGTCGCATTCGAAGGAGAAAGCATCATGCGCGGCAAAATCGCCGAATCCCTGAAGAGCGCGATGAAGGCGCAGGACAAGCGCCGGCTGCCGACATTGCGGCTGATCCAGGCGGCCATTCACGATCGCGACATCGCCAATCGCGGCGCCGGCAAGGAGCCGGCCAGCGACGACGAGATCCTGCAGATACTGGCCAAAATGGTGAAGCAGCGCGAAGAGTCGGCCAAGGCTTTCGAAGACGGCAAACGGCCGGAGCTTGCCGCGCAGGAGCGCGACGAGATGGCCATCATCCGCGATTTCCTGCCGACGCAACTGGGCCAGGCCGAGACCGAAACAGCGATCCGCGCCGCCATCGCCGAGACCGGCGCCAGCGGCGTCAAGGACATGGGCAAGGTGATGACGGTGCTCAAGGAGAAATACGCCGGTCAGATGGATTTTTCCAAGGCGAGCGGCATCGTCAAGGGACTGCTGCAATAGGGATTTTCCCTGCTGCAGCGAGTTCGTAAGGCATTGGAGGAGGCGACAGCGAGGCGCCAGCCCTGGCCGCATATGATTGATTCTCAGGCGCTCTTTGGCTTCTGAGAGCGGGCGGGGCGGGCGGCAGCTCGCACCGACAGGTTCAGTGCCACGGCGGCGCGAATGAGCGCCTTCAACGCCTCTTCATCGATCTTGTCGCCCTCATGGATGTCGATGGCGCGCCTGGTGTTGCCTTCGAGGCTGGAGTTGAAGAGGCCAGAAGGGTCCTCCAGCGAGGCGCCCTTGGCGAAGGTCATTTTCACGACATTCTTGTAGGTCTCACCGGTGCAGATAATTCCGGCGTGTTCCCACACCGGAACCCCTCTCCACTTCCACGCCTCGACCACTTCGGGATCGACCTGCTTGATGAGGGTTCGGATCCGAGCGAGCATCTCGCCCCGCCAATCGCTCAGCTCGTTGATTCTCGCATCTATCAACTGAGAGGGAGTGTCTCCTCCTGCTCCTTCCGTCGAGCCGCCCTTCTTCATGGCTGTTGTCGCTTTGGTCATGATTGGTCCCAGTGGCTTTGTGAACGTTCGACGTCCGGCGTCTGGCGTACGCATCGATGCGGCGAGCCGTTTGCCGTTCCGGCGCGAGCAACAAACTCTCGACGTCGAGGAGGAACCTTCGTCGCTCCAGACCCGTTTTGCAACCAGGACCATACGAAAAATGGAGCTTCGATTTGGCGGCGCGTTTGTTGAACATTTTCGGCGCCGCCACCAGCGCCGGCGCCTATTCGCCAGGGCAGGAACAAGCCCCCGCGGCGTTTCGGCGCCATGGGCTCGCAGAGGCGCTCGCGAGCCGAGGCAGAACCATCAGGGATCATAGCGATGTTGCATCGTTCCGGTGGCGACCGCACTCTTCGCGGCCGCAGGCCATGAACCTGGAGGCCGTGCGCGGGGCCTGTGACTTGGTCGCAAGCCACGTGGCGACGGCGATTTCGGCGCAGGAAGACGTGCTTGTTTTGGGCGGCGATTGTACCGTGGAGTTGGGCACGGTCGCCGGGGCGAACGCGGCCGGCGCGCGGATCGGACTCGTCTACATGGACTTTGACGCCGATCTCAACACACCTGACACGAGCGACGGCGCCTTGGACTGGACTGGTGTCGCCCATCTGCTCAACATCCCGGGATGCGAGCCTTCGCTCGCGGGGCTCGGCCCAACGCGTCCGATGCTCGTGCCTCAGCAACTTCTCTATTTCGGCGTCGAGAATATCACTCCGCCTGAAGCCGCCGCGATCAGAGATCACGCGATCAAGGTCATTTCGCGTGAGGAAGCTTTGATTGATATCGAGGCGGCGGCGGCGCGCGCGGCCGAATGGGCGGCGCGCTTTGACTGTGTGCTTATTCACTTCGATGCCGATGTGCTCTCCTTTATCGATTTCCCGATTGCTGAGAATGTGCGCCGTTGCGACGGTCTCAAACTGGAGCAAGCCGCCTTCGTGCTAAAGCAGTTGACCGCCCTGCAGCAATGGCGCGGCCTGACCGTCACAGAAGTTAATCCGGCCCATGCGCCAGACGAGCCCACCGCGTTTGCACGCCTGAATGAGGTGCTTGCAGACGCCCTTGGCTAATTCGCGATGCATCTCACATTCGCTCGCCGGGCAATTGGCTGGCTTGCTTCACCCAGGCGGCAAATTGAGCTTCGTCGAGCTGGTCCTCATAAATGTCGAGGTAGCGCACGTCCTTGTGCTTGGACTCGCCGAGAGGGACAGGACGCAGCGACGTGCCCCGGAAGAAGGTCACTTTGACGTAGCGGGTGAAGACATGGAACGACAGGAACCAGCCCTGCCCCTCGATGCCGTAAAACGGCGAGTTCCATTTGACGGCCTTGTGCACGCCGGGGACGGTGCGCATGATGATTGCGTCGAGACGGCGCCCGACGTCGCTTTTCCAGCCCGGCATGGCCGCGATGTAGGCCTGCACGGGAGCGTCGCCTTCGGCCTTGGCGATCTGGGGGTTGCCGCCTGCGAGGAGTGCCGGCTTCGCTTCCTTGGACTGCGGCTTCGGCGTCGCCTTGCGCGGTTTGGTTGCCGCGCCCCGCTCGGCGGCGGCCTTCGCCGACTTCTCGGACCTGTGGTCGGCCATTGTGTTCACTCCAAAGTAGGTGGACCCAATCGATGACATTTGATTTTAGAAAGCCGCCCCTGAAGATCAACTTCAGAATCCGAGGGCGGCAGCGGAGCGATCGTACGTCATGGTTGAACTCGTCAAACCGGCGCTTGAACATCTGCCGTCGTATAAGGCCGCCCTTGAGCGCGGCTGGTCGCCGGACAATGTGCGGCTGATGGAGGCGACGCGCGAGCAGCTTGCGGCCATCGAAAAGAATCCAACGGCCTTCCTCGCCGATCTCGACGACCCCGATGCCAAGGGTGGTCCGATCACCTTGCCTGATGGGACGAACGTGCCGCGCCTGCCGGGATTCCGGCGCTGGATCTGGGACGGCGAAGTCGCCGGCTCGATCGGCCTTCGCTGGCAGCGCGGCACCGCCGAGCTGCCGCCACATGTGCTCGGCCACATCGGCTATGCCGTAGTGCCATGGAAGCGGCGGCGCGGCCATGCGACAGAGGCAGTGAGGCTAATGCTCGGCGAGGCGAGGGCGCTCGGCCTGCCCTTCGTCGAGATCACCGCCAAGCCGGGTAATCTCGCCTCGCAGAAGGTGGTCCTGGCCAATGGCGGACGGCTCGTCGGGCGATTCTTCGAGGACGCTGCCTATGGCGGCGCCGAAAGCCTGCGCTATCGCATCGACCTGTAGCGCCTGCCGACTATTCGGCAGCGGCCGGCAGCGGCGGCATCGTGTTTCGGCGCCACTCCCAGATATGTGAGGCGAGCGCTACCGCCACGGCGACCAGCATGGCCATGGCGCCAACCACCGGCAGGCTGCGATAGCCATAACCGGCATTGAGCATGGCGGCGCCGAGCGAGGCGGCCAGCGCGATGCCGACATTGAAGCCGGCCGGGATAAGCGATGAGGCGAGATTGGAGGCGTCCGCCGTCCAGGTCAGGATACGGGTCTGGATCGGGGTGCCGATGGCAAAGCTGAGACCACCCCAGATAGTGATCGCAACGACCATCGGCACCGGGTACGGGCTGGCGGCGTAAATGACGGCAAGTGTCACCGCCTGCATGAAAAGCATGGTGATGAGCGACGGCATCAGTTTCCAGTCGGCGAGCCGCCCGCCAAGAAAGACGCCGATCGTCGCGCCGACACCGTTGAGTAGCAGCACCCAGGGCACCAGGCCCTCGCCGAGGCCGGTGACTTCAAGCAGCGTCGGCGTGATGTAGGTGAACAGGCCGAACTGGCCGATCATCAGCATCAGCATGAGGATTAGCGATGTCCAAACCTGCTGGCGTGCGAGCACGCGGACCTCGCTGCCGAAACTGACGGGCCGGCGCGACGATCCCGTCCGGCGCGGTAGGAGGGCGGCCATGGCGGCGATGGAAACCACACCAAGCGCGCACATCACCCAGAACGTCGCGCGCCACCCCCAAATATTGCCGATCGCCGTGCCGGCCGGCACGCCGATTACATTGGAGACCGTGAGGCCCGACAGGATGAGCGCCACGGCCATTCCACGCTGATCCTGGCGGACCAGGCCGACCGCAACCACCATCGCGACGCCGAAGTAGGCGCCGTGCGCCACGGCCACTGCAATCCGCAACAGCAACATGGAGGCGAAGTCGGGCGCAAGGGCGCAGGCGGCCTGGCCGATGGCGAAGGCTGCGGCAAGGCCAAGCAGCAACGCCTTGCGGGAGATTGTCTTGGTAGCGAGCGTCAACAGCGGTCCGCCGATCGCGATGCCGCCGGCGTAGCCGGAGACGAGGTAGCCGGCGGTTGGGATGGAGACGCCAAGGCCGTCCGCCACCTGCGGCAGCACGCCGGCGATGACGAACTCGGTGGTGCCGAATGCGAACGCAGCGATGAACAGGGCGATGAGGGGAAGCATGGCGCGGGAAGGCGATCCTTGAACGAGATGGCTCAAATCACGGACGAGAGCGGCGGGCAATCCAGAAATTCTCGACGCCGCTTTAGGTTTTCTTCATCGGTTCAGCCAAGCTCCGGCCGCAGAAGGCTAGACGGTCGTCGTCTTCCTTCCGTAGGGGATTTTCAACCACGCCCGCTCGTGAAAATAGTAGAGCAGCGATTTGGTGATGACCTCGGTCACGCCGATGGCCGCAGCGAGCTTGATGCTGCCCGTCACGATGAGCGAAATGATTATCGTGTCGACCGTGCCGGTGACGCGCCAGGAAAGCGCCTTGGCGAAACTGCGCGAATGGGTATCCATAGACTTTCTCCCGGCGGATTTTAAGCGATCCTTAGAGCGCCTTGCGTTCTGGTGGAATCAAAACCGCGCTCCAGGTCTTTGCTTGACGCGTGTTGTCCGACGCCAAGCGAAGACGGTTGGCTGAAAAATGCTCTAGCCGACAGACGGAAGGGTTAGCAAAGACTAATTTTCGCGCGCCGGCTCCAGGCAATTCCCGCGCTGGGCCCAATCTATCCGGCCTTCAGCCGCGAGCCGGTGAGCAGGCCGCGTTCCTCGAGCACGGGGTAGGCTATCGAGGCAAGCAGCGAATTGATCTGCTTCAGGTCGCGGATAGTGTCGAGATGGATGGAACTGGTCTCGACGCTCTTGGCGGTGCCGTCGCGCAGCCGCACGAAATGGCTGGCGCTGGTCTCCTTCTCGCGGTCGCGCAGCCGATCCTTTTCCAGCACCAGCTGGCGGGCGGTCTCCGGATCGCGCGAGACCAGCACGTTGAAGGCAAGCCGCGCGTTGGCGAGCACCGAAGCGTGGAAGCCGCTAAGCTCGCGCCAACCCTCGGGCGTGAACTCCAGCCCGCGCTCAAGCTTTTTCCTGACATGCACCAGCATGTTGCGCACGATGATGTCGCCGACCTGTTCGAGCTTGACGCAGGCGCCGATCAACTCCTGGCAGCGCAGCGCCTCGTCCTCGCTCAGCGGGTTCCTGGTGACCTTGGCCAGATATAGCTTTATCGACGCATGTTTCTTGTCGACGCGGTCGTCGAGCGCGGCCAGCGCCTTGATCTTGTCGGCGTCGGCGCTTTCATAGAGTTCGATGATGCGCTTCAGCATGATCTCGACCGTCTCGCAGACCCGCACCACCTCACGGGTGGCGTTGGCCAGCGCCTGGCTCGGCACATCAAGGGCGCTGTCGTTGAGCGCGGACAACTCGACGACGTCGAGCGCTTCTGCCGGCGCCGGTTTGGTGCCGAGCGCCACGATCTTTTCCGAAACGCGGTAGACAAGGCCGGCCAGCGGCAGGCCGGCAACCAGGATCAGGATGTTGAAGAGGATGTGGGCGTTGACGATCTGGTCGGGCACGGTGGCGCCGAGAAAGGCGACCGGCGGCTTCAACCACAGGAACAGGATCAGCATGGCCAGCGAGCCCATGCCGCGCATCAGGAGATTGCCGATCGGTACGACACGCACGCCCGGCTCCGCATTGCGGGTGAGCAGCGGCGCGATGATCGACGAACCCAGATTGACGCCGAGCACCAGCACGATGCCGAGTTCGGGCGGGATGAAGCCGCGGCCGGCGAGCGTCACCATCAAAAGGACCGCGGCGATCGAGGAATGGAACAGCCAGGTGACCAGCGCCGCCAGCAGATAGGCGGTGACCGGGTCGCCGGAGAAGTAATCGACGACGACCGGCATCAGCGTGCTCTGGCGCAGCGGCTCCGAGGCCTGGCCGATCATTTCCAGCGACAACACCAGCAGGCCGATGCCGACCAGGATGCGGCCGAACTGGCGCCAGTCGCGCCGCTCGGTGGCCATGAACATGACGGTGCCGGCGACAAGACAGACCGGCACCAGCAGCGACAGGTCGAAGGTGAGCAGCTTGACCACCAGCGCCGAGCCGATCTCGGCGCCGCGCACGGCAAGCTGGCCCGATATACCGCTGACGATGCCGGCGCCGGCGAAGGACCCGACCAGCAAGGTGACGGCAGTGGAGCTTTGCAGGGCGATAGCCAGGCCGCAGCCGGCCAGAACCGCCATGAAAGGATTGCGCATGGTGGCGCGCAGCTTGTGGCGCAGCACATCGCCATAGGCGCGTTCGACACCTGTCTTCACCAAGCGGGTGGCAAACAGCATCAGCGCCACCGCGCCGGCAAGATGCAGCAAAACGACCGAACCGCTCATGTCAGGCTCGCATTCCGACAGCCACCAGCAATATGGGAGCCGTGATGGCAAAGGCGCAAAAGAGGGGGCGAATCAAGGACATTGCAAAGGTCGATACTACTCCGATTACTTTTAGCCGGATAATAAATTTTGCCCAATTCAGCCGGCTGTTGCGCGACAGGGCGTGTCGGAAATGGATGGATCGCAAAATGGTTGCATCGCCGGCCGGCTTCTTGATGGTCGCGCGCTCAAGTGCCGACGACCGCTTCAGATCAGGTTTGAGCTGAGTGTTGAATTAGCTATTATAAATATTTGAAATCATTACAAAAATGTAATCCGTGCGTTCAGTTTCGGTTCATTTTTCGGGCTCTATTGCTTGGGCATCGACAACCAAGGAGTACCCCGTCATGAAACGTATCATTCTTTCCGCAGTCGCCGTATCGATGCTGGCTGCGACGTCCCTGCAGGGCCAGGCAGCGCCGCTGAACGCGCCGAATGCACCGCAGTCGACCTACAGCCAGGTCGACTGGAAGAAGCCGGACAGGCACGTCAAGACGCGCGTCGTGGTGAAGAAGAAAGTCGTCGTCAAGAGGAACCATTGGCGCAACGGCCAGAGATATTCGAGTTGGAGGCGCCACCAGCCGGTCCGCGACTATCGCCACTATGGCCTGCGTCGTCCGGGCCGTGGCCAGGAATGGATCCGCGTCGGCAACGACTATCTCTTGGTCAGCGTCGTCTCCGGCATCATCTTCGGCGCGATTGCCGCGCACTGACCGTCAAACGTCGACCGGCGCGATGCCGGACAGGAAGGAGGGCTTGCAACCGGCCCCTAAGCCTAACTGAATGTGGATGTTCAGTCGGATAGTCGATGGTTATCCCTGGCATCGCAACTCTTGCAGAGGCTTGACCTGCTGGAGAAATCCGAAGAAGCGAGCATCCTTCCGGTTTGCAGCGCTTCGGATTCCTCCTGCTTCTAGCCAGGATTGTCACAGGGTCAGCACTATGCGCGAGAGTCGGCCGAGTTCGACCAGTCGGTCGAGCAGGCCCGGCGTGCTTGCGAAATCGTCGGAACTCACGACGCCGATCGACGACGTGTCGACGCGGGTCCCGAACAGGATCAGGCATTTTTCTTCGTCGAAGCGCCGCGATGTCCAGATCATGCCGTCGAGTGTCTGATCGGCGTCGTGGATCGCTTGTGCCCAACCTCTTGTTGAGGGGTAGGAGGATGGCGGCGTGTCGATCAATGACTGACGGGTGATGCCCCACTTGTTGAGATCCGGCTCGAAAAGGCGGGCTAGCTTCAAGTTGCGATCGATTTCGATGCGCGAGCCGGCGAGTTCTTCGACCTTGCTCAGCGGGACCGACTTGAAGGTCGCTGCAGGGTTGATGTCGTGGAACACTGACTCGTATGCGGCGCATCCGAAAGAAGTCGCTGCGTACATGGTCGGCACCTGGATGCTCCGGCTTGTGAAGGGAGCGAACCTTGAGGAGCCGAAGCCGGGATTGAACTCGTGGGCGCGCCGGTTGCGTGAGTGTACGCGATGCAGTTCCGTCCCGGCGGGAAGCACGAGGACGTTGCATTCCAGGTCCGGAGGCGGAGCAGGGACGGATGTCAACCTGCCGCTTCCTCTCCCAACTTACGTGCCGCTTCGACGACCGCGTCTACCTTGCCCAGATTTTCCGAAGGAACCCCTCCGTCCAGCCACGGATTGGACGAAACGAACCAGAAGGCGACCTGCCACTGGCTCATGCCGGGCGGCAGCGCGTCCAGTACCCGCGCAACCGCCGGATCAGGCTTGCCGTCCTTGAACTGGAACGCGGGAAACAGCTCGCGGCCACTCAACTGTACGGAGAACGCCTTCCTTTCGGCCTTCCACCTGGATCCCGTGGCGCTCCTGTTGCGGGCGCTGTGGCCTGCCAGTTCGGCTAGCTCGGCACTCGTGATGCAGGGGACTTCCTCCGCGAACCTCACGCGCGCCCTGGCGTTGTCAGCCTCGATCTTCGATCGGACTGCCGACATGGGGTCGTTGGCGGGCAACATGGCCTCCACCAAGAGTTCCATGTTCCGCTCCGACATCTCGGCTCGCTTTCTTGCAACAACTGCGCTGATCGGTTCCAGCAACCGCACCGCGGCGGGATCCAGTTTTTCGGAGGCCCCAACACCGTCGAAGACGTCCCTTACCGCCTTCCTCACGATGGCTTTCAATCGCTTTAACCCTGCGGCCTTGAGGTTCCGGCTTCGGGCTACATTCTTTCCGCCGGCCTTCCTCGGCGCCTCTGCTGCGGTCAATCTTTCCATCAGCGTGTCCGCCATCAGCCGTTCGATTTCGGCCTCCTTGAGCATGCTGGACAGTGCGTTCGTCATTGGAGCCTCCACGAGGTGAGATCAGTAATGATCGACGCAACTTACTTATATCATGTGCCGGCGTTCTTCAAGCGGAAGGCCGGCAACGGCCGTTCCGGCGCAGCCTTGACACATGCCTGCCGGCGGCCTGCTGGACGGTGCCGGGTGTGTCTCAGGCAAGTTGATGAGAACCATTGACACGGGGTTCTTGACGGTGCGGCTGCCGACTACAAGATCGTGGGCACAGATATTCTCCGTGCGCTCACATGCATCCCACATTTCGGTTACGGGCCGGGGCTTGCAACGGCCGCCTTCTTTTTGCCCTGTGAAAACCGGGTATGGTTCGCATTAGGAGTCGTCGGGTTTCGCCGGCGTGATTATATGGACGCAAACGAGCCGTTTCCGATGCGCTTTCCACCTGCCTTCCTCGACGAGATACGCGACCGCGTGCCGATTTCCTCGGTGATCGGCCAGCGCGTGGCGTGGGACAGGAACAAGACCAACGCGCCGCGCGGCGATTATTGGGCGTGCTGTCCCTTCCATGGCGAGAAGAGCCCGTCCTTTCACTGCGAGGACAAGAAGGGACGCTATCATTGCTTCGGCTGCTCGGTTTCGGGCGACCACTTCAAATTCCTCACCGAACTCGACGGAATGAGCTTTCCCGAAGCGGTCGAGAAGATCGCCGACATGGCCGGGGTGCCGATGCCGTTGCGCGATGCCCAGGAGGAACGGCGCGAAAAGGAACGCGCCAGCCTGACCGAAGTCATGGAAATGGCGACCGCCTTCTTCCAGGAGCGGCTGCAGGGATCGGAAGGCGCAAAAGCCCGCGCCTATCTGCGCGACCGCGGGCTGACGCCGGCGACGCAGCAGTCGTTCCGGCTCGGCTATGCGCCCGACAGTCGCAATGCGCTGAAGGAGCATCTTGCCGCCAAGGGCGTGCCCAAGGCCGATATCGAGGCATGCGGGCTGGTGCGCCATGGCGACGACGTTCCGGTTTCCTACGATTGGTTCCGCGACCGCATCATGTTCCCGATCCCGGACTCCAGAGGCAAGATAATCGCCTTTGGCGGGAGGGCGCTGGCAGCCGATGCGCTCGCCAAATACATGAATTCGCCCGACACCGAGCTCTTCCACAAGGGCAACGTGCTCTATAATTTCGCCCGAGCGCGCCAAGCGCTGGGAAAGGGGGCGCTGGCCAAGGGCGGCACGGTGATTGCCGTCGAGGGCTATATGGACGTGATCGCGCTGGCGCAGGCCGGTTTCGAAAATGTCGTGGCGCCGCTCGGCACCGCGCTGACCGAAAACCAGCTTGAACTGCTGTGGCGTATGGCCGGCGAGCCGGTGCTGTGCTTCGATGGCGACCAGGCCGGACTGAAGGCGGCATGGCGCGCCGCCGACATGGCGCTGCCGGCGGTCCAGGCAGGCCGCTCGGTGCGTTTTGCGCTTCTGCCCGAAGGCAAGGACCCCGACGATCTGGTCAAGGCCGAAGGGCCGGACGCGTTTGGCGCCGTGCTTTCCGAGGCGCGGCCGCTCGCCGACCTTTTGTGGATGCGCGAAACGGCCGGCGGCATCTTCGACACGCCGGAACGACGGGCGGAACTGGAAAAAACGCTGCGCGAACTGACCAGCCGCATCCGCGACGAGAGCTTGCGCTATCACTACCAACAGGAAATGCGCGCGCGAGTGCTAAGCTTTTTCGGCGCCCAGCGCGGCGCGCGCCAAACCTATCAAGGGGGGCGCCAAGATGGGCGGTCCGGCGGGCGCTTTCAGGGCAAGGGCTCAGCTGCTGGCGGGCAGTTCGCACGCGGCGGCAATGCCGGTGGACGCACCGCGATCACCGAAAGCCTTGGCCGCTCGGCGCTGGTCAAGCGCGGCAGCGAGGGGATGTCGGTGCGCGAGGCGACGATCATCGCAGCTCTTGTCAATCATCCGGCGCTGATCGACGAGAATTTCGCGCATGTCGAGTTCCTCGACCTCGCCAACACCGATCTGAAGCGATTGCACGCGGCGATCCTCGATGCGATGGCGCATGACATGGCCAACGACCGCAACGCGGTGATCGCGACGATCGAACGTGCCGGCTGCGGCGAGATCTGGCCGCGCGTGGTGGCGCTGATCAAACGGGCGCGGCAATGGCCGGCGCTGGAAACAGCCGGACTTGACGATGCCCGCGACGCCTTCAGCCAGGCGCTCCACTTGCAGCGCAGCGCGCGCACATTACATAAGGAGCTGAAACAGGCAGAAGCGGCGCTCGCCAGCGATCCCACGGACGAAAATTACCGGCATCTCGTCGAGATCCAGGCGCAATTTCGTGATGTGCAGGCAACGGAGGCGCTGATCGAAGGGTTCGGCGTGTCTTCGGGCAGGGCCGGGCGGGTGTAGGTCGAAGCTTACGAAAGAGTGAAAGTGCAGAACCGTGCTTGCGCGTCGAATCAGCCGCGGCGCTTTAAGTCGGGTAATTGATTCGCTTTTTTCATGCGAATCATGCGAGAGGCGCTTGACCTTCTGGCAGAATGACGGAATCAGGACGATTCGAAACGTTAACCCGCGCCGGCGTCGACGGAAATGCAGCGATGTGAGGTACCGGTCACTGGACAGGCAGTCAGCCTGCCACAGATACCAGGGTTAATCTGGACTTAACGAGAGATGCAGTTACTGGCCCGGGGAAACGCGTTCTAGCGCGAGCGCATCTGATAAACCGGTACGGCAGCTTACGCGGCTTGATACTTATGCGGCTAGATACCTGGCCGCTTGGAGAAAATAAAGAATGGCGACAAAAGAAAAGGAAGAGGTCGAGACCGAACGTGAAGGCGCCACCGATGGCCCTCTGCTCGACCTTTCCGACGATGCTGTCAAGAAGATGATCAAGGCCGCCAAGAAGCGCGGCTATGTCACCATGGACGAACTGAATTCGGTGCTGCCCTCGGAGGAAGTGACCTCCGAGCAGATCGAGGATACGATGGCCATGCTCTCCGACATGGGCATCAACGTGGTCGAGGACGACGAGCAGGGCGAGGAGCCCGAAGCCGCCGATGCGGCTGCCGACGCCGAGGAAGACGCCAACGAACTGGCCGAGCAGACCGGCACCGCCGTTGCCGCGACGACCACCAAGAAAGAGCCGACCGATCGTACCGACGATCCGGTTCGCATGTATCTGCGCGAGATGGGCTCGGTCGAGCTTCTGTCGCGCGAGGGCGAAATCGCGATTGCCAAGCGCATCGAGGCTGGCCGCGAGACGATGATCGCGGGCCTGTGCGAAAGCCCGCTGACCTTCCAGGCCATCATCATCTGGCGTGACGAGCTCAACGAATCGAAGATCCTTTTGCGCGAGATCATCGACCTCGAAGCGACCTATGCCGGACCGGAGGCCAAGCAGGCGCCGGTGGTCGAGCGGATCGAGGAAGCCAAGACCGACGACAAGCCGCGCCGTTCGCGCGAGGACGAGGACGACATCACCAATGTCGGCGGCGACACGCGCGGTCTGACTGATGACGACGAGGAAGACGAGGACGAAGCCAGCCTGTCGCTGGCGGCGATGGAAGCGGAGCTGCGTCCGCAGGTGATGGAGACGCTCGACGTCATCGCCGACACCTACAAGAAGTTGCGCAAGCTGCAGGACCAGCAGGTCGAGAACCGGCTGGCTGCCGCCGGCACGCTGTCGCCCAGCCAGGACCGCCGGCTGAAGGAGCTGAAGGATCAGCTGATCAAGGCGGTGAAGTCGCTATCCCTGAACACGGCGCGCATCGAGGCATTGGTCGAGCAGCTCTACGACATCAACAAGCGCCTGGTGCAGAACGAAGGCAAGCTGTTGCGGCTGGCCGAAAGCTATGGCGTGCGCCGCGAGGAATTCCTGAAGGAGTATCAGGGCTCGGAGCTCGATCCCAACTGGACGCGCTCGATCGGCAATCTGACCTCGCGCGGCTGGAAGGAATTCACCAAGAACGAGAAGGACGCGATCCGCGACCTGCGCGCCGAGATCCAGAACCTCGCCACCGAAACGGCGATCTCGATCCTGGAATTCCGCAAGATCGTCAACCAGGTGCAGAAGGGCGAGCGCGAAGCCGCGATCGCCAAGAAGGAAATGGTCGAGGCCAATCTGCGCCTCGTCATTTCCATCGCCAAGAAATACACCAATCGCGGCCTGCAGTTCCTCGATCTGATCCAGGAAGGCAATATCGGCCTGATGAAGGCGGTCGACAAATTCGAATACCGCCGCGGCTACAAGTTCTCGACCTATGCGACGTGGTGGATCCGGCAAGCGATCACCCGCTCGATCGCCGACCAGGCGCGCACCATCCGCATTCCGGTGCACATGATCGAGACGATCAACAAGATCGTGCGCACCTCGCGCCAGATGCTGCACGAGATCGGCCGCGAGCCGACGCCGGAGGAACTGGCGGAAAAGCTCGCCATGCCGCTGGAAAAAGTGCGCAAGGTGCTGAAGATCGCCAAGGAACCGATCTCGCTCGAAACGCCGGTCGGCGACGAGGAGGATTCGCATCTCGGCGATTTCATCGAGGACAAGATGGCGATCCTGCCGATCGACGCGGCGATCCAGGCCAATCTGCGCGAGACGACGACGCGGGTGCTTGCTTCGCTCACCCCGCGTGAAGAGCGCGTGCTAAGAATGCGCTTCGGCATCGGCATGAACACCGACCACACGCTGGAGGAAGTCGGCCAGCAGTTCTCGGTCACCCGAGAGCGCATCCGCCAGATCGAAGCCAAGGCGCTGCGCAAGCTCAAGCACCCGAGCCGCTCGCGCAAGCTGCGGAGCTTCCTCGACAGCTGATGCCGGGCAACGAATAACAATTTAAAGGGCGCTGCGGCGCCCTTTTTCGTTCAGGGATTGTCTCGCCGGGCGGTGCGGTTGTTCTTGCAGCATACCGGCTGTGGGAGGATAATCGCGTGTCGGATGCTTTTTCTGGGCGACTACCCCGGATGCCCGCCCCGGCGGTGACGCCGCGCTCCGAGGCCTCCGGAGGGAGGTGTGCATGACAACCTATATCGTGCTGATCAACTGGACTGAGCAGGGCGCCAGAAATGTGCGCGAGTCGCCGAAGCGGCTCGATGCCGCCAAGAAGCTGCTGGGAGACATGGGCGGCTCGTTCAAGGCTTTTTATCTCACCATGGGCGAATGCGATATGGTGGCGGTCGTCGAAGCGCCCGACGATGCGGTGCTCGCTCGTTTCTCACTGATGCTGGCGACAGGCGGTAACGTGAGGACGCGGACGCTCAAGGCGTTCCCGGAATTGGCCTATCGCGAAATCGTCGCCTCGCTCGGCTGAGGCGTTGCGCGGCCATAGACCCGCGCAAGCTGCCGGACATCGGACGGTCAGGCGCCGCTCGACGGCGCCTGGCCAGCTTGGTGCGGAATGTGTCTGGTCCGAAGTGACTGGCCCGAAATGTTGCGGGGCGAAGGTATTTCCCGGATAGTCAGCGCAGCACTTCAACTCGCGTCTCGGGACAAATGCCCAAGCCTCTGCTGACCATCTGGTACAATACCCGTTGTCCGGTTTGCGATGCC
Organism: Mesorhizobium sp. WSM4845; assembly: GCF_055811455.1. Classification (NCBI taxonomy): domain Bacteria; kingdom Pseudomonadati; phylum Pseudomonadota; class Alphaproteobacteria; order Hyphomicrobiales; family Phyllobacteriaceae; genus Mesorhizobium; species Mesorhizobium sp. WSM4845. Next base: position 342,318 of record NZ_JBVVQA010000002.1, read on the forward strand.
GGCATCGTCAGGCAGAAGCGGCGGCTGGTCGAGGCGATCAAGGCCGGGCGGATCGCGTTTCGCGACATCAATGCCGAACCGGCGGCGCTGGCCGGATACGGCGTGTCGCTGGACGACATCCGCCGCTGGCTGCATGCAACCGATGCGGACGGCAAGCTGCTGGTCGGCGCCGACGTCGCAATTGCCGTCTGGCTAAGAACGCCGGGCGAGGGCTGGCTGGCCGCGCTGTTCGGCAATCGCGCCGTGCTGCCGCTGACGCGCTATGCCTATAATCGCTTCGCCGATCTTCTCTATGCCTGGAACCGGCGCAAGGGCCGCTGGTAACCGGTATTGGCCAAGCTCGGTGACGAAATCAATCTAGTGGCACCGTTCTCAGATACATCGTAAGATATATCTTGACTCAACGGCCTCATCCGCATAATTGAGATATATCGTAAGACATAACTCAAGGAGCAGACAATGCACGGACATCATCATTTCGGCGAGCATGCCGAGCGCGTTTTCATGCATATGGCCGGCAAGTTCGGCGGTCGTGGCGGCGGCTTCGGCCCATTCGGCCACGGCATGAGGGGCGGCGGGCGCGGCGGGCCGGGCGACATGTTCCGCGCCGGGCGTATGCTGGCCGACGGCGATCTCAAGCTGATCACGCTGTCGCTGCTGGCCGAGGCGCCGCGCCACGGCTATGACATCATCAAGGCCCTGGAGGAACGCACCAGCGGCGTCTACAGCCCGAGCCCCGGCGTGGTCTATCCGACGCTCACCTTCCTGGAAGAGGCCGGCTATGCCGTCTCGTCGGCGGAAGGCAACAAGAAGGTGTTTTCGATTACGGAGGCAGGGCAGGCGCATCTCAATGACAATCGCGAGATGATCGACCATGTGCTCGATCATCTCGAGCGTTTCGGCCGCAAGATGGCAAAGGCGCGTGACTGGTTCGGCTGGAACGACGATGGCGAGGATAGCGGACGTCGCGGCCGCGGCGGTTCGAAAAAGCGCGACGAATTCCAGGCCGTGCGCCACCGGCTACGCGCAGCCCTCGGCGACATTGCCGACGCGCCCGCTGAAAAACAGGCCGAGGCGATCGCGATATTGAAAGGGGCGGCCGAAGCCCTCGAAGCGCTGTCGCGCGACTGACTTCCAGGCCGGATGCGGCCCTTGCCCGTTTGCCTAAGGATCGCTAGTAAAATCATCCTGCACCACGCCATGTGATGCAGGATGATAGCCGTTGGAGGGCGCGCCCATGTCTTTTCTGAAACGTCTTTTCGGCGGTGGCGGCGGTGACGCGGGCGAGCCAAAGAGTGCTGCACCGGCAAAGCAGATCGAGCACAAGGGATTTTTGATCAGCGCCACGCCGTACAAGGCGGAAGGCCAATACCAGACCTGCGGCGTGGTTTCGAAGGAAATCGACGGCGTGGTGAAGGAACACAAATTCATCCGCGCCGATCGTTTTGCCGGGCTCGACGACGCTGTCGACATCTCGATCAAAAAGGGCATTCAGCTGGTCGACGAGCAGGGCGAGAAGATGTTCGGGTGAGACCCGTTCGGTCTCCGGCGCATCTTCCCTAAAACGAACAAGGCAAGCGCCCTGTCAGGCGCCTACCTTTGATTTCAAGTTTCCGACGGCTGGTGGCCTACGCCGCCGCAGCAGCCTGTTTGCTTACGGTCGAGGTCACCAAGGCATCCACCTTGGCTGATGCCTTGGCCAGAGCGGCAGTGACCGCATCCGGCCCCATGCCGACGCCTTCGATGCGGATGACTTCAACGTCGGTCATACCGATGAAGCCAAGCACGCTACGCAGATAAGGGACGGCGTGATCCATCTGCACGGCCGCGCCTTCCGAATAGATGCCGCCCGAGGCGAGGACGATATAGACCTTCTTGCCGGTGACAAGGCCCTTCGGGCCATTCTCGCCATAAGCGAAGGTCTTGCCGGTGCGGGAGACGTGATCGACCCAGGATTTCAGCGTCGACGAGATGCCGAAATTGATGAATCCGGTGGCCAGGATGATGGTGTCGGCCGCAAACAGTTCATCGAGCACGCCGTCGGAAACGCCGACGACCTCGGCCTGGCGCTGGGTGCGGGCCTCGGCGGGCGTATAGATGCCGGTCGAATAGTCCGGATCGATGTGCGGCAGCGGGTTTGCCACGAGATCGCGTGCGACCAGCTTGGCCGAAGGATCGGCGGCGAGCAGCTTTTCCGCAAGTTCAGTGGCGATGCGGGTCGAATGCGAGGCATTGCCGCGCGGACTGGATGTGACGAGAAGGATGGACATGGCGGGTCTTCAGGGTTGGCTGAACTGTCCCGACCTATATGGGCGAGCTGACCCATTTGAAAAACCGGTATATTTTATGTATGTTCCATCCAAATAGTGGATAGAACGATGCAGCCAAACCCGACGCTCGATCAGCTTCAGATCCTTGTCACCGTCGCCGACACCGGCAGCTTCTCCGCCGCCGGCCGCAAGCTCAACCGAGCGCAGTCGGTCATCAGCTACGCCATCGCCAATCTCGAGGCGCAGCTTGGGCTGAAACTGTTCGAGCGCGAGGGCACGCGCGAGCCGCATCTGACCGATGTCGGCCGGGCGACGCTGGAAGATGCGCGGCGCATGGTCGGCGTATTGCAGCGCATCCGCTCTCGCGTCGACAGCCACAAGCAGGGCCTGGAGGCTGAAGTCGCGCTGTCGGTCGATGCGACGCTGCCTTCCACCGTGCTGGTGCGCGTGTTGAAGGCGTTCGAGGCGCAATTTCCAACCGTGATGCTGCGCCTGCATATCGGCACGCTCGGGCTGATCCCCGATCATGTCGTCAATGGACATGCCGATCTCGGTATTGGCGGCCTGCTGGGCGAGGTCGACGCGCATCTTGTGCGCATTGGCTTCATGTCGATGGTGCCGGCGGCCGCGCCAAGCCATCCGCTGGCGCTGCTTCCCAAGCCGGTGCCGCTGGAGGAGGTGCGCGAACACATCCAACTTGTCGTCAGCGACCAGTCCGAGCGCACCAAAGGGCGCGACTACGGCGTCTATGCCTACCGCACCTGGCGACTTACGGATATGCGAACCAAGCATGCGCTGATGCGCGAAGGGTTGGGCTGGGGCGGACTGCCGCGATGGTTGATTGCTGACGATGTGGCCAACGGCCGGCTGGTGGAACTCGATCTGGAGCCGTATCGCGAAGTCCGCGCGCCGCTTTATGCCATGCACCGCGCCGACCGCAGCCCGAAGCCGGCTGCGGCCTGGCTGATCGACCAGTTCAAGCGCCAGCTTGGCTGTTTCAACGAGTTCGAGCCGAACCAGGGGCCTGGGGCGACAGACCATCAATCAGCGCCATGAGAACGGCACGGTAGTCCTCGGTCGAAGCGCCTGCTTCGATGGCGAGCGCCGCGCGGTCGAAGGCGGCGGCAAGCAGCGCGGTCAGCGCTTCCACCGGCAATCTCATCATGGACTGCGAGCGCATCGCGGCAACCAGGCCTTCGCGCAACGAGCGGTTGCCGTGGCGGTTGTCGATCTCGTCCATGGCGGCGCGGCCGAGCACGGCCGGCCCGTCGAGCAGCAGCAGCCGGGTGCGGCCGGGTGCGCGCATGGCGGCCAGATAGGCATCCGAGCCGGCGATCAGTGCGTCGCAGGCAAACAGCGAGGGCGGCGAGGCGCGCTCGATCTCTTCCGCCACAGCCGCCGCCTCCTGCTCGACCACTGCGGCGAACAGCGCCTGCTTGTCGGCAAAGTGATGATAGAGCGCGCCGCGCGTGACGCCGGCCGCAGCCACGATCTCGGGCGTGCCGGTCTCCGCATAGGATTTCTCGGTGAACAGTTTTCGCGCCGCGGCGATCAGGTCGGCGCGCGTCGCTTCGGTGCGATCGCGGTTGGAGCGGCGCGCGCTTTTTCGTTGCATACATTCAGCCTGTATTATAATGCGTATTCGCATGCAGACTGTATGTTATTTGACGGGAGAAGGAAAGATGAAGACGACAAGCTATTACCCGGTGCTGATGACCGGCGACGTTGCCGGCACGAAGGCCTTCTATGTCGCGCACTTCGGCTTCAAGCCGCTGTTCGAGAGCGACTGGTACGTGCATCTACAATCAACCGAGGATCGCCGCGTCAATCTCGGCATCGTCCAGGGCGATCATGAAACCATTCCTGAGGAAGGGCGCGGCCGGACCTCCGGCCTGCTGATCAATTTCGAGGTCAAGAACCCGGATGCTATCTATGAGCGGGTCATCGCCGCCGGCCTGCCGATCCTGCGAACGCTCCGCGACGAAGCCTTCGGCCAGCGTCATTTCATCACCAAAGACCCCAATGGCGTGCTGATCGACGTGATCAAGCCGATCCCGCCGAGCGCCGAGTTTCTGGAGCAGTTTGTCGAAGGCGCGGCGGGCTGAGCGAGACAGGGGCTGGCAGGAATTGTCTGTAGATATCAGCTGAAGCCTTCAGCCGCGTGGCCGGTCATGTCTTTGCGGTCTATGCTGAGCTCATCAGCCTGGGCCCATTCCATGCGTGAAATCTGCCTTGTCCGCGCACCCTCCAACCTTGGCCTGCGTCCGCTGAGGCCAGGTCATATTCCGGGCACGTGGCGTGCGCCGCAGGCGTTGACCGAAGCCGGCCTGATCGAGACGCTTTCGCCCCTCAAAGTGGTTGATCTTGATCGGCCCGCCTATAACACGGAGCCGCAGCCGGGCACCCGGCTGCGCAACGGCAATGCGATACGCAGCTTCAATCTCGGACTCGCCGAAGTGGTTGCCGGCGCGCTGAGACGAGGCGAGTTCCCGCTGGTCGTCGGCGGCGACTGCGCGGTCCTGCTTGGCGCGCTGGCTGGTGCACGGCGATCCGGTCCGCTGGCACTGGTCCATGTCGATGGCCATAGCGATTTCCGCCATCCGGGCAACTACGACGTCGATGCTTCGCTCGGCTCGGCCGCCGGCATGGACCTTGCGCTCGCCACCGGACGTGGTGAGCCGTTGCTGACCGACTGGCCTGAGATCGCGAGCCCACTTGTTGCGGACGAACAGGTGGTTCAGATCGGCGAACGCGAGAACCGCAACCCCGACTTCGCCTGGCCCGACATCACTTCGACCGCGATGACGCTGATCGATGTCTTTGCCGCGCGGGAGCTCGGCGCGGCAGAGGTCCTGGAAAAGACCTTGACCACGCTGGCGCGAACCGGCTGGCCCTATTGGGTGCATTTCGATGTCGATGCGCTCGATCAGACGGTGATGCCTGCGGTGGATTCACCAGGCAGCCCCGGTATCGATCCCGACGATCTCATCGCCGTCCTCGCGGCGCTGGTGGCGGATCCGCGCTGTACCGGAATGGACATGACCATTTTCGATCCAGACCTCGATCCGACCGGCGAGTTGGCAGTGCTGTTGGTTTCGCTGCTTGGCCAACTGTTTGCGCCGCGATAGTTATTACGTCCGCGCCACCGGCATCAGCGGGACCTGAGAAATGCCGGAGCGGCGCACCACTGTGCACAGCGTTTCGCGGCCGATGCGCTCGGCGTCGAGCATGCGCACCAGATCGTCGACGCCGGTGACCGGGCGGCCGTCGATGGCGGCGATGATGTTGCCCTCTTTCAGGCCGGCTCTGGCGGCCGGGCTGTTCGCCTCGACACTGCGCAGGCGCACCGCCGTGCTGCTCGACACTTGCGACAAAAGGGCGGCGCGACGCGGCAGGGTTGTCGTGTCGGCCGAGACACCGATGAAGGCGCGGCGGACGCGGCCGAAGCGGATGATCTCCGAAATGACGAAATTGGCGGTGTTGGAGGCAACCGCGAAGGCAATGCCTTGCGCGCCATGGATCATGGCTGTGTTGACGCCGATAACCTCGCCCGCCGACGACACCAGTGGTCCGCCGGAATTGCCGGGGTTGAGCGCTGCGTCGGTCTGGATGACATCGTCGATCAGCCGGCCGGTGGAAGCACGCATCGAGCGGCCGAGCGCCGAGACGACACCTGATGTGACGGTCCATTCGAAGCCGAGCGGGTTGCCGATGGCAATGGCGATCTGGCCGCGCCGCAGGCGCTTGGAATCGCCGAGTGGCGCGATATCGCCAAAGCTGCCGTCGGCACGCACCAGCGCGATGTCGGTGTCGGGGTCGCGGCCGAGAACGCGGCCTTCTCTGGACACGCCGTCCGGCATGGTGACGCGGACGCTGCGGGCATCGCCGACGACGTGGAAATTGGTGACGACCAGCCCATCCGGCGTGATGACGAAGCCGGAGCCTCGGCCGCCGGCGCCACCGATGCGCTCGATGCGGCAGACGGCGGGACCGATGCGGTCCACGGCATCGGCGACCGTTGCCGAATAATCGTCGAGCAGCGCATCGTCGAACTGCAATTGCTGGGCGGGGAGGGACATGGCAGGGCTCCGTGTCTTTAGAGCAAGATGAAGGATGCCTATATGTGCGGAACGGCCGGATCGGCCGCGACCTGACCAGATGGCCAGTCCAACGCCCAACTAGCCGTCAGGCGAGTACCCGCCAACGCGCTGCCGAGCGATATCTGGGGTAGAGCGATGAGCGTCCATTGGACGCTCAAAGTGCGCTCTAAGACTTTGAGTTCTCGCATCGTGCTTTCCGACAAATCGATGCCGATTTTCGGGCCGATGCGAAAAAGACCCAGGAGACCGACATGAGCGACTTCAATCTGAGCGCATTTTCCGACGCCATAGCCGATATCGCCGCCGCAGCGGCGCCGGCGACGGCGAGTTTCGCCACGCATCAGCATCGCACCGCGACCGCCTTCCATTGGCGCGACGGCTATTTTGTCGCTGCCGAGGAGGCGGTTGAGGCCGGCGAGGAGATCGAGCTGACGCTTTCTTCGGGCGACAAGGTGAAGGCTGAGCTGGTCGGCCGCGATCCATCCACCGGGACCGCCCTTCTGAAGCCGACCGGCGCACCGGACGTGCCGCCGCTGGCCGAGGCAGGCACGGCGCGGCCGGGCCATCTGGCCATTGCCGTCGGCAATAGCGACGGTGCGTCGCTCGCTGCATTCGGATCGGTTGGTGAGGTCGGTCCGGCCTGGCGCTCGATGCGCGGCGGCACGATCGACCGGCGCATCAATCTGGCCGTCAATGCCGGTGGCCGTTTCGAGGGCGGCCCGGTGCTCGACGCCAAGGGCGCACTGATCGGCATGCTTTTGTTCGGGCCGCGCCGGCGGGCGCTGGTCATGCCGTACGAGACGATCGAACGGGCGGTGGCGACGCTGCGCGAGAAGGGCCATGTCGCGCGCGGCTATCTCGGCGCCGGCCTGCACCCGATCCGCAACGGCGACACGCATGGCGCGATGGTGATGAGCCTCGACGACAATGGCCCGGCGAAGGCGGCCGGCCTGCATCTTGGCGACATCATCGCGTCGTGGAACGGCGAGGCCGTGCACGGCCCGCGCGAGCTGATCCGCAGGCTCGGGCCGGACAGCGCCGGCGCGTCGGTGACGCTCGGCGTGGTGCGCGGCGGCGAACGGCGCGACGTCGTGCTGACCATCGGCGAAAAGCCGCTAAACTGAGAAGATCGATGGCAAGTCACAGGATCACGGGGCGGCGGCTGACGGTGCTGATCGCGCTCGATGACGTCGTGCGCGCCGAGCACCTGTCCACCGCTCTTGCCGCGACCGGCGATCTGCTGCCGATTGTGGCCGGTAGCAGCAATAGCGCCGACAGAGCGGATGTCGCGATCGTCGATGGCGTTTACCTGGAAAGAGGCGGCGTGGAAGGCGGGCCCAGCGATCCCGTCATACCTCGGGTGCTCCTGTCGCAACGAGCGAGCCGGCAGCGGCCGGCCGATACCGTGTTTGCCGTGCTGCCGCCGGCAGTGGACGATCTGCTGATCGCTGCCGCCGCGCGACTGGCGGCGGCTGGCTATCGGATCTCGGGCGAGGGCCGCCCCTTGTCCGATCGACATGACGATTTCGCCTTCCATGACGACGATCTCTCCGACGAGGAGCCGGTCGGCGACAGCGCCGGCCGGCCGGTGCTGTCGCCGCGCGAGAGCGAAGTGCTGGCGCTTTTGGCCGAGGGCGCGCCCAACAAGGTGATCGCGCGGCGCCTGAACATTTCCGTGCATACGGCGAAGTTCCACGTCGCGGCGATCCTGATCAAGCTAGGTGCGGCCAACCGCACCGACGCCATCGCCATCGCCATGCGGCAAGGCCTGGTGCTGGTTTAGTGAATGACGTCCCAAGGCAGGATGTGGGGCGACCATTGTCAAAGTTTGCGCTGCCCCTCATCCGCCTGCCGGCACCTTCTCCCCGTATGGTGACGGGGAGAAGGGAGCTGAACGCAGCCACGGCTCCATTCTTGCGACGTTGCCAGTTGGCGAAAGCTGTGATGAAGGCGTGCTTCTCCCCGTCTCTATACGGGGAGAAGTGCCCGGCAGGGCGATGAGGGGCAGCGCGACGCCGCGGAAATCCTCCGCAGCGTCACCATCTCTCGATGCTCCCCGCTCTTGTATCCGGCGACGGCACGGGGCAAGGATCGCGACCAACCGATTTGCAACGGAGGCGCAAGACATGTCGCTCAAGGGAAAGACGCTGTTCATCTCCGGCGGGTCGCGCGGCATCGGGCTGGCGATCGCGCTGCGCGCCGCGCGCGACGGCGCCAATGTGACCATCGCGGCCAAGACCGCCGAGCCCCACCCGAAGCTGCCGGGCACGATCTATACGGCGGCTGAGGAGATCGAGCAGGCCGGCGGCAAGGCATTGCCGATGCTGTGCGACATACGCGAGGAGGGGCAGGTGGCCGAGGCGGTCGCCAGAACCGTCGAAAAATTCGGCGGCATCGACATCTGCATCAACAATGCCAGCGCCATCCAACTCACCGGCACGCTGGAAACCGACATGAAGCGCTACGACCTGATGCACCAGATCAACACACGCGGCACGTTCCTGGTTTCCAAAATGTGCATTCCGCACCTGAAGTTGGCCGACAATCCTCACATCTTGAATCTGGCGCCGCCACTCGACATGAAGGCCAAATGGTTCAAGAACCATGTCGCCTATACGATGGCCAAATTCGGCATGTCGATGTGCACGCTGGGCATGAGCGCGGAGTTCGCCAGGGACGGCATCGCCGTCAATTCGCTGTGGCCGATCTCGACGATCGATACGGCAGCGGTGCGCAATCTTCTGGGCGGGGCGACAGTGGCGGCGATGAGCCGTTCGCCCGATATCATGGCCGATGCCGCGCATGCGATCCTGCTCAGGCCGTCGCGCGAAGCGACCGGCAATTTCTACATCGACGAGGAGGTGCTGCGCGCCGAGGGCGTCAGCGGTTTTTCGATCTATGCGCCTGACGCGACAGGTCCGCTTGCCGGCGATTTCTTCGTGCCGGACGAGGTGTTTGCGAATTCGAAAACCAACGTGAAAAATATCTACTGACTGGCACCGGCATAGCCCTCGTTTCCCAACCGAAGCAGGAAACAAAAACCCCGCCGGCGAGGGGGTACCGGCGGGGCTCATGTGTCCCGCTGGAGTCGGGACAGGGCAGGGAAGCCCTAGCCAGAATCTGGGGTGGACGACCTCGCGATTCAATGCCTGGTTAAATCGCGACTTACATTCTCCTTCAACCTCGGCTGATTGCCGGAAATTGCCCAACCCGGAGAAACCGGGGTGGGCTATGTCTTCCCGCATAGATTCCAGAAACCAGTTCAGGTTTCTGAAACTGCGAGTTAATTCGCGCTGGCGACCGGCGCAACCAGCGAGGTGATGCGGCGGATGGCGACGCGACGGTTCTCGCGCTCCGGCTCCGACGTATCGACCTTGAGATACTCCTCGCCATAGCCCTGTGTCGTCAGGTTCTCCGGCGGGATGCTGAAGGCATTGCTCAGGGCTTCGGCGACCGCCTCCGCGCGACGGTCGGACAAAGCGAGGTTCGCCTCCGGCTTGCCGACGGCATCGGTATGGCCTTCGATCAGGAAGGTTTCCGCCGGGTTCTTCTCCAGCAGCTTCTCCATGGCGCTGGCCACCCCTTCCAGTTTCTGCACCTCGGTTTCGGGGATCGAGGCTGAACCGAATTCGAAGTTCAGCGTGTCGAGGTCGATGCGGCGGGCGATGTCGCGCACGCGGGCCGAGCGCTTGACCTCGTCGATCGAGTAGAGGCGCTGCACCCTCTCCACCGGCGGCTGTTCTAGGAAGGCATAGTAGTCTTCCGGATCCTCGACCTCCTCGGAATCCAGAATGTACTCCTCGCGCGGAATGTCGATCCGAATCGGCGGCAGGTCGTCGCCCGGATCGCGCCAGTCGCCATCGTCCTCATAGTGTCGCTCGTCGACATAGCTCAGCACATATTCGCGCCCATCGGGCGCGATGCGTGAACGCTGGACGACGTCGCCGTAACGGTTGCGGATGGTGACGATCTGGATACCGTTGTCACGCTCGACGATTTCCCGGGTGCGATTGCTCGACAACTCCTCATAGTAGACGTTCCGCGCGCCACGCCGCATGCGCGGCGCATCGTCGCTTTCCACGATCGTCTGGTTGTTGAACTGGAGGATGACGCGGTCGCCGAGTTCCCTGACGACGTCGACCCCGCGCGGGCGTTCACGACGGCGGCGAATGTTTTCCTCGTCGGGCGCACGCTCAACGCGTCTGCCCTTTTCCTCCGTCGCCCGAACCATCCTCTCAAGCTTGATCGCCTGCTGGGCCGCCCTGTCGTCGGTGGGCGGCGGTCCCTGGTCGACCGGAGCCGGCCTCGGGGCTTCCGCCTGTTCGCCGTCCTGCTGGGTGGGCTGACCACCCGCGTCCTGGCCGCCGGTCTCTTGCGCGTTGTCCCTGCCGCCCTTGCGCTTGCGCCTGGCATCCTTCTGGCTGTCGAACACTGGAGCCTCGCCTTGTGCCGGACCTTCGCCTTCGGCGGGCGCGGCCTGTTCGCGCTCGGCGGGCTGCTCGCCGGTTGAAGGCTGCTCGCCTGTCACCGGCTGTTCGTCGACAGGCTTCTTGCCGCGTTCCCTGGCCTGATCCCGGGGCTTGTCGCCCTCAGCGGGAGCCGTTTGCTGGTCGGTCGGAAGCGGCTCGGCCTGCTCGCCGGCTTCCTTGCTGGCTGGCTGTTCGGATGGTGCGGCTTCGATCTGCTGATCCTGTTCCCGCTTCTTCCTGCGCGGCGTGACCTGCTCGTTGTCATTTGCAGGTGCGACCTCTTCGCCAGGCGCAGCCTGCTCGGCTTCCTGCTGCTGTTGCCGGTCGCGCTTCTTTCTGCGCGGTTCGGGCTGTTCGTCGCTGGCAGGCGCCGCCTGCTCGGCGGGCTTTTCGGCAGGTGCTGCTTCCTCCTGCTGTTGCCGGTCGCGCTTCTTTCTGCGCGGTTCGGGCTGTTCGTCGCTGGCAGGTGCGGCCTGCTCGGCGGGCCGTTCGGCCGGTGCGGCTTCCTCCTGCTGTTGCCGGTCACGTTTCTTTCTGCGTGGCTCGGGCTGTTCATCGCTGGCAGGTGCGGCTTGCTCGGCCTCCTGCTGTTGCTGCTCGCGCTTCTTTCTGCGCGGCTCGGGCTGTTCCTCGCTGGCAGGTGCGGCCTGCTCGGCCTCCTGCTGTTGCTGCTCGCGCTTCCTGCGCTGACCGCCCTGCTGCTCCTCGCCGGAAGGCGCGGCCTGTTCAGCCTGCCGCTCGCGCTTCTTGCGAGGCTTCTGCTCCGGTTCCGCCTGCGGTGCGCAGCCTTCTGCCGACTCGCCTTCGGGGCAATTCGACTGCACGGGGATCAACGGCGTGGCGGTATTCTGCGGTGGGTCGAACGCGGCACTGCCCTGCAACGGGAATGCGCCCAACGGCGCGGACGCCATCAGCAGGCCAAGTGCCGTGCCTGCCAGAATCCGTGGTTGGCGTTTCATTAAAAATCCTCCTTTGGCGTCCCATCCCGGCCCAAACTGTTCATCAACCGGATTGGTTCCGGTTAGCGGGCATTAACGGCTACGAAGGGCAATTGGCCGGCGTTTTGAAGGCGACTTCGTGTTATTCCTATGGTGCCGGCCTATGGTGCTGGCCGGGTCTGCGTCTGTTGCGGTGCTTGACCTTCACCCGGCCAGGGGCCACATCCCGTCGATGGAAACGCCGTTCTGGAAAACCAAGACGCTCGAGGCGATGACCCCGGCCGAGTGGGAATCGCTTTGCGACGGCTGCGGCAAATGCTGCCTGTCGAAACTCGAGGACGAAGACACTGGCGCGATTTACTGGACGAGCGTCGGCTGCCGGCTGTTCGACGCCGAAACTTGCCGCTGCTCCGATTATGCCAACCGGCTGGCGCGTGTCCCGGACTGCGTCGGTCTGACGCCGCAGAATGTACGCACCATCAGTTGGCTGCCCAAAACCTGCGCCTACCGGCTGGTCGCCGAGGGCCACGATCTCTACTGGTGGCACAGGCTGGTTTCAGGCAGTGCCGAGACGGTGCATGAGGCCGGCATCTCCATGCGGGGCCGGGTCAGCGCCAGCGAGACGGATCTCGCCGAGCCCGACGACTATTTCGAGCACATGCTGGACGACGAGCCCTAGCGACGGGCCTTCAGGAACCGGAACCGGCTGCCCGACAGCGCGTTTTCGACCCAAATGGTTCAGAACCGACCGGATTGTTCAGAACCGGTAAGCCGAGAAGACTGCGCAATTGCTTGTTTCTACATGAACCAGAAATGAACGGCCGGTTCGTAAAAAGTTCAGATACGCAAGCGCATTCTCCTCGCCATCGGTTCGACCAAGACACATTGGTTCGATCAAAGGCGGGCGGAAGCCCTGAAGAAGGAGAGAAGACATGTTCAACACGATCAAGACGGTGGCCCTTTCGGCGCTTATCGGCCTCGGCACGCTTGCCGCCATTCCCGCCACAGCCCATGCAGACAGCATCTACCTCGGCTTCGGCAACAATGACGAACCGCGCGTCGGCGTCTATTCCGGCGATGACGATGATTACTACCGCGAACGCCGCCGCGAACGCGACTGGCGCCGGTCCTGCTCGCCAAACCGTGCTCTCGGCAAGGCAGAGCGCATGGGTCTGCGCCGTGCCCGTATCATCGACGTCGGCCGCCGCACCGTGAAAGTAGCGGGCCGCCAGTATGGCGACCGCGTCGTGGTCGTGTTCGCCAATGAGCGCGGCTGCCCGGTCCTCTACCGGTAAGCGTTCGGCACGTTTGCCTACCGGCAACGGCCTGCTTGGTGGGGATGATCTTCTGCGAAGGTCAGCTTGGGACATGACCTTCTGCGAAGGTCGGCCTGGAGACACGACCTTCGCAGAAGGTCGGTCTGGAGTAGAGCCCCCTGAGATAGAAGGGTGCGGCTCGAAAAAACCCCGGAGGACCAATCCTCCGGGGTTTTTCATGCAGCAAAGTCAATATTGCTGCAACAGCCGCCTTCAGGTGGCGGTCACTTCAACTCAAAAGTGACTGTGACCTGCACCGTGTAGGAATTCTCGCCAGCCTGCACCGGAACCGATTCGCGGGCCGCATCAAAGGCCTTGGCGGTCATCGGTATCGGCGGCGGCGCGACGTTCTGGTCGGTGATTTCCAGCACCCGCCCGATGCTGACCCGGGCAGCTTCAGCCAGCGTCCTGGCCTTGGCCATGGCGTCGGCGACCGCCTTCTTGCGGGCTTCGGTGACAGTTGCCGTTGGATCCTCATTGGAGAACGAGATGCCGCCGCCCTGGTTGACGCCGAGCGATACCGCCCTGTCGAGAATCTCGCCTGTCTTGTCGATGTCGCGGATGCGCACCGAAAGCGTGTTGGTCACCTGGTAGGCGATGAGTTCGGCTTCCTGGCTGCCGTCGGGCTTGTTGGTATAATTGTAGCGCGGGCTGATCTGGATGCCGGCTGTCTGCAGGTCGCGCTCCTTGATGCCGGCCGACTTCATTGCGGCGATCACCGAAGCCATGGCGTCGTTGTTGGCATCGAGCGCGGCACGCGCGGTCTTGGCCTCGCGCATGACGCTGAGCGTCAGCAGCGCCAGATCGGGGGCCGCAGTCGCTTCGCCTTCGCCAGTGACGACGATGCGGGGCGGCGGCGGCGAATCTGCCGCGCCGGCCATCGCCGGAAAAGCGATTGCGGCGGCGAGCGCCAAGGGCAAAAGATGTCTGGTCATAAAAATCTCCTCGGTCTGCGATCCAGTCGCGCTTGTCGACTACCGCATCCGCCCAGGAATCGGAATCGATTTCGGGAAGCACGATGCGTAGATTTAAGGCGTTAGAGCGCATCTTGCGCGTCTAAGTGGACGCACGTCGCTCTAGTGTCTGAATACGGGCTGATTTGGACGATTTCGGCCAGCCCATCCGGAAAGCCTTGTGCGATTCGGGGAAAAACATTAATCCAGCCGCGTGTGGGGCCTGTAGCTCAATGGTTAGAGCCGGCGGCTCATAACCGCTTGGTTGGGGGTTCGAGTCCCTCCGGGCCCACCATGACCATTGATTTTATTTCGGAAAAGTGCCCTCGGCCCAAAACGTTTTGGGTCCATTATGGGCCAAAACAAAGACCGTGGTCCCGGTTTGTTCCGACTCGGTGTGATTATCTGACGATGCGGAGGTTTGCCCGTCGCTTCATGGCGTCGCGTTTGGCCTCGCGCTCGTTGATCGCGCGAGCAATATCAACCGCGATCCGCTTCTTGTTGGCCTCACGCACGTAGTCATCCGTCACCGTCATGGAGGAATGCCCCATGGCGTCCATGATGGCCCGGGCCTGGATGTTGCATTCAGCGAGGTAGGTGCCGAAGGTACGGCGCAGGCCGTGAAGCGTATACCCGTCAGGAATATCGGCCTGTCGTGCCCAATGCTGCATCATGCCTGTCAGGCTCTTTTCTGAAAATGACCTGCCATAGGCGTTCTTTAAGACAGTGCCGCCTTGCGAGCGATCAAGCGGCTCCAGGGCCGCTGCTAGCTTGTCTACGACCGGAATGAACATCTCGCGCCCGCCATGGCGGTTGCGGTTCTTCTTCTGGCGGAAATCAAAGGCCTCGATTAGCACCAGCGAGCCGTCGAACAGTTCGATCTCTTCGGTTAAAAGATCGTCCCACTCAAGAGCAGCGATATCCCCGCGCCGATTTCCAAGCCAGAAGCCGAGTGCATAGCAGGTGCGTGCGGCTGTGCCGATGGGGTGTCGCTCCTCGAACCTTTCGCGCATCGCAATTGGCCAAGCTGGGTTCTTCGTCGATTTGGGCACCCGCACACGGATAGATAGCGATGGATCATCCTGCGGCTTGATCCATTTTTCGACATCGGTCGCGACCAATAGAAGTTTCTTGATGGCGACCAACATGTGTTTGGCGACTGTGCGGTTTGTCCTGAAGATGCCTTCAATGATTGCGCGAAGCCGATCCGCGTCGAGATGTTCAACAGGAGTATCGCGCCAGGTGAGTGGGTAGTTGGGATCGACCCGCAGGTTGAGAAAACGCTCAATCAGTCGCGCATTCTTCTGCTGCGTGGCTTCATCAAAATCCAGCCACTCCATTGTCGTTTCAAGCCGGCGCGCGGCATGGCCAAAGGTTTTTGGCAGTGCCCGACCGGGCAAATCGATGATACCTGCCTTCTTGCCTTGACCCTGCGTGGCCTTCTCGTAGGCCGCCTCGAACTCGGGATCGCCGGGCTTACCGGGAAGGCGGATTTCGGGCATGCCTTTTGCGCGGTAGCGATAAGCTAGCTTGCCGTTCTTGAGACGCGAAGAGACCCCAGGGTATCGCGCATCTTTGAAGGGCCTAGCCATCAAATGCTCCTTCCAGACTTCTGCCGCCGGTGCTCAACGCGCGGGGAGTTCTCCAGCATCGCCTGTAGCGAAAGGGCTTCGCTTTCGATGGCAACGCGCAGGAGCACCGGGTAAGGGAAGCCTCTGCCTTGCTCTATGCCTTCGAATGTGCGTTTCGGTATTCCCAGCACCTTAGCTGCGGCTTCGGCAGTGAATCCTCCCTTGGCCCTCCAGGCTTTCACTTCTTGCGCAAGTTTCTCATCCTCGTTCATGTCATGCCTTTCGCACGCAATGACCATACTACGCCTGCGGCGTATACGCAAGGAGCGTATTTATTTTCTTCTTTCTCTGTCCCGTTTGCTTCTTTCCAGCAGTTCTTGAAGACCGCTATCTTTATCCGGCAAAGAGGTGAAAGCTATGTCGAGGGCCACACGATCCCAGACAGCGCGGCTGTTGATGCGCTTGGGCTTCGGCATGCGCCCATCGGTAACCATTTCGTCGAAAAGCGTCGATCCGACACCGATGTAGCGAGCTGCTTCCTCACGAGTTAGACCTCGTGGGGGATATGAGATTGCATCACTCTTCATGGGCGCTGTCTCGCCTCTGAGGTGCCTATCGTATTGGTGTCGAAGCACAAAACCGCATCCTCCTTGCAGTTCCCAGCGAGTGGTCGTGCCGACTTAGAAGGAAAGGGCCTTAAGCGGAAGCGGTCTGACTAAGTTCGTTCGGCGTAAACTGGCGGCAACGTGTGAACGGGTGGATCACGGCAAGAGAGCTATCGGCGAACGGCTCCGCAATGAATTGCTCCCCCGCCTTCGCCGCCTCCTATAGCGTGGAAACTTGAGCCGTTATCGAGGGCCGGCGAACACCGCCGCCACAGCATTGTTATGGGCCGAAACCAATATGCCTCCATATTGAAGACCCCTCGATCAGCCGATCGACATCGACGATGGCGCCGCACCGCGATCGGCAGCTTTGCGCGGTAGCCCCGCGTCCAAGTGCCGGAGACGACTAAGTCCAAATAGCCCGCTGGCAGGCTGGCGTCCCCAGCATTCTCCTTGCCCGTCCCAGTCGCGTGCAAAAGAGCCGGGCTCCCAGGAATACACGCGCTTCCTAGACCGGCTGTCGGAAAACGCGAACTCTGGCAATGCAAAATTCCGGCAGGATGTGGCCAATGATCTGCGCGAGGCGGCGACCAACCCGCAATTGCGCGACGCAGCACTTTGATTTGGCGGGTATCGAGAGCTGCGAAGACCGCGTGACTTTGGCCTGGGATGGCATGCAAAACGCCTGCCTGATCGCAGACGTCGAGAACGGGGTCTATGACAATAATCAAGGGATCGCCGCCTTCGTTGATCTCGGTCGGGTCATGTTCCGCTTGAAAGCGCTGGAGGGAATCGCGGACGAGAAGGTCCGAGAGCTCGAAAGCGCCCGTGCCCCGACATCGACGGCTCAGATGCTGACACCGAGATAGGGCTCGACACGTTGCGCGACCTGCCGGATTTCGAGGCGCTCGAGGATGCCGGATTGCTCAGCAAAGAAAAGCTGTTGGCTGGCGACATCGGGCGTTCGACGACCTCGACATTTTGTTCAGTCATTGTCCGAAATATGCAGCAAATTTCGGACATAGCGCGATTCCGACTGAAGGGTCTTGCGTCTCACTCGTCGGGGCCTGTCGCTCTCGTCACTTTTTGGGCAGTCACTCGCATACTCGAACAAAGGCAGAACAATGGCTTTGACAATTCTTAGAATCGGTGGATGATCACCAGTCACAGCTTCGGCCAAGTTGCGTTGAATGCCGTGAGCCCTGAGAGGGGTCGATAATATCTACCAGCCGCACCGGTTTCTCCATTCAACAGTTGATGGGACGAAGTTCATGGCCAAAGACTCTGCACTATTGTCGGAGCTTCATAAACTTATTGGGCAGCGGATGGATGCTGGCCAGATTGCACAACCAAGCCAAGTCGTTGCAGATATTTTCAAAAGCAAACCTCTCGCGGGCCCGCATGCTGACTTCTATAGAGCGTTCGCTAAGAAGGAACTGGTAGGTGTCGTCACACGCATGTTGAAGCGCGTGGGGATGAGCGACGATCCTGCGTCTCCACAGATGGTCTTTCCCGGCCACACTCGCTTGGTCAAATCGTATCCTGTGCTTCGCGATGGTGAACGCTCCCTGGTTCCAATAGGCCTTTGCACAAGGCACGAACTTTCTAACCATGTCTCGCTTCTTCGAAAGCAGGCAAAAGGCTGCGAGAACCACGCCGCAGAATTAGAGGAGTACCTGGCCAACAAGGCTTCTCGGAGGGAGAACCAAGCGGAAATGAAGCAGTCTGAAAAGACCGAAGCCGAACCGGCGTGATGGTCGAGGTGGCCCCTTCCACCGTTTCCTTCACCCCCACATACCTCAGGATATGCCGAGGTAGGGTCACACTAGATTCGCGAAATCAAATCATTTCAGATATCATCGTCCCTGTTGGGGGGCGCTTCCGCTATGGATATTTTGGTTGAAGGGGAGGGGCCGGAGGGCGAGACTTCGCCGCCTTCACGAGCATCGCGCGAGCCGAGCTACAGGCATCGCGACGCGCTTAGGTTGCTCTTCATCTTGGTTGCGGGCGGCGAAGACGTCGCCAAACCCACAGAGGAGGTCGTGAAAGTCTTTCGAGCCGAGAAGCGCTTGATGGCCATGGATTTCCTTGTCCGTTATCCCGACTATTTGAGTGACGCCCTGCTGGATCTCTACGAGGAAACCCGCGAGCCCGAGCTGCTGGAAGCGGTCAAGCGCATCTTCCTCGACGACGAGCCTTCCGTCAGAATGGTGCGGATGGTCCGCTGGCGGCACGGCGCCTACCAGAATGTCGAGGATGCCCTTGCCATGCTGAGCTACTACGGCCTGACGAGACCGATGCAACTCGCCGGTGATGACGGCAAGATTCGTCGGTACGAGTACCTCATATCATCGAAGGCGATCTCGTTCCTGGAAAGGTGCGTTCAGGATCACCCGGAGTTGGAGTGGTATCGTGATCGATTGGCTTTGATCATGCGGGTTGCCAGCGGCAAGAGCGGTTCTGCGCTGAAGGAATGGCAGTACGAGCACCCTGAGTACGGAAACACGATCCAAGGTGATACCGACCATCCGGGAGTAAGTCGAACAACGCCTGGCCAAGATTATTGGATTAAAATCATGAGAAAGGAACGGACCATCGAGCCGACCGAGTCCGGCTGGATCAAGGCCATCGCCGAAGACAGCGGCAGTTCGGAATCGGATGTGCGTACCGTGCTGCTCAAGTTTGGGGTTCGCGCGCAGACCACGCCGCTCTGTGCCAAGAGCCTTCGCTTCGACAGCATCAATTTGAGGGGCATTCGAGCCGAGTCCGAGCGCGACAGGCCGTTCGATCTGTCCTGGTCGGATCTGGGGACCGGCATCTGGGCGGTGATGTCCGAGCGCAATTTGCGCGGAAAGTCGTCCATCCTGAAACCCGGTATCGCGTCGATGAGGTCCTGCATCGCCTGGAATTGCGCAAGGCGGCCGGCGAGGAGAAAGCGGCGGAGGGTACCCGAGCACCGACTTCACGCCCCAGACACTGCCATCTGGGGGCAATCCGGCATCCTCGCCGGCCTGCTTTTCCGAATGAGCAATTTGCCAAAAGGCGAAGGTCACGAACGAAAGTTCGTCAACGACGCTCTGGTTTGCCTGCAGGCGCGGCAGCTGGGTGCGCGTGTGCTCACGGGAAACATTCGGGACTTCGACTTTCTTTCCCAACTTGTACCGACGGGGCGAATTGTCCTGTATCGAACAGTAGAAGCCTCGTGATTCGCATGAGTTCGGCGGTCTCAGAGTACGGGGTGATCTTCCGCCAAAATTCGGACCAGCTCCTAAACTGCGGTTAAACCTTTTGCCGCATCAATGGCCGCTGAGTATGAAAGCCTCGGCTGCGACGCTGGCGTTTTGCTGAGTCTGACGGTTTAACTAGAAGCCATTCTGCATATCTATTGACGGGTATATGGGAGCGTAAATGTCTGGAAAATTATTCTTTATCGAGGGACCGGACGGAGTTGGCAAAACGACGACGATCGATCTCTTGAAGGTCGCCTTAGTGCAACGATCTGGCCGCTTTGAATTCTTGAGCTTTCCGGGGAAAGCTGAAGGCACCCTTGGCGCAGTCGTTTATCGTATTCACCACGACCCGGCGGCATTTAGAATAGCGACAATGAGCGAGCTCTCGAAGCAGGCGCTTCATATTGCTGCTCACCTTGATGCCATCGAACGGCTGATCGTGCCAGCGCTGCAATCCGGGACACATATCATCCTCGATCGTTTCTGGTGGTCGACGCTCGTCTATGGCGCGGCCGCCGGTGTTCATCAAGCCGGCTTGCGAACACTCGTGGAAGCCGAACGACTTGTCTGGGATAAGTTTCAGCCGGCACTTGCCATTCTTCTCGATCGGGATCAGCCAATCGATCGGGCTGACGAGATCAGCAGTTGGTTGAGGCTGCGTGACGCTTACCGGAGTCTCGCACTTGAGGAAGGTTCTCATTATCCAGTGAAAATCGTCTCGAACATGCGGACACCCGAAGAAGCCGCGTCGGCCATTGTGACGCTGATCGGAAGCAAGCTTGAGAGCTGATGTCCGAATTTCAGACATTACCTGTTGGAATATCGGACAAACAATGCTAAGTGGTGGTACCATTCTTGGAGTCGCGCCTTGCCAATCGATCCGAGCACTAAAGTCAAAGTTCCCCCCTTTCCCCTCGATCACGTTCAGGAAACGCTGCTTGCTGAGCTCATAAAATCCATCAAGGATCTGGCGGAATTTGAAGGTGTTCTACTTCCAAAATCTCAAAATGAACTGGTCGTAAAAGCGATTCATGTCGATTCCCACACCGTAGTCGAAATTCTCTGTGTCCTTGATGAGGTGGTTGGCTTCGAGGTGGGTCAGGCGGCTGTACGTCCAGGGGGATATGAATCCATCCAGGAAGCTGTCGACGATGTGACATCACGCTTGGCCAAGCTTTGGGAGAAACGTTTTGAAGGTGCGGTCGCATGAAAGGCCCCGCCAGCCACGGAAAGTCGGACGAGGCCGAACGTTTAGCCATCGCTGACAAATTGCGTCAATGTAGGGAATATGTCGGGCTCAGCCAGGACGAGGTCGCCAGCCGCCTTAACATTCCGCGGAGCGCCCTTTCCAATATTGAAACAGGTCAGCGTAAGGTCGATGTCATCGAGCTACGAAAGCTCTCCACGCTTTACCGGCGACCGGTCAGCTACTTCACAGGGGATGCCGACTCATCGGACATTTCGGAGCCGGTGCACCATTTGGCTCGCACGGCATCCAAGCTGTCGTCAAATGACCTTGAAGAACTGAGCCGCTTCGCTGACTTCCTGAAGAGCCGTTCATCGATCGAGGAAGAATAGATGACGGCGATCGAGAATGCCATTCGAAAAGCGATGGCTGCGGCGGGTCGGCTGCAAAACGATCTAGCGATACGAGATAGGATCGAACGCGCCAATGGCCTCCTGAATGGTCAGATCGATGTCTTTGGTGTCATGGCACATCTCAACCTGCCGCTGATCTTTCGCCCTTTGGACGGCCTGCTAGGGGCATTCATGAGCGAGCCAGTCGCCGGAGTGCTTATTACCACCAAGCGTCCACTCAGCGTGCAACGGTTTACCGCAGCCCACGAGCTCGGACATTTTTATCTCAAGCACAAGCCAAGCCTTGATGACGATTCGATCCTACGCCGCAGCCCCTTTGCGGCTTCACGGGATACCAATCTTCAAGAGGTAGAAGCGGACGCTTTTGCCGCGTCATTTCTTCTACCTCAATGGCTGGTGCTCTTTCATTGTAAGCGACACGGCTGGACGAAGCCTGATCTTCCCCAACCTCGAATTGTGTATCAGCTTTCGCTGCGGGCCGGCACGAGCTACTCCGCTACCTGCTGGACGCTTGCCCGCTATAATTTGATCAGCCGTTCAGATGCAAAACGCCTCGCCGACATAGAGCCGAAGAAGATCAAGAAGGGTATCCTCGGCGAGGTCGAGCCGACAGCCTACTATGGTGATGTCTGGGAACTGAGCGAGGCAGATAAAGGCGAAGTTCTTCACGGCGGCCCCGACGACCTTTTTGTGATGCGGCTGAAAGAAAACGCTGGCGCAGGCTACCTATGGCGCGTTGACGAACTGACGCCGGATGCATTCGCGGTCAGGGAAGATGTCCGGGAAGTGACCGGGGAGGAGAATGCAGGGGGGCCCGTCGTTCGAAGGATCGTCGCGCAATCAGTGAGGCAGCAGCAAGGCACCGTGCGGATGACAGAAGCGCGGCCTTGGCAGCCCGGCAGCGTGGTCAATGACTATACGCTCGACGTCGATCTTTATGGTCCTGAAGTCGCTGGCTGGTCACGTGCGGAACGTCGTTTCCGACTGGAGGCCGCGTAATGTCGGGGCCGTCGCTCACCTATGACCTGCGCAGCATGTTTGGGGACGTGCGTGATCAGGGCATTCGCCCTACATGCCTGGCTTTTGCTGTGAGCGATTGCCATGCGGCGGTTCGCGATGGGTGGGATCCGCTTTCGGCCGAGTTTGTCTTTTACCACGCGCAGAGGCGTGCAGGTCTGTCGCCGAGCCAAGGTGCGCTCCTATTGCACATCCTTGAAGCGATTCGCGACGATGGACAGCCTCCCGAAACGAGCTGGCCTTATCTTGCAGACTTACCTGGGGACCTGAGCCATTGGGGGCCGCCCGTCGTTACGACGAGGTATTTTCGAAACTTCGAGCGCGGTCCGGGGTCTTTTGACGAGATCCTTGCGAATTTGCTGGGAGGATCTCCGACCGTAATAGTGCTGTACATCGGGGAGGCGTTCTACAACCCTGGCGGTCAAGGAATTGTCGCAGGCTATCCTGGCGAGAAAGATGTCACCCGTCATGCCGTTATCGCGGTAGGCGCTGGGATCGTTGGGGGGCGAAGGGCTCTGCTCGTGCGCAATTCCTGGGGACTGTTCTGGGGTTCGAACGGCCATGCGTGGGTTACCGAGGATTACGTTTCACAGAGATTGCGCCGGATCGCGGTGCTGAAGGAGGAAGTCGGTGTATCTGCCCATCAAAACGCAGCCTAGCTGTGCGTCTGCTTGGCTCGCGGCCGTCGCTGCCGTCAATTCGGCCAGTGGCAGCCACGATGCACAAAACGTCATCGTGGACGTCGCCAACCCGACAGTCATGAGCGACGCCGACCTAGAGGTTATCTCCCTTGTCGATGAGTACCTCCGGGAATACGAGAGGTATCCTGTAGAGACTGTCGCCAACACCATCTTTCCGCGCTCTCTATTCTTGAGACATAAGGCTCCCGCCTTCTATGACGTTTACCGAACCAAGGTTCTTCCGCGCATCAAAAAGGGCGATTGGGGACGGTACTTCGATCGCATGATCACCTTTCCGCTGCAGAAAAAGGGAAAATTCCTCAATCCCCTGGACGAAATGGTAACGAAGATGCGCGATCAAGTTGCTTCCGGCAGGTGTTTCCGCAACGTTTACGAGATCACTATCTACGACCCCATCCGTGACGCCGGTCCTCTGATGAACAGACAGTGCCTGAGCTTCCTAAGCTTCAAGCTTACGGACGGGCCCGAACGCAAGCTTCTGCTGACGGCGATGTACCGCAATCACTACTACATCGAACGGCTTCTGGGAAATCTCATCGGCCTCGGCCGCTTGATGAAATTCGTTGCAGACGAGGTGAAAGTCGGCGTGGGAAGCCTGACGATCGTTTCGACTCATGCCGTGGTCGACTGCCCGTCGGACAGGGAAAGCCTGAGTGACCTTCTTAATGAGGCTCGAGCGACAGGAAGCCTTAGAGAAGCCGCCTGATCAGAGAAGATGCAGCTGTGTCGGCGGGACCGATCTTCCCCGAATGCTGTAAAACGTCTCAAGTGCACCTATAAATTCATTCTGCCCGCCGTAACTTGGATGCCGTACCGCTGTTGCGGCCAGATCAAGATCGGCGAGGGCGGACTGCGCATCGCGGCCGATTGCGACGAGATGTTTCGGTCTGAGGGCGGCGATCAGACTTTCAAGCAGGGGCTTGCAGGCGAGCCTCTCGCTTTTCGTATGGCAGCGGTTGGTCATCGGATCCCCGGCTGCATGTGGATGGAAAGGAAAGACGTTCCATAAAAAAATCGGCTGCTCGATCGATCTCAACATCTGCCAGACGATCGCAGCCGTTCTCTCGGCAATCGGAGGTCCTTTAGTTGCTCTGCACAACGGCTCCGTGCCGAGCAAATCTGCGTGCCAATCGAGATGCAATTCATCAGTTAGCGCGAGTCCAGTACGACGGCCGCCTCGATAGCCCAGATCGCGGGCGATCCAGAATGAATGAATGCCCCGCGCTAACGCGGCATCCAGAACCGCTTCGAGATTCCTGCGCCGGATCGTCGGCGCTTCGTCGGTATCGAAATCTGGGCAAGCGTCAACGTATGGATTGAACGCGTTTTCAAACCTGTACGAGGCCAGTTCTTCGACAAAGGCTGCAGCTTTCATGGCGCAAGCTCCTGCACGGTCATGCTTCGTTTGTCTAGATCGAGAACCAACCGTCCACGACGATGTTCCTTAAGATACCGGTAGGCCGAATTGCCCGTGAGGATGGCCTGTTCCCAAAGCCACAAAGGGCAAGCTTCGGACTCGAAGCCATGAACAAATCCCTTGACCGCCTTCAGCAAGTTTAAATCGACCTCGTCGCGGCTTTCAAAGAAGCCGTGCTCCTTCGCTCGGGAAAAAACGTAGGCTGCAACGCCTTCCTCAACGATGATCGCTCGTAGACCGTCTTCGCCGTCGTCCACTTTGGTTTTGCTTTTCCGTTTCACCTTCAACAGCGCCCGTGTCACCGGCGACCACCCAAGGACGGCTGCGTAAGCATAGTGGAACGCATCGTGGAAACGATAGAAATCTTCGACCACGTTATTGTCGGTAAGCCGGTCACCAATATTAACGCCATTGCACCGCTGGTACACATAGGTTTTCCCGCCGCTCGGCCGCTCGAAGATCTCAATCTCCAGTTGCCGCGGCAACTGCTCCTCCGGGGGAAAGTCGATGTCGAACAAAGGTGGCGGCGTCCGTTCGAGCGGCCATTTGTCTCGTGCCTTCAGGATATTGCGAACGGCGGCATCGCCTAATGTCACGCCAGCTTCGGTGGCGGCGTCAATAAGACTTCGGAAAATGACCGACAACTTACTGAGAAGTAACGGTCTGTCCGTTTTGGAAACAGCTTCGCCGTGCTCGTTGGCAAGATTTCCAACAGCGTTCGCGAGCTTCAGAAGGGTCCGTGACACCTCGGGGGTTGGAAATGGTAGTCGAAGACTAGGTTGCGGCTGTAGCTGCGCGAAGGTAAGCGGCCCATCGGGCGAATGGCGGAAGTCCGCAGCCAGCTCTTCGAGCGAAAGATCCGCTTGCGCCGCGATGATCGCCAGATACCAAAGCGCATCCCCGAACTCCTCGAGCACACCGCGTTCATACGAGTCGTATGCGTTAGCGTCTCGCTGTTTTTTCTTTACCTCGCTCAGGAGACTGCCGGTTTCCCCGAACAATCCAAGGATGGGCAAACCCAAACCGGCCGCCTTGCCGTGCGTTTTGTCTGTGGTTTTCGCAGCTGTCTGGTAATCATTCAGCGTAATCGTAGAAGCGTCCATCCCCGAATCCTCCCTATGAAACGAGGGTGACAGACTATTCGGGAAATAGGAATCGGAGACTTTGAATTTGTAGGTGCTGTGGCTTGCTAGCCACAGGCTTTCAAGATTAACTACAAATATTAAGGGGGGCGGGAATGGTGCAGGTCGTTTTTGTTCACGGCGTTGCCAACAGAAAATCAGACGCCGGTTTCGACGCGAATGTCGCGATACGTGATCGTCGTTTCAAGGAACTCGCGTTTTCGTCAGCGGACTTCACAATCCGCAATCCCTATTGGGGTGAGTTTGGCGCGGACCCTCAGTGGAAATTGGCGTCGGTTCCGAACTTCGATGCCGATTACCAGGCACTTGGTATTGGCGCCGCCTTGGCCCAAGGCGATGGTTCTCAAATACTAGAAGCCGCCCGAATGGATTTCGCCGCCGTGGTTGGGGCACTTTCAGTCGCCGCACTCTCGGACCCAAACGAGGCGCCCGCTCAGGATTTTGAACTCTTTTGGATGAAAGCAGCCAGATATGCGGCAGCCCAGCCAAAGCCTGCATGGTTGGCGACCGCGATCGACGACGAACAGTTTTGCGATCGGCTGCGCAAAGAGGCCGAGGCTGGCGCCGCTTTTCAGGGACTGGGATTTCTCGATCATGTGAAAGCCGCAGCCGACAAGATAAAGAGCGGGGCTTCCAATCTCGTCAACGGCCCGTTCGCCCGGGCTGGTCGGGAAAAGATCACGCCGGGTCTCGCGATCTTTATCGGGGATGTTTTTCGGTACCTGCGAGAAAACGACGCTCGCACCCAGATTCGCAAGTCAGTTTCCGAGGCGATTGTTGCCGCAGGCAAACAGAGAAACCCTGACGAGCCATTCGTATTGATCGGCCACAGCATGGGCGGCGTAATCCTTTATGACCTGCTCTCGAGCAACGAAACTGTCGAGAGCTTTTCCGCAGCCATTGGGACGAAATTCGCGGTCGATCTCTTTCTTACTGTTGGTTCACAAGTCGCGCTTTTTGAGGAAATGAAGCTCTATGAGGCAAGCACCTCCGAATTCTCGGGGCAATCCAAATCGGTACCGACTCCAAAGGCGGTCAAGAACTGGTGGAATGCCTTTGACAAGATGGACGTGCTTTCCTTTGTCACATCGCCGATTTTTGAAGGCAGCGAGGATTTCTCCGTTGATACGATCGCAGGCGTGCTTGACGCTCACGGCGCGTATTTTTCCAGCACGATGTTCTACACCCGGCTGAACACTCGTCTGAAAAATATAGGGCTTGCGCCGTGACGACAATCTACCTTCGGCCAGGCAACGCGCCTCAGACCCACGCATTCATCATCGGATGTGGCCGCTTTCCGAGCCTCAGCGCCAACGGGTCGGCCGACAGAGTGGCGACGACCGCTGGTGCACGCGCTATGGTCCGCTTCCTTCTTGATCGGGCCGACAGCTTGGTCGCCCCGCTCGGTTCGATCGAGGTGTTGTTGTCCGATCCCGCCCAGGTTGCCGGACAGGACACGCTCAGCCTGGGCGTCGTAGATCACGATCCCCGGGTCGACGATGTTGTCGAGCCAGCCAACGAAGCCAATTATCACACTGCCGGGGATCACTGGATTGGACGATGCCGCCCAGGCGATCATATGTTTTTTTATATGGCGTCGCACGGCGTGACCGACAGCGATACAACGGCCGTTGCTGTATTAGAAGATATCCGATCCATCAAGCACAGGCCATGGGCGCAATCGATTAACATTACGCAGCTGGCGTCGGCGCTGCCAACTTTGCAAGCCGATGGTTGTTGGGTCTTTCTGGACGCCTGCCAGGAAGTCATTCCAGCTATATTTCAGCAGATCAATGGAGCGCAAAGCCCAGCTCTGATCACCCCCGATATTACCGCGCTTACTAGACGCCGGACAAGCTCGGTTTCGCTGGCCGGATCCAGGCTTGGCACCAGCGCATGGGCTCCCACCGATGGGGCTCCGCCATTCTTCACGCAGGCCTTGATCGAAGGCTTAAGTGGAGCAAGCGTCGAATTCACCAATCCCGACGGCTGGGTCGTGACCGGACAGCAGATCCTATTTACGCTAGGTCGTATCGCAAATGCCGCCTTCAACAATACCGATCTGCAAACAGAATCTCTTACGCAATTCAACAGGGATGTTAAGTTGCTGAGGGTACCACATCCGCAGATTCCCGTCGTCGTACGGACGGCGGTCGAAAGCCACATGCTTGCCGCGGTCTCTGTCACGGCGAATGATGGAAACGGGCGGATTTTTACCAAGCACGACGCTGAGTTGGCGTGGAGGTTTCGTGTCGACCCCGATCTCACGCGCTACACAACCTCGGCGCAGTTCCCAGGCGGGAATCCCTCGTATCAAGATCAAGTCTTCACAGCCGCTCCTCCCGCCCAGATCGTGGAGCTCGTGGAATGATCGGCGATCATGATGTTCACAATGTCCGCATTGTCGGGCCAGCGCATGTCCCATACCATTTCCGTCTAATCGGTATGAAACGTGAATTAAGCGGAGCTGATCTTCTGAGCAACAAAGATGGAGTTGCGGAGACGCAACTGCAGGCCGGGACATTTTTGTGTTACGCGGAAGACCTCACGACGGGGGCCTTAACGACGACGAAAATCAACATTGTCGGCGGCGTGAACCCTTTTATCGTCGAACTAGGCGAGAAGCCGCGAAGGACGCCAGTGGCCTCTAATTTTCGACCAAGCCGCATTCAAGCGTATGAGTCGTTCCGAACGGCCTCTGCGGTGCCTGTCGACATGGACGAAGATCTTGTGCCAGTGGTCTCCCCCAACTTGGCTGAATATGCCGCGAAGCAATTTTCGAGCGCCACTACGCCGGTCACTTCACGTTTGGAAAAGCGCTTCTCAATTGGTCTTTCGATCGATCTTACTTCGGCTCGGAGGGGAGGGTGGCGCGCTTTTCAGCGAGTCGAGGGCCTCCATCCGCGAAAGGACGGCAACCAGATCATCATCGATTTTGGTTCTCTAGCGTTTCGGCCTAAGGAGCGGCTGCGTTTGAGCGTCGGCATTGAAGGCGACCAAGTCTGGCAAGTTAACGTGCCGCTGTTCGAGACCGGCCTTAACGCAGAAATCGCATTAGTCAAATCCGGCTTCGGTCCAGAGCTGGCGTTGCGCTTGGTTGCACCTGATCCCAGCCTTTCGTTGGTACTTGCTGGTTCGAGCGGATCGTATCCAGGCGGCTTGGAAAGAATTTCCGGTTTTCAGTCGGATCGTCGAGGAAAGCTCGACGCGGACCCGTGGACAGACCTTTCTTGGGCTCTTGCCGATATCAGGGCCGGGGCGGTCCCTCGGCTGCCGGGTGAAGGACCATGGCCTTGGAACAAACATGACCCGATAAGCGATGGATATGTCGTGTGGGCATGGATGATTGCAGCAAGAGCCGACAAAACCTCACTCAGTCTTGATCAGCGCTGCCTTAACACGTTGGTGCAAGCCCGCAAGCTTGGGCGGCCCTATTTCTCGGCCACAAGTGAGTTGGCGGCCGAAATGTTGGAAGCGCTGGCACTGTCATCAAATGATTCTACAATCCGCGCGAATGCGAAGTACGAAGCTGCAATATGGAGCCGCCGAGGAAAGACCAAGCTCAAAACCGGACCTTTCTATGCGTGGGAGCGCCCAGAACGAAACCTGCAAGCTGGCAAACTGCCTACTGGGAACTACAGAACATTGGCTTCGGGCCGCCTTCGCAGGGATGCTTTGGACCTCGAAAAGGTTCTGGTATAGCGGAGAGCTGATCGTAGCTTCGGATGGCGTTTCGAGACCTGATGTTCGAGCGACCGAAGAACCCTAACTTCTATGGCTTTGAGCAAATGCGCCATGACGCGGCCTCATGACTAGTCGATGAAGAACGGCGCGGAAGGCAAAGTCGCGCATTACGAGAGCAGCTATCATCTGACCTTGCTGTTCATGCCGTCGCCGGACAGCCAAGCGCGTGCGGAAAGCGCGCTCGTCGACTCGCATCATTCCGAAGGCGAGACAGACTCATACGTTCGTAGGTGAGACGATGGGGACTATCGCTCGCGCGCCTCGGGGATCGCGGGAGTTCTACTGGGACGTCCTTTTCTGCCCGACGACGGTGGCGGGATGACCTACGCCCATTTGGTCGTCCGGTTGGAGATTCATCTCGGTGTTTGGTATGCCGTCGCTGTTGGGTTCAAAGTGGACGGTCGCGATGGTGTATGAACGGCAGGCTTGCCGCGTCGCCCGATCGAGATCACTAGCGCGCTTTTGCTCTCGAGTTCATCCAAATAATCTCCCCACCACTGCATCATCTTGACACGCTCTTCCCAATGCTCAGCCCGGGCGTAGGCACGACGAACGTCGTTGTTTTCGATGTGGGCCAGTTGCCGCTCTATGGCATCCGGATGCCAATTTCCGCATTCGTTTAGCAGAGTTGATGCCGTTGCTCGAAAACCGTGCGCGGTAGCTTCTTCTTTGCCATAGCCCATACGGCGAAGGGCGGCGTTAAGCGTGTTGTCGGAAATCGGACGCGAACCCGATCGAACACTAGGAAACAACAGCGATCCACCACCAGAGATTTCTCTAAGTGAGGTCAGGACGCTGACCGCCTGCCTGGAAAGAGGTACACGGTGCGGCCGTCGCATCTTCATGCGTCCTTCAGGGATGCTCCACACCGACCTTTCGAAATCGAACTCGTCCCATCCGGCCGCGCGCAGCTCGCCGGGGCGGGGAAACAGCAGGGCCATCAGCCTTAGGGCGGCTCGGGTTGTAGGCTGTCCGTCAAATGCATTGATCGCCCTCAGCAAGCCTCCCAAGGCCTTAGGATCGGTAACCGCGGCACGCGGCGTGACCGTCGGACCGACGAGTGCGCCCCTCAGGGCGATCGTCGGATCTACATCGGCGCGCGCGGTTGCGATTGCATATCGAAACACACTGCCGATGGTGGAGCGCAGTCGCCTGGCCGACTCGTACCGACCGCGACCCTCCACGCTCCGGAGAGCGGCAAGAATTGTGGCCGGATCGATCTCCCGAACGCTTTTGTCCCCAAACGTTGGATACGCAAAGTCGAGCAACCATTTGACCTTGGTGATGGTCCGGTCGGCACGTCCCTCCTTCTTCAGCTTGTCGACATAGTCCTCGGCGATTGAGCGAAAGGTGTTCTCCGCCGAAGCCTTTTGCGCCTTACGCTCCTGTGCGGGGTCGATGCCACGTAGGAGGAGACGTTTGGCGGTATCGCGCGCCTCGCGTGCCTCAGCGAGGGAGATGAGAGGATAGCTGCCCAACGCAAGAAGCTTCTGCTTGCCGCCAAAACGATAGGCGAGGCGCCACAGGCGAGATCCGGTAGGCTGCACCCAAAGCTGGAGCCCGCCACCGTCAGACAATTTCACGAGCTTGGAAACGGGTCGGGCATTTCGGCATTTTACGTCGGAAAGGGCCATTTTCGGGACCTCCATTTGGCTGCATCGATACCATCAGGATCTCCAATACCAGCGAAAATACCAGCCCCCCGCCTCGTTGGACCAACTGCGCCGAAATTCCACAAAACCCGACCATTTGCGCTTTACGCGCCGAAATCTGTAGGGATTTCAGTCAATTGCTGAGACAGAAGCGTTGAAGCTTCGGTGAAAGAGAGTGTCAGGAGAAGAGGGGATGGTGCCCAGAGGCGGATTCGAACCACCGACACGCGGATTTTCAGTCAAACGTTGATCAGCCAATATCAAGGGGTTGCAGCGAAACTTCCGTCAAACCCCGCTCCAAAAATCAATCACTTAGCCCTAGTTTGTCAAACCCCATCGAGATCGCGGCGGCTTGGTATCTCGCGAACTCCAACACCTGCGAACGCCCGACAATTCCCGCGCTGAAATGCCGTTTCGGACTGACCGCGCATGAGGCGGTTACCGCTATCCGAGAAGCTAACGGCCGGCACGCATGAGCCTCGGCCGTCCACGTATTTCGATCATCCCCGCCGATGCGGTCACCGACCCGTTGCTGGAAGGGCGCGACCTTCAGGTCCTAGCACTGTTGGGGCGCCATACAGACAATCGCGGCTGGTGCTGCCAATCGCAGGTGAAGATGGCGAAGGAGTTGGGATGCGGCCGGGCCACCGTGCAGCGGTCGATCACTCGCCTGGTCTCGGCGGGATACCTGCAGCAGCGCGCAAAGGTCCGCGACTCGGGTGCCGACGCGGCGCACGAATACCGCGTTGTGCTCGATAGGCCTGACCTCGATGACGCCGTCGAAACTGATGCCGACGCGGCTGCCGCAACAGAGGGTACCCACGAGCGGGCAGGGGTGCCCACGGGTGGGCAGCGGTGCCCACGTATAGATGGGCAGGGGGTGCCCACGTATGAGCGGGCACCAATGTTAACGATCCCTGTTAAACGAACGAGAGAGAGCGCGCGCGAGGACGAGAAAGAATTCGAGCGGGCACGCCGTGCTTGGCCATCGGGCTTTGCGGATAGCCGGGACGATGCCTTGGCCGCCTGGCTGGATCTGTCGCCTGAAGATCGCCGGGATGCATACGGCGAGATTACCCGTTTCGCGGATACCAATAAGGCAATCGGCCGAAAGCTGATATGCGGCTTCGCGTGGTATCTCCGCGAACAGCGCTGGAAGGCGCTGCCGCCTCGGCCGAAGCCGGCCCCGGTTGCAGCTGCGAGCGAGCCGAGGGTCTTGCCAAGGTCACGTCCGACAGCGTTCCAGCGCGCCAACCCGCACCTCTACCCCGAGTTGTTCGGCGACTCGACGGGGAGCAACAACCAGGACGGGGCACAGGATGGGTAGGTACGGAAGTTCCGGCGGGCCGTCACTGGTAGTTCTACCAGTGACGAGCGCACCTACACACCACCAAGCACGGCACCACTGCCACATGAACACGGCGGGGGGGAGGGTCAGACCAAAAAGCCCATTTTTCGCTAGACCCGTCCCACTCTCTTTCGCAGGTTTTTTTCCTGAACGAAGTTTTTGGGATAGGAACACGGGGGGTATTGAGCATGATCGACGAAGAATTACCCAATGATTTCAATGGAGGCGCCGTAGATCGCACTGACCAAGACGCTAAGGACGGCCTATTAAATTTCATTTCTGAGCCGTGCATCCTCCCTGGCATTCCGGCGCGTTCGCGGCGATGCTTGACCTGCGACTAGGGCTTTCCCGCCCGTTCGCAAGCGTTCTAAAGATTCCGCCGAAGCCCGCGGGGTGATTGCTGACGCCGAACGGGAATGGCGCGAAACTGTTGCGGAACGCGGGGCCGCCCAGGCCAAGCAAAGCGCAAGCGTGGTGGCCGCAAGATCATCATCTCGCCCGCCGGCGCACAGCAATGGACTCCAGCACGGCCACGCATCGACAACACTCTGATCCGGGCGCTGGCGCGGGCGTTCCGGTGGAAACATGCTGGAAACAAGCGAGTTCGCAACGGTGATCGAACTTGCCGCGGCCGAAAGGCTTGACCGCTCCTTCGTATCCCACGTCCTCCAGTTGACGCTGCTCGCGCCCGATCTGGTCGAAGCCATACTCGACGGACGGCAGTCCATGGGGGTTCAGCTCCAGGCGCTCGTCAGGGGTTTGCCCGTCGAATGGGAACGGCAACGGGAGTTGATGGCTACTTCCTGACAATCTTCTCTGCGGCCGCGCTCAGAGAAGCCAGGCCAGCGACTGGCGAAGTAATGTCGTCCCATCCTCGTGGAACCACCGGCCATGGCTGAAGATCACGCGCTTTGGCTGAAAAGCCACGAGGCGCTCCGCGGCAGCCTTCGCCTGCTCATGCTTCCGTTTGATGATCATCCGCAGGTAAATGGGGGCCTTCCCCACAGGTGCCGTGACGCCTAACAGGCGCGCCGCCGGCCTGATAATGAACGGCAGCTTTTCCGGCTCAAGATTCAGAACTAGATCCGTAAGCACCATAGTTCGGCTGTTCTTATGATAGAACGCGACTTCGGTGAACCCACCGGCTCCTGGAACGAGAACCTGATCGAGATCTTTCGACCAGGCGTCCGGCGCCGCTGCGGCCAGATCGTGATCGATCCTGACGCCGGCCCGGCGGACCTTTGCCCGATGGCGCAAGACCGGAGCGGCCCAAGTCGATGCTCCCTGCACATGATTCTGCCACTCCTTGAGGAAGGTCCAGTGTGCACTGTTTGGCGCAACCAGATGCACTATCGGACCAATCTGCTCGAGCTGCTTTCTCAGCTCAAAAGCGAACCGTGTTGGTGAATGCAGCAGGAGCCCGCCATTCCCGAGCTGGATAACCGTCATGCGCACCGGGACTGGAATGCCCATCACGCTCAGCGGTCCGCTGTCGACGATCCAGATCCCAGGGGCGACAGGCTTGGCGACATCAAGAGGAGGGTAGGTGGCGTCTTCGGGCTTCATGGTTGTGCTTCAATTCAGCTTGGAGCTGGCGCAACACGCTTCGAGAGGATCTGTTCCGGGGAACTGCGTGACGGGTTCGTCTGCTGGCCAAAATAAATCATTATGTTGCAACATACCAACGGCAGCTTCGCGCCTATCCCGGTCGTTCCACCGGCGCGCCCCGTCCCTTAAAAGCGGACATCCCTCGTTCCTACGCTAGCGGCGACTTCGCGCCAACTCCTGCCCTTTGCGGCGGAAGCGACCAAGGTCGCGATCCGGACCCATTCCTGCCCTTCCGTTGTTGAGGCTGAAGGCGAAGGCGTGATCCCATGAGCCTCCAAACAAAGTCGAATTATAGTTTAAATATGCCGGTGACCACGTTATGTGGGACGGTCAGCGGCTCGATACTTGCGACTGATACCGAATAGGCTCGCTCCCACATAGTTCTCTCTTTTGTTCGGGCGCACTCTTTGGAAAACGGTTTCAATCAATGGGTTCGAAATTTGGCGCGCACTGAGAACTGGACCATTAGGCCGGCACATCTCTCACCAGGAGGCAGCAAATGACCACCTCAAGAAAACTGAGAATTGTTCTGCTTGCCGGAACCGTCGGGTTTCTCGGACTCGGGGCCCCAGAGCAGCTTATAATCCCAGGCGTGTTCGACGGCATTATCTCCACAGCTGAGGCCAAAGTCGGGCGTCCGCTCACGCCGGTTAGCGTCGCCGGTGTGGCGCGTCGCTCCGCGCGACGGAACTGAGCAGCTGGTGTGTACAACGGAGAGCCAGCAGGGCTTTGAGCCGCCCTTCGCGCCACAGTTGTCACGCCAGCAGCCGTAGGGCCGGCTTACGGCAGGAGGGTCTCCCATACCCCCGGAACTGACCCCGCGACGATCTACGATTTCATTCTCGATGATGTCGCCAATAGCCACCTCATCGTGGGATTCCGAGCAATTCTATGAGCGTGAGAGCCTGATCCCGGGTGATCCCGGTTTCACGTGCGAGCGCCTGCGCCTGGAGTTCCTTTTGCCGCTCGGGTTCACTTTTTTCTATCTTCGCCCATGGTTAGATGTTCCTTCCCACTACGGAACCCAACTTGCGACATAGCGCCTTGTTCCTCTTGTTCCGAAATTCGTTCATCCGCTTTGTTGTTCGTGTTCAAGCTGGAACTAATGTCCGTTCGGTAGCTTATGCCCAGATGAGCGCACGCGGCATCACTTTCCTGCACAAGTGGATTGCGAACAGCGTTCCTAAAACGGCCCGGCCGGATGTAATTTCGATCAATGAGCTGACGCACAAGCTGTTTGCCGACGCGAAGTCAGTGGGCATCAGGCGTGAAGAGATCGACGAGGAAGTCGACAGTCTCTACCGCACCATCCTTAATGCCATTGTGCATTTCGACCCGGGATTGTGAGTAATGGTTTTATCCACGAGCGCCCGCCTGAAGCGCGCGAGGGTCGCGCTTTCCTTATGCCATCGGGCGTCGCACTGCTGGTCTTGGTGGCTGCTTGACGGTCGATTGTGCTGGTCCCCGACAGCCGCGCTTTCCCTTCCCGGTGCCGTTGGATCGGGTCTTGGTCAAAATTTTACATTAGAAACTTGGAACATAAGTGAGGCAGAGAACATTGTTGGCGCCATGGACAAGAACGATGGCGACAATCTTCCTGAAGGGGACAACCTGCCCGAGGATCCAGTGATCCTAGCCGATATCACAAAAAGAATTTCGAGAGAGATCGACGGTAAAATTGGCCCGGACGGTTTGGCGGTCACGGAGGCCAGGCGGGATCGCAATCTGGTTGGGGAATGGGAAGAAGCTGACGCCGCCCTCGACAGTCAACCGTCCGTGGTTCCGTTTTTCCTGGTTCTGTATGCGCTCACTATGTTGGGCTTGGCAGGATACGCCATCGCTCGTTGGTACTTTTTATGGCGTGCTTGAGTCCTTCTCTCATTTAACTCACAGGCTGCAGCGCCTGGTGCTCCGGCTCCGCATGGGGAAGCACCTGGCCAAGATCGCGCATGTCGAAATCCTGCCCCCATATGGGGCAGTGTTCGAAATGCTCCACCTCGGGCTTGATTGGCTGGTCGTGGTCCTTGCCTCGATATCCCGTGCCTTCGTTGTTGGTCCGGTATCTCTTCCGCTCCCGCAATGCCCTCGCGGCTTCTATGAGGGCTGACCGATCGTTGCCCTTGGCCTTGATGAGCTCGCAGACCTGCTCGATTGTCATACCCATTCTCGCGAGCGAAATATTCCACTTCGTAATCGTCGTCGGCGGACACGCGATTGCGATCGCGCAAGTCTCGCTTGCATGTCGTTCTCCTGGTCAGATCAACCGCGACGTCGAGGTTCATCTTTGTTGGATGTCGGCGAGACGGCATTTACCTCAAGCGGTTCGATCACCAGGGACAGGGTAAGCCTCAGAACCTTTCTGCCACTCTCGTCCCTTATATCCATGATGAGTTGCTGCCCATCGGGACCTTTCAGTTCGTCCTTTGCCAGCTCAGTCAATCCTTCGACGGCTGCATTGCGCGCTGCCTCAATCCCCTCGCATTCCAGACCCGTGTTGTCTTCCACGAGATGCTGGTGATCGCCGCTATCAAAGAAATATCTTGGCATATCGGCTTTCCGGCATCAGAATGCCACGTCGGGGTCCTTCAGGTGCAGGTAAGTCGGATCGAATTCCCCTGCCTGAACCAAACCCGGCCAATCGAGAGCACGCAACTTTGTACCTGACGTGGCGATCAGCCTGTCACCTCGTAGCGCCTGAAGCGTGCGGTTCACGTGAACCGCGGACAAACCCACCGCATCACCCAATGCTGCCTGGGTGATCGGTAAATCCGCGACGTGGTCCTCAATGCGTCCTGCAAACCGCAACCGCACAATGAGTTCGCATAACATGTGGGCCGTACGCGCGTAGGCGTCCCGTCTCCCGACGTTGGTGACCCATTCCCGGTAGATCGCAGCGTCAATCAGGGTCGATCGCCAGAACGCGGTTGCAACACGCGGGCGCTGTTCGCAAATCGAGCGAAGAGCGCTGTGGCGGATTAAGCCCAATCTCACGGGCGTCATGCTCGAGAAGCTGCAATCCATGACTGCCAGATGGATGCCGTGCAGATCCGGGAGATCGCCTGCGACAAAGAAGCTGGTGATCTGCCGCTTTCCCGCACCAGTGTGCTTGTATGAGCATGCCACGCCGTCCAAGACGACAAATGAGTTGGTTGGTCGATCGCCTTCTATGACGATTTCCCTGTTAGCCGGAACATCCTTCTCCTGAATCGTGAGGCCTCCTAAGGCTGCGGCGTCATCATCGCTGATGTCAGCGACGCGACGCAGCTTGCGGATGAGCACGTCCGAGGAGAAAGCTGGACACAAGGACTTGGTTACCTCCATGGGCGTCACCTGCCGAACTTGCATTCGCCGCAAACGTTCCACGCTGCTGATGCCGGATAAGAGGTGGACACGCCCGGGATGAAGTTGCGCATCTAGCGTCTGCATTCGCCATGGGGGTCAGCCACGTTGAGGGAGCCGCCGAGGAACTCATGGCGTGGGACACAAAGGGGCCGAGGTGGACGAAAGCGGTCCAATCATGCGTTGACGCTTTCAGGGCAGAGTTTCTCCCCAAGAGGTCCCTGAAGCCTTTGAGGCGGCGGCCAAGGAGGCGAGCGTATATCTCTCGCCTGAGTAGGAGGTATCATGGCAACCCTTTGGTTTCACCCTCCGGTCAACATCGAGACCGACCGACCTGGGCTGACATACGGCTGCAATAACGTCGAGGTTGCCGCTGCGGAATTCATGAAGTGGACCAAGCGGGGACCTAAGTGGAAAAAGGCAGTTAAGGCCTGCATGGCGTCCATGAGGGCGAGGGCACAGCCGACGACGTAAGGAAGGCCTTCGAGGCTGCTGCCGAGGAGGAGGGGTTGCTACGCTCCTCAAATTGAGGCCGGCATTCCGCTTGCCATACGCGCGTCATCTATGATCGCCCAGAACGACCAAAGAAACCATTCTAACGCTTGCGGCCAGGAGCAGAGATGCGTTTCTTGCTGCCCCATCCATGTCCGGGACGTGCGCCATGCGATTTGGCAATAGCTTGCGAGTTCAGGCTCGTGCCAAGCAACAGGGCAATAGATGGAGGTGTTACAACAGCAAAACGCCCGGCATTCTTCAGAAATTCACGACGTGCCTGTTCTTCCGGGACAAGTTTATCTGTCTTTCCTTTCGAAGACTTCCCGCTCTTCATCGAATGTACTCCTTGGCCAGTGAACAACTATAATGCCATAAGCTGACATGTACGACTCGTGAAGACAACGCGCCATCAAGATACAATTCAGGAAATTAAGTATTACTACACTTTTGACCCGAGATCCCTCAAGGAGGATGCTAGTGGCGCGGCGTCCAAGTCGAGCGGACCCCGTCGGCCGAAGCCATCGCCTATTGGTTCTACCTCGGCTCAGGTCGGCCGCTACCGTGCGATTTTTCTACGGGACGGCCCGATAGCAGTTCGGGGTGACTATCGGGCCGCCGCGCCTAGCCAGTGGGGGGCGTTGGGGTCGCCGGCTGGGCGAACTATATGCCGCTACATGCATCATTGCTAACTGAGTAAAATGGTCATGGTCCGTTCTCCTAGCCATCAAATCGGATGAGCCTAGACTCGAACCTGTGCGCAAACGAGTGACTGCCGGTGCTGGCCGGCTAGAGTTCATTCCTCCGATGATGCCGACCTTGCGGGACAGCGTTCTTTTCTGCAGACCACCCGCCACAATGGAGGAATGGCGGGTGGTCCACTTATCAGCGCAGGAAGGGACTTTGCTGCGCAGATCTCAAGTTTGGCCCCTAGCTAATGATGATTCCTATCGCCAGGAATGTGATCGATACCGCGAACACCGGAGCGAGTAACCAGCGAGCTTGGTGGACACTATTCTCCATGGTCTCCTCCTATGAGCACGTGGAAAGCAACGAGTGGCCGGCAGTCGCGGTTCCGGGCTGCACCCCGTCCTCGTCCTTTGCGATCAGCAATGTCAGACTTAGGTCCTACCTTTGAGGGGACCGAAGCCCAATCAAGGAACATTTGCGGCCGCCCCGAGGTTGGATGGGGTTGGCGCGAAGACGACTTCGTGCAGCGCAACCGAACTCACGCAAGGAGGCAATTATGAGCATGCGTCTTTCAACTGTCGCCGCGGGATTTCTGCTGCTGGCGGGTATAGGCGCCGCTGTTGCTCAGGACGTAGTCATCGCGCCTGAACAGGAGACGGTCATCAGGGAATATGTGAAGAAACAGCCGCTCGCCTCGGTGAAAATCCCTGGAGTAGAACTCAATATCGGCTCAACGCTGCCCGATACGGTCGAGCTTCATGAAGTTCCCGACACCAAATACAGTTACGTGGTGGTCGACAACCGGACCGCTGTCGTTGATCCAGGCACCCGCAAGATCATCAAAATCATCGAATGAGCTAAGCGACTGGGAGGACAGCCCGCCGTGCCGAAAGGTGTGGCGGGCTGCAAGCAAGGGAGGAATGTGATCACCATGTCGAACCGTGAGACTGGAGCGTCCCCGGCGTTGCGAATGCGCGTGGCTTACCTCAGCGAGAGGATGCGCGGCGCCCGGATTACCGAGAGTGAACTGAAGACCTTTCGAAAGGTCGCAGCCGTCATGGAGGACGGCAAGGGCAGAATCCCTGCCGATGATTTGATTGCCGTATCCTTTGTCGTCGAGCTGGACAACCAACCCGGCTTCAATCTTCCAGAGTGACGCGCTGCAATGTCCCTGTCTCCCAGCCTGTTCTCTGTTGGTCTGACTTTCCAATGCCCGCAGTGCAACTTCACCGTCGTCAAGAACGGCAGCTGGTTTCAGGTCGTTTCCCATTACAAGTGCGAGGGATGCGGACGCGAGATCCGGATTACCTATCCCGACAAGATTGCAATCTTCCAGAAGCACGCGCACTTGGCCACGACCCCGCCAGGAGCCGCGGAACCACGTTCCGTTCACTCTGGCTAATATAAGCTTGCCGCTAGAATCGAATTAGTGCGTAAAATTGGAAGTTACTGGCGCTAATCGGGACATCTCAGATCCCATACCTAGATCCCATACACCAGGGCAATGAAGACCACCGGTGCAAGGATCAGGAAGATCGCCATTACTATAATGACGGCAAGGGCCAGGTTCTCTGTTCGCCTGACAAGGGCAGCGACCTCGTCGTCGCTCGACGAAACGAGATCAACCACCGAGAAATCTGTTGGGCTAGGGGTTTGATTGTCGTTTGCGGGTCGCCCTGCGACCTCATCGACGTTCTGTCTGCTTTGGATAAGGGTCACAGCTCTCTCCGCAGTTAGGGAGTGATTTCGGGTGCCCGCTGTTCAGGGGCAAACCGCGGGCACCCGGTGAACCACCGATGAAGGGACTTTGCTCGGCGGCCCAATATCAATGCAATGGTAATGTCCTGGTTGCCGGCCCTCAGCCCTATGTCCATGACGCAGGGACTTCAGTCTTACCGCTTGTCGACCATAGCCAGCGGCGGAACCGAGTGCTGCCCGTCCCGTTTGCCGGCCAATGATAATTCAGAGGTAGGAAAGGTAGCCATGGCTGGCGATCCAACCGTTCTTAACTCAGGCGAAAATGGCGGCGGCACCCTCATGGGTATTCATTGGTTTCACCCTCCGGTCTACATCGGAACCGACCGACCTGGGTTCACCTACGTATGTACCAATGCCGAGGGTGCCGCGGCGGAACTCATGAAGTGGACCAAGCGGGGACCTAAGTGGAAGGAGGCCATCGAGGCCTGCGTCGCTCTCATTAAAGGCGAGTGCACGCCCGACGATGTAAGAAAGGCGTTCGAGGCCGCTGCCGAGGAGGAGGGGTTGCTGCGCTCCACTCATTAAGTGCGAGCGGCCCGACAGCCCCTCAAGGATCACGAGAAGCCGCCGGGCCTGACCGGCTGGGGTTTGGGGCGGCACGCCGGCTAGTTCTACCATAAGGCTCTCATGCATCATTGCTAATTTAGTAAAATGGTCACGTTCCGTTCCCCTGGCTGTCAAATCGGATGAGCCTAGAGTCAATTTGGTGGTTAAACGAGTGAGTGCCGGCGGCCGGCTTGAGTTCATTCCTCCGATGATGCCGACCTTGGTAGCCAAGCCACCCCAAGGCGATGACTGGATGCATGAAGCCAAATTCGACGGCTACCGCTCCCAGATCATCATCGACGCCGACGGTGTGCGGATCTTCACTCGCCGCGGACTAGACTGGACATCGAAGTACCGCGATCTGGCCGAGGCAGCCAAAGGTCTCAACGTAGAGAACACCATCATCGACGGCGAAGTCGTCATCTTGAATGAGGCTGGCCTTTCTGATTTTGCCGCGTTGCGCAAGGCAATCACCAGGCGCCAGCACGACCTCTATTTCGTCACGTTCGATCTGCTGCATCTCAATGGCCACGACTTGCGCGACATGGCACTTGAGGATCGCCGGGAAATCCTGGCCGGCCTAATAGGGTCCGACAGCCGCATCCAGTTCAGTGAGACAATGCCAGGCGAGGCTGATGCGATCTATCATCTGATCGACACGGCCGGCCTGGAGGGGATGGTATCGAAGCGTCGGGACAGCAAATATCGCAGCGGCCCGACCACCAATTGGCTGAAAACCAAGTCCTTCACCGAAAGCGAGTTCGAGCTCCTTGGCGTCGAACGCGAGAGGGGTAAGCCGGCGTTTGCCCTGATGGCCGAGCCAGGCACCCGGAAGTATGTCGGCAGCGCGTTTGTCAGCGTCAATCGCGAGATGCGGGAGCGGCTTTGGAAACATGTCCAGGAACATGCCGGGCCACCGCCCAAGGAAATGCCAAAGCGGCCGGCAACACAGTGGGTTAAGCCGGGAATTAAAGCCCGCGTGAAGCACCTCAGGGGCGAGGACGATCTTCGCCATGCCTCACTGCAGGATTTTTGGGAGGAAGAATGACCGGGAATTCCGCCTCCGTTTGCGGGAGTGTTCGACACGGTGAGCGAAAACTCTTCGGTCAACTATCTTGCATTAGAAACTTGGAACTTAAGTGAGGCAGAAAACTTGTTGGCCGTGGACAAAAGAACGATGGCGACAATCCTCCTGAATGGTTTCCGGGCAACCTGCCCGAGGGCCCTATGATCCTGACCTGCCACGGGTAATTTCCTCCATCTGAGATTAGAGTCCGGCCTCGATTGAAGGACGGACTGATGAAGAGAAAG